>JALXFN010000089.1 GCA_027068975.1 Campylobacteraceae bacterium | reverse complement strand
CCTTTGTCTGAGTCTACCATTGCAATCTCAGGATTATCAGAATCAACTACAGCTTTAAATGCAGCTAAAATCTCTGCCTCTTTTTCGTGACCTGCAATCTTCTTCTCAATATCAGAGATACCAAGTCTTGCATTAACACCAAGCTCTGCAAATGTATCAGCATACTTCTCAAATACAGGAGCAAAGAATACTTCAAGTGCATGACCAAACATAATTGGGTCAGAGATTTTCATCATAGTAGCTTTTAGGTGGATAGACCATAAAACACCATTTGCTTTTGCATCGTCAATTGTTTTTTGGATAAATGCTCTAAGTTTTTTAACAGACATAAATGTACCATCAAGAATCTCACCTTCAAGTGCATCAATAGTTGCTAACTCATTACCATTTAAAGCAATAGTAACTTTTTGTGCTTTGTCCATAGTTACAGCTTTTTCATTTCCGTAGAAGTCACCATCACCTTCCATGTGTGCAACATAGGCTTTTGAGTTTTCACTAAATGCTTTAAGTCTATGAGGGTTATTTTGAGCATATCTTTTTACTGCTTTTGCTGCTCTTCTATCTGAGTTTCCTTCTCTAAGAACTGGGTTTACGGCACTTCCTAAACAAGGGTTGTATTTTGCTCTAATAGCTTCCTCTTCAGGAGTAGAAGGGTTTTCAGGAAAATCAGGAATATCATATCCTTGACTTTGAAGCTCTGCAATACACTCTTTAAGCTGACCAATAGATGCTGAGATGTTTGGAAGCTTAATAATATTTCCATCTGGTTGTAAAACAACTTCTCCAAGTTTAGAAAGCTCATCTTCTGCAAGACCCATTGCTGCAAGAACTCTTCCTGCTAGTGAAATATCTGAAGTCTCAACAGTAACACCTGCTGCTTGTGTAAACGCGTTTACGATTGGTAACAATGAATACGTAGCTAACGCTGGTGCCTCATCGATTTTTGACCATATAATTTTTGGTAATGACATATATCATCCTTATCTAGTAGTTTAATAGAATGAGTTTATCAATATTTTTTAAATAGGAGAATTAAAGTCGGCTTTGAGAAAAATTATCTCTATTGGTTGTTTCTTTCTTACACAAAGAGGTAGATTATGCTCAAAAAAGTGTTACCTAATATTTAGATATTTTTCTATATAGTTGTTACTATATAGAATAGTGTCTTTTGAATAGTTTTAGTACTATTTTCTTGCTGTATTGATTCCTGGATTTTCAGGAGTTCCTACGTAGTCGCTTGGTGTAGAGAAGCTAAACTTGACAAAACCATAAATAGCACTTATAACAAGTAAGCCTATAATAATGTTTCGTACCAATCTTCTCTTTTCTGGAGTCTCTTTTCCATTATAATCATCTATCTGACCTAATGATGGTTCACCTTCTAATCTCATAATATAATCCTTTGTTATTAAATATATAAGTTTATACTATACTTATTATAAAAATAAACTTATTGATATATTTCTATTATAGCAAAATAAAGTAGTGAAGTTGTATTTTAAAAGGTTGTAAAAGAGGGAGAAGGTTACCAAGTTTGGCAACCTTTTTTTGAAGTTAAAGTGAAAAACTAGTCAGCTACTTCTCCTGCAGCACCTTGTTCTATCATCCCAACCATTGCATCTTTTACATCATTAGCATATTTAAGTAGTTCATCTGGAAGTGTATATCCTCCATGAATCATCATGTCTAAATTCATAGTATATAACCAAATGTCGCCATTGTCATCTTCTACAATTCCAACTCTACACGGCATAAAACCTACAAATTCACCTGAAAAGTTTAAGAAAATATCAGCGATTGATGGAGAACAGTATGAACGAATGTGTGTATATTTCCCACCATCTTTCATAAACTTTCCACCTCTAGGCATAGTTTTCTCATCAACCTTTGCAAGTCCATAACCTTCAGCTACTTCATCCATAACTTCAATAGCATTTTGAATAGCTTCTTCTTTGGAAGTACCCTCTTCAATAACCATTTTTCTCTTAATAATCATACCTTTTGCAGGGTCACCAGTTGTTAAAACTTTGTCTGCCATACTCATGTATGTATCTAAAGCTTGAGAATCCATTTTCCCTAAACTTGAACCATATTTAACACCTACAAGAACTGCAGCAACAACTACAATAAAACCTATAAGAGTAAAAATTCCTTTAATAAAACTCATTATGTTCCTTTTTTTCCATATTGGAAGAATTCGTAATTAAAACAGTTTTTACACTATTCAATAATCTATTATAATAAATTTTTATTAAATAAAGGTTATCTATAGAATCTATTTTCCTTTGAGTTGCCGATAAGTATACTATGGAAGCTCTTTTTATAGGCTCATTATTCTTTATCTATGAATTTAAGTTTTGTAAACTATACTTAATTTTATAATTAATAAATATAGAAGGAATAAAATATGAAGAAGAGAAGATGTATTGTTTTAAGTAGTTTAACCTTACTATTATTGACTGCATGTATAAACAAAGAAAAGTTAAAATTATCTATGCCCACAGCTTATAACTTTAAAATAGAATATTTAAATGCGATTAATAGAGCAAGAAGTAACAATCAAACATGTGGAAGTAAAGGTTATTTTAAAGCCACAGAGCCACTTGTTTGGAATGATAAGCTCTATAATGCTGCTTATGAACATAGTTATGATATGGCGATAAGTAATATGTTTTCTCATAAAGGTTCAGGTCAAATATCAGATAAGACAGGTTTTATAAAAAAATCTGCTAGTTCTGGAAAAGATAGAATAGAAAGGTATGGATATAGTTGGAGAATATATGCTGAAAATATTGGAGCTGGTTCCAACATAACTACTGCGGAGAAAGCTGTTCAAGGTTTATTAAATAGTGCTGGTCACTGTGCCAATATTATGAATCCAAAACTTAAAGAAGTAGGTATGGCAATGGTTAAAAACTCTAATTCAAAGTATATATACTATTGGACACAAAATTTTGGAACCCCTTTAAATTAGTAGCTTATGAGGTAGCTAATAATTTCTCTTCTTCGTAAACACCTATCTTTTTTGCATCAATCAAAATAGAACGACTCACTTTGAGCTTTGACTCAATAATTACCTCTTGGAGTTTAGATTTAATATTGAGTTGGAGAGGGTGTCTTCCTGGGTATTTTTGAGCTAGACAAAACAGCTCCTCTATCATCTTCTCATCAGGGAGTAGATTCATCGCTAAAACAACAGGGTCAGCCACAGGTTCAGGGGTGTGCTTTTGCTCCTTTTTGACCTTGACTTTCTCTTTTTTGGCATCTTTAAGTGACTCAATCTTTAAGATATTCATGCGTGTAAAGTCACCATCTTTTGTAATTTTTACTTTAAAGGCGATAGGTTTACTTAGGTCAAAATCCTCCTCTAACTCTATCAATCGGTTCTCAAATAGCATAAGTTCAATATTTCCATGCAAGTCCATGATATTGGCAATTCCAAACTTGTTACCCTTTTTAGAGATACGCGTGTTTATCTCCTCAATTTTCCCAATAAATAGAGCTTGAGAGCCATCAGCTAGGTCATCTATCTCTGAACTTAGGGTGTAGTTTATCTCATCTAGTTGTTCACGATATTTGTCAAGTGGGTGACCTGAAACGTAGAAACCTAAAGACTCTTTTTCAAGTGCCAAGAGGTCGAGTAGGTCATACTCTGGCATATCTTTAATGTTCACCGAGACAGTGGTCATCTCCTCTGCATCTCCAAAGAGTGAACCAACAGCCTGTTTTTTAGCCATCATCGCTTTTCCTGCTGCATCAACAATATCTTCTATTTGGCTAATAATGGCACAACGAGAGTGACCAAACTCATCAAATGCTCCTGTTTTTGCCAAAGATTCAATAACACGCTTGTTAACTTTAGAAGCATCTATCCGAGAGACAAAGTCACTCATATCTTTAAATGCTCCACCCTCATTACGTGTCTGTATAATGGAGTTAATCGCTACATCACCAGCACCTTTAATCGCACCCATACCAAAGAAGACAATCTTCTCTCCATCTATCTCGTCAGCTTGAAATACCAAATCAGAACGGTTGATGTTGGGTGGACGTAAGGTGATATTGAGGCGTTTGAGTTCATCGACATATTTTACGACTTTGTCGGTGTTGTTTTTCTCTAGGGTTAAAATCGCAGCCATAAACTCTGTTGGGTAGTAGTATTTTAAAAATGAAGTATAAAAGGTAACCATAGCGTAGGCTGCCGAGTGAGATTTGTTAAAACCGTACCCTGCAAATTTAACAATCAGGTCGAACAGCTCTCTAGCTGTCTCCATATCGAACCCTTTTTTACCTGCACCAACAGCAAACTCCTCTTTGAGCTTGTCCATCTCCTCTTTAATCTTCTTACCCATAGCCCTACGAACCAAGTCAGCCCCACCAAGGCTAAACCCACCAATGGTTTGAACTATCTGCATAACTTGCTCTTGATAGACAATAACTCCATAGGTAGGCTTCAAGATGGGTTCTAGTTCAGGGAACATATAGGTAATCTCAGCTCGTCCATGTTTACGCTCCACAAAGTCATCGAGCATTCCAGACTCCATTGGACCTGGTCGATAGAGTGCCAACATCGCAATAATATCTTCAAACCCACTTGGTTTTAGCTTTTTAGCGAGGTCTTGCATACCTGCTGATTCTATCTGAAAGAGTCCAAGTGTATCACCTGTAGAGATGTATTCGTAGACCTTTGGGTCATTTATATCCTCTTCAATAAAGTTAATACGCTTTCCATGACGCTTTTCGATAAGCTGTAGAGCCTCTTCAATAACCGTTAGAGTCTTTAAGCCTAAGAAGTCAAATTTAATAAGGTCAACATCTTCAACATATTTACCGTTGTATTGGGTTGCTAGGGTGTCCTGTCCACTTGGTTTAAATAGAGGTGTCTTTTTCCATAAAGGTTCATTGGAGATAACAACTCCCGCAGCGTGTGTTCCTGCATTTCGGTTTAGACCTTCAAGTGCTAAAGCATAATCCCAAGTACGTTTTGCTAAAGGATTTGTATCACAAAGCTCTTTAATTTTAGGCTCTTTTGCATAAGAGTCTGTTAGGTTAATTCCCAACTCATCAGGAATAAGCTTTGCCATGGCATCAGCTTGAGAGTAGGGCATATCTAATACACGAGCAACATCACGAATGACCCCTTTTGCTTGAAGCTTACCAAAAGTAATGATTTGGGCGACGTTTACCCGACCATATTTTTCAATAACATAGTTTAGAATCTCTTGTCGACGTGCTTGACAGAAATCCATATCGATATCTGGCATCGATACACGTTCAGGGTTAAGAAAACGCTCAAAGAGTAGACCATAAGGAATAGGGTCAATGTCTGTAATTTCTAGAGAATAGGCAACAAGCGAACCAGCAGCAGAACCACGCCCTGGACCAACAGGGATTTTCATCTGTTTTGCAGCATCAACAAACTCCCAAACAATAAGCATGTATCCTGGGAACTTCATGGAGTTAATAATGTCCATCTCTACTTGCAGTCGGTCACGGTACTCTTGATGTTTCTCTTCAGGAACTATTTTTAGACGCTTCTCAAGCCCTTTTTTTGAAAGGTGATTAAAAAGAATAATATCGTTTTCGAGTGAATATTCATCACTACTTGGAAGTTCTAGCCCCTCTTCTTTAGCAACTTGTTGAGTAAATTTAAAGTTTGGTGGTGTTGGGTCACCCAGTTTTATCTCTAGGTTACACTTATCTGCTATCTCTTGAGTATTACTTATGGCTTCTGGTATGTCGGCAAAAAGTTCAGCCATTTGCTCAGGTGATTTGACATAAAATTCATGTACTGAGTGACGCATACGGTTAGGGTCATCATAGAGTTTGTTCATTGCGATACACATAAATGCTTCGTGTGCATCGGCATCTTTTTGTAAGGTGTAGTGGGTGTCATTTGTGGCAATAATTTTAATACCCGTCTCTTGGCTTATTTGAATAATCTGCTTGTCAATGTTGTACTGATGGTCAATTCCATGACGCATAATCTCCATATAGAAGTCATCACCAAAAACCTCTTTGTAACGCAGGGCTACTTTTTTTGCCTCTTCATAGCCTAAAGCTCCATTTTTAACATTACGCTCACTCAAATTTAAGTGCCAGTTTATCTCTCCTTGTAGACAAGCAGAGGAGCAGATAAGCCCTTCGGAGTTCTCTTTTAACATCTTCCAGTTAATACGTGGATAGTAGTAAAAACCATGCATAAAGGCTTGTGAACTTAGATACATAAGGTTTTTGTAGCCAACATCATTTTTAGCATATAAGCATAAGTGAAAACGTTTTCGTGTCGATTTATCGCCTATCTCCTCTTCGTTATGAATGTAAGCTTCCATTCCAATAATGGGTTTAATGCCATTTTTTTTCATTTCATTATAAAAGGTTATGGTTCCAAACATGTTTCCATGGTCGGTCATGGCAACACTATCCATGCCTAGTTCTTTTATTTTTTGGGCAAGAACAGGTATTTTATTAGCTCCATCAAGCATTGAAAATTCAGTATGTAGATGTAGATGAGTAAATTTTGGTATACTACTATCAGGTTCTTGGGACATTTTTTGCCTTAAACGGTATAATTTTTATCTAATATAGCATCTTTTTTGTGAAGAGATGATAAATTTATATATTTTTTATATTTCACTATATTTTCACAATTAATTATAGTATTATATTAATAACAGTTTAGGAAACAAAGGGGATAAAAATCATGGATTGGAGTAAGTTTAATAATCTTTCAATTTTAATTATTGATGATGATCAATTTACAAGAGAATTGATTGAAACAATATTGAAACAGATACCCAATATTACTATTTATCAAGCAACAGATGGCGTAGAAGCATTAAGTGTTATTAATGAACTTTCTTTAGATATGGTTTTTCTTGACTTATATATGCCAAATATGGATGGTAAAGAGTTTATGGATAGTTTAAGAGAGCGTGAGAAGAGGAAAGGATTTCCTATTATTCTTATAACAACAGATAGGTTAACTCATAGTGAACTTGATGAAATAGGTGCAGATTATTATTTAACTAAGCCCTTTGACTTTAGTAGTTTTTTAGAAAGAACATACTTATTTTTAGAAAATTTTAAATAGATGAAACATAGCGTAATAAATAGGGATTCAATAGAATCATTTATAAAAGAGATTGATAAGAGTATAAAAAATAGTTTTATGCCAACACTTGCATTTATTTATGTCTCTATTGAATATGATATAGAAGAGCTTGTGGCTAAATTATCTAAGTATAAATTTATTATTGTAGGTTCAAGTACAGCTGGTGAGATTTATGCTGATAGTAGAGTAGGTGTACATACAAAAGAGAAAAGTTTAACATGTATGTTGGTTGACATGGATGCTTCAGCATTTTCCATAAAACTTAAAAAAAATAGAGATAATGAGTTTTTTAAATTAGGAAAAAAGATTGGAAAATGGGTAAATAAGAGCTTTGAGAATGCATCACTGATGACAATAACTGCAGGATTAGATTTTGATAATGAGAGTTATCTTAATGGTATTCAGGAGGAACATAAAGATATTTTTGGTGGTTTAGCAGCTGATGATAGAAAGTTTAAAGGTACCTATGTTTTTTCTCAAAAAAAGATAGTAAAAGATGGTGTGTTGGCTTTGGCTATAGATAAAAATAAGATAGATATTTGTTTATCACAAGGGTTTGGTTGGTCAGGTATAGGTGTTCAGCGTGTTGTTACAAAATCGGCTAAAAATATTGTTTATACTATTGATGATAAACCAGCTATTGAATTCTATACAGAGTACTTAAATATAACATCAGAAGATATGCCTTGTATAGGAATAGATTTTCCAATGGAGGTAATAACTCACAATGGAGAAGTTGTTAGTCGTGCTATAATTGATATTAATAAAGATGGTTCTTTAGTTTGTGCTGGACATGTTAAAGAGGGTTCAAGAGTGAAAATATCTATTCCTATTGGCTTAAAAGTTATCGATAATGTGGTGGAGAGCATAAAGAAAACATCAAATAATAACCATATAAATAGTCCTGATTTAACTCTTGTTTTTCCTTGTACAGCACATAAAGAGCTTTTGGGGAATTTAGGGGTTAATGAGATAGATGCTGTATTTAATACACTTAAGCAAACGCCTCTTATAGGTTTCTATACCTATGGTGAATTCTCTTCATTTTATAGCTCTTCGGCTTTTCACAATGAAACTTTTGTAACCATTCAAATGAGAGAGAAGAGATGAAAAAGCGTGAATTAAAAGAGAGAGTTAAAAAATTAGAAAAGTATATAAAATTATTAGAAGAGAAAAACTCTAAACTTCAACGGGATAAATTAACACTGTATCATTTGCTTCATAGCGTTAATAAAGAATTAGATGCAGTACTTGCAGATAAACAGACATTTATTGCGATGATGAGTCATGAGTTAAGAAGCCCCCTAAATCCTCTGTTAGGTAATTGTGCATTGTTGCTAAAAACAGATTTAACAGAGCAACAGAAAAAATATTTAACTCAACTAAATGAGAGTGCAGAGTTCTTAAAAGCACTGATATTTGACTTGTTGGATGTTTCAAAACTAAAAAAAAGAAAAGTGAAACTAAATATACAAGAGTTAAATTTAGATAAGCTTCTTCTCTATTGTGCTGAATTGGTAGAGTCCAAAATAGAAAAAGAGGTTGAATTTATAGTTGATATTCCAACACTTCCGTATTATGTGTTGGGCGATAAAAAGCATTTACAACAGATATTTGGAAATATTTTAACCAATGCTGCAAAATTTACAAAAAAAGGGAAAATTATTTTTTCTCTTTCAAAGATTAAAGAGGTAGATAAAAAATTAGAAATTATTGTAGATATTGAAGATACAGGGTTAGGAATCCCTAAGGATATAAAGGAGAGTGTTTTTGAACCATTTTCTTCTACAGACTTAGAACAAGGTACAGGTCTTGGTCTGTATATTTCACATGAGTTAGTAACACTTATGGGAGGACATATAACGCTCCAATCAAACGAGGGAAAAGGGAGTAAGTTTAGCGTTACCTTCTACTGTGAAAAGTCAGTTGACAAATCAAAAGATTTAATGGTAAATAAGTTAACTATTGAGGATAAGAGAGATTACTCCCATTTAAAAGTCTTAATAGTTGAAGATATTGATTTAAATAGAGAATTTCAAACAGAGTTATTTAAATTCTATTTTTCTGTTATTGTAGATACCGCCAAAAATGGTAGAGTAGCTGTTGAAAAAGTTAGAAAGAACAGTTATGATATTGTTTTTATGGATATTAGAATGCCAGTTTTAGATGGTATAGAGGCGGCAAAAGAGATTCGTACTTTTGATAAAGATGTTTATATTGTATGCATGTCAGCCAATGTCTATAGAGAAGATATGGATGCAGCTCAATTAGCTGGAATGAATGATTTTATAGAAAAGCCTTTTGAATATAGAGATATAGGAGCAAGATTAGCACAAGTGAGTTCGGTGATTACTAAAGCATCATTTGAAAGTAAGCATAATCTACTCCATCAGTTAGCCATGAAGCATTTTGAAGGCTATTTTGATGAAGAGACCAGTTTTAGACTGATTAATATTGCAGCTAAAGATTTGAAAAAGAGTATACTTACAATAGAAGAGAATATTTATAAGCAAAACTTGAAGGTTTTAAAAGATACTTTTCATGCAATGAAAGGGATTTTTTCTAATCTTGGGTTGATGGTGTTGGCAAAACAAGCAGATGAGTTACAACAGTTTGCTAAAGAAGGGGATATATATAATATTGAAGAGAGAGTTGGAGACTTTTTATTGGATGCTAAAGAGTTTTTTGAGTAGAGAATAGGTTTAAATTCGGGATATTACCTACCCTCTATTAATTTTTATTCACAAAAATCTAAAAGCATTCCCTCTTTAACGGCTAGATAAGTCTCTTCTCCTGAAAATTTTTTTACAATCTCTAGTCCAAAACAAAGAGCTGTTCCTGGTCCACGTGAGGTCATTATGTTACCATCAATAACTACAGCTTGGTCATCTCTATAACCCTCTTTAGCTATTTCATCTTCTACACTAGGGTAGCAGGTATAGTCATCTCCTAAAACTCCAGCTTTGTTAAGTGCATAGGGTGCGGCACAGATAGCTCCGATGATTTTCTCTTTAGTTTTAAACTCTTTAAGAAGGGTCTGTACCGTTTTGTTGTCTGCTAGGGTGTATGTGTTCTCCCAGCCTCCAGGAAGCAAAATCATGTCGAAATCTTCTGATACAACATTTTTTATGTTGGTGTCCGCTTGTAGGGTAATGCCATTGGCTCCTAAGACTAAATTGTCCTCTTTATGTGGGTCAACAGATGCCACTCTAACACCAATGCCACCACGTCTAAGTACATCTATGAGTGAAACTGCTTCAACCTCTTCAAATCCTTGTGCTAATGGAAGTAATACTAATGCCATAATAATCTCCTTTTTTATTTTTATATATTTGTGTGGATTATAGCAAAACTTAGATTGTTTTCTATACAATTAGATAATTAATAATAGGAGTTAACATGAATGAAATAATTCAAGGGATTAATACCTTTTTTGAGAATATACTTTTTTTTGATATTTTCTTTGGACAAATAGAGGGAACTACTTTCCCCTTTGTGGTTGCATGGCTCATTTTAGGAGGAGTCTATTTGACTTTTAAAATGGGCTTTGTTAATCTTAGAATGTTTAAACACTCATTTGACATTGTAAGAGGACGTTATAAAACCAAAGAGGATAGGGGACTTATTACTCCTTTTCAGTCACTCACAACAGCACTTTCAGCTACTGTAGGTATTGGTAATATTGCTGCTGTTTCTATTGCCATCTCTTGGGGTGGAGCAGGGGCTGCCTTTTGGATGATATTGGCAGGTTTTTTAGGTATGACACTTAAGTTTACAGAGGTAACTCTGTCTGTAAAACACAGAGAGTTTTTAGCTGATGGAACCATTATGGGTGGAGGTATGGAGTACCTTTCACGAGGAGTGGCTGAAAAAGGAATGCCTACTTTAGGGAAGTACTTAGCTATTGTTTTTGCTTTCTTTATGATTTTAGGAGCTTTAGGTGCAGGAAATTTGTTTCAAATCTCTCAGTCTTTAGCTATTGTTCAAACTCATATTCCATATATTAATGAGCATGGTTATATTTTTGGTCTCTTTATGGCATTTATTACAGGTTTGGTGATTATTGGGGGGATTAAACGTATTGCCCATGTTGCTGAAGCTATTGTACCTCTTATGGTTATTTTTTACCTATTAATGGTAAGTTGGGTTCTCTATGTTCACTTTGCTGATATACCTCATGCTTTTGGTCTTATTGTCTCTGAGGCATTTAATCCTACAGCAGTAGCAGGTGGGGTAGCAGGAGCCATGGTACAAGGGTTTCAAAGAGCAGTATTCTCAAACGAAGCAGGACTTGGTTCGGCAGGTATTGCTCACTCAGTTGCTAAAGTAAAATACCCTGTGCGTCAAGGAATGGTATCTCTTTATGAGCCATTTATAGACACGGTTGTGGTTTGTACCATGACAGCTTTAGTGGTTATCTTGACAGGAACTTACACAGGTGGAACAGAAGCTTTAGATGCTGCCATTGCTGCTAAACAAGGCTCAGTCATTACTTCTACTGCTTTTGGTTCTGTGGTCTCTTGGTTTCCTAATATCTTAGGTATTGCTATTTTTATGTTTGCATTTTCGACCATGATTTCATGGTCATACTATGGAGAGAGAGCGTGGGTTTACCTCTTTGGTTCTAAGACATCTATTCTTTATAAACTCATTTTTTTAGCATGTATAATCATTGCAACAATAACAAACACAGGGCTTATGGTTGATTTCTCTTCAATTCTGTTTTTAGCATTGGCTGTACCAAATATATTTGGTCTTTTACTTATGTCTGGTGATGTTAGAGAGATGCTGACAGATTATTTAAAAAAGTTAAAGTCAGGAGAGTTGGATAAAGAGGCAATAAGAGATTAAATTAGGAATAGGAACTTTAGTTCTGTTCCTTTGTATGGGTTCTTGGACTAAAGTCCAAGTTCCTATTAGGGGTTTCCACGAAGTAAACGTTTATAGGCATCAACTAAAGATGTATATGGTGGAACATAAACTTTAGTAGATTTACCGTTTATTTTTATGGTCTCTTTTATATCAAAATGTAAATGGATAGAGGTTTTAGTGCTTCCCATGTTGTTTGATACTAAACCGAGTCTATCTCCTCTATTTACTTTTTCACCTTTTTTAACCAGTACACTAGGTGAATCTAAATGTAGGTAACGATAGGTTCTTCCTGATTTACCTCTAAGTTTTACAGTATATTTACCGATATAGGTGATGATTCCATCTTCAACTGCAACAGCATAGTACTTATTTTTTTCACAAGTTGCTGTACGTATATCAACACCTTGGTGCCCTTTTCCTCCACTACATAAAGGCATACCCCATCTTCGTTTTTCACAGTAGTTATCATGCCATGGGTATTGATAATTTTTTTCATTACATAGGCTACCTCTTGCTCCATATAGACCACCAATTCCATAAACTTGAGAGTTTAAGTATGCTGGTGCAGACTCTATAGGGAAACGAATACCTGGAGCATAAATATAATTATCTCCATTGCGACCTTGTCCACTTTTTGCAGGTACTAATTGACCAGCAGGAGAGAAGGTAAACTTTTTTTCTTCTTCTGTCAGTGGTTTATTAGGTTTTGGTTGCTCTTGAGTACAGGCAGAGAAAAAAAGTATAAAAGGGATAATTAAAAGAGTTCTCATGGGTGTCCCCCCACCATAATAAGACGACTATAAAGCTCTTTAATAAGCTTTGTATCAGTACATCTCTTATCTCTTTGAGGTTTATCGCACTCAATTTCCATAGAGTAGTTTACTCCATGTCTGTTAAACTCAGCAGTCATGATTCCCTCTTCTTGTTGAAAAGTTACAGGAGGAATAGCTTTTAGTATAGCTTTAAACTCTTGTTTATTGGAAACACTCTCTTGGTAAGTTCTATCACCTGAAATTGTAACCGTTGCCCCTTTAAATGGAAAAGATATAGTGTAGAAGTTTTTATCTGCTATAACAACCATGTTTTTAATATAGGCATAAGAGTTTGGAATATAAACTGGTAATCTTACATCTTTAATTCCTTCTGTTAAAACCTTAGGATAAGGGGTAGAAGGTTTTAGGTGTTTAGCATTTGGTTTTGGCCATTTGATATCTAAAATACCACTGTCTGCACTAAGTATTCCAAATAACAAAGGTAGAATTAATAATCTACGCATGGTGACTCCTTATTTAGGTTTATTCTATTATACATTGCTAAGACTGTGATAGTATTTAGGATAAACTTAGTAATTACTTTATATTATATATAATAAATTATATATAATATATTATTAAAATAAACAAATGATACATCTTTGGTAATTAAACATTTTTAAATAACAATTGCTATATGATTCCATCACAGTAATAAAGATTCAATATTTTGTGTTTTATCATCAGGGGATACAGTGTTATTTAATAGTTACGAATTCATATTTCTATTTTTACCAATTGCATTTTTAATATATTTTTATTTGAACCATAAGAATCTTACGCAACTAAGTAAATATTTTTTACTTTTTAGTAGTCTATTCTTTTATAGTTGGTGGAATATAGCATATTTACCAATTATGCTCTCTTCTATCTTATTTAATTATGGAATGGGAACCATTCTAAGTCAAAAAAAATCATTTTTTTTTAAGAGAAAAACCCTATTAATTTTTGCTATTATTGTAAATATTTTACTTTTGGGTTATTATAAATATAGTGATTTCTTTTTAGAAAATATCAATTTAATGTTTAGTACAGATATTAAACTTTTACATTTGGCACTGCCTTTAGCAATATCCTTCTTTACCTTTCAACAAATAGCTTATTTGGTAAGTTCTTATCGACAAGAGACACTGGGATATACGTTTATAGACTATAGCGTATTTGTCACTTTCTTCCCTCAGCTTATTGCTGGACCAATCGTACATCATAAAGAGATGCTTCCTCAATTTGAAGATATCAATAATAGGGTACTGAACTATAAAAATATTGCTTTGGGACTTTTTATTTTCTCTATAGGACTATTTAAAAAAGTTATTATTGCTGATACCTTTTCAGAATGGGCAACAAAAGGTTTTGATGTAGCAGAGTATTTGAATTTTATAGAAGCATGGATAACAAGTCTATCTTATACATTTCAGCTCTACTTTGACTTCTCTGGTTATACAGATATGGCAATTGGTTTGGCATTACTATTCAATATTAGACTGCCTATAAACTTCAATAGCCCCTATAAGGCAGTAAGTATCCAAGATTTTTGGAGAAGATGGCATATAACCTTAAGTAGATTTTTGAGAGACCATATTTATATTCCTTTAGGTGGGAATAGGCATGGAAATTTTAGACTTTATACCAACTTAATGATTACCTTTATATTGGGAGGAATTTGGCATGGAGCAGGTTGGACGTTTGTCCTATGGGGATTTTTACATGGTGCTGCTTTAGTAATTCACCGTATTTGGAAAGATATGGGTGGACGTTTACCTGTTTGGTTAGCATGGTTTATTACTTTTAACTTTATTAATGTCTCATGGGTTTTCTTTAGAGCAACTACATGGAGTGATGCTATAAAAGTACTCTCGGGGATGGTAGGATTAAATGGTATAGCTTTACCTAGTTTTCTTGCTACAAAACTTGCATTTCTTGAGCCATATGGTGTTATATTTAATGGGTGGTTAAATAGATTAGATGGTAGTATCATCATGATTCCATGGATTTTAGCGGGATTTGTTATTGTACTCTTTTTTGAGAATAGTAGTGAGAAATTAAATAGTTTTAAATTAAATTATTTTTCACTTTTTTGGGCCGCTACTGCATTTGTGTTAAGTATATTATCACTAAATAAAGTATCAGAATTTTTATATTTTAATTTTTAAAAAGGAGAATAATGTTAAGTGAAAAGAGATGGATAAAACTTTGGATACTACTAACACTATTTATTCCAATCATAGCACTTTTTAATTATCTTATTGATCCTAATGGTATGAATAATAAGGTACATATTCCAAGAGTCAATGTTTTTAAGAAAACAAACACAGGATATAGCTATAGGTTTAAAGTTAATCGTTTAATAGATGATGAATTTAATACATTAATGCTAGGAACATCAAGAATAGGAGTTATGGATCCTAATGTTGTTAGTCATTATACAAAAGGAAAAACATTTAACTTAGAAGCACCAGCCTCCATAACAGAGATGCATTATAAACTGTTTATGTATGCATTAAAATATAACAATATTAAAAATCTGGTTTATGGTATTGATTTTATGGCTTTTAATGGGAGCCGTACTTTAGAAAAAACATATCCTCAATTTAATAAGTTGAATGAGAAGATTATTAATAAAGAGAAAATTAACAATTATGACTTATATTTTAATCTAGACACTACGAAATCTAGTTTTAATGTATTGTATAAAAATTTAATGAATCAAAAAATAGTTGCAGACAGATATTTAAATAATGGTATGAGAGTTTTTTATC
>JALXFN010000088.1 GCA_027068975.1 Campylobacteraceae bacterium | reverse complement strand
CTCTTTTCGTATCATCTTTAGAGGTTCTATTCTATACTTCTCTTTAAGCTCCTCCTTTAGTGCTTGTGGTAGATTTTTCATCTCATCAAAGCTTGTTACATATTTATGGTAAAGCCAAGAGTAAATCTGTTTTGCTCGAAAGGAGGGCTTAATGAGTTGTGATAACTCTTCTCTTGTATAGTCTTGAATAGATGGTTTTTTTTCTGTTATCATAATATCTCTTTTATTTTTTATTTATAGGTTCTTTAATATAAGCTGTCAATCGTGCCATAGCCTCTTTATGGTTAGTCATAAAATCTTTATGTGCATTGGTATTACAATAGTTGGTTACAATAAATGCACCACCTGCTGGTATGTTAAAATGTTTAGCCACTTTAAGTACTGCAAAAAACTCCATATTTTCAATACTGATATTGTTTGACAAATAGTATTTACTCAAGTTTACATCTGTTGTAATATAGTTAGATGAATTAACAATTGTTTCACGTGAAACATCTTCTGCTGTTGAAATAACATTATCAATTGGAGTATAAGCTTTTGCATTAAAAAAACTATTCTCTATGTTTGACGCTGTCTTTGACTCTACAATATCAAATATTTTATGTTTTCCATAGCTTCCTGCTGTTCCTACAAAGAAGATAAAAGCAGGAGGTGTTTTACTCATACATAATTTAGTTAAGTTAACACTCATGTCAATCAACCCTATTCCCATTGGTTTAGCAAAATCAAAAGTTTCACTCTCTCCTGCACATATAAACATAACTATATTCTCACAGGTATATTTTCATTACGGAGATAATGTTTTAAATCCATAATATCAATCTCTCTAAAGTGAAAAATAGAAGCAGCTAAAGCAGCATCTGCATTACCTTTTGTAAAAGCCTCTTTCATATGCTCCATTGTCCCTGCTCCACCTGAAGCGATAATTGGAATATTGACCAGCTCTGCAATGCGTGAGTTTAACTCATTGTCAAATCCTGCTTTGGTTCCATCTGCATCCATAGAGGTTATTAGCAGTTCCCCTGCTCCTCTCTCATAAGACTCTTTTGCCCACTCAAGAGCATCTATCCCTGTATCATTTCGTCCACCATGAGTAAAGATATGCCATCTGTCTTCAGAAACTTTTTTTGCATCAATAGCCACCACTATACATTGAGAACCAAAACGCTTTGCACCCTCATTAATAAAATCAGGTCGCTTAATAGCTGCTGAGTTTATGCTTACTTTATCACAACCTACATTTAAAAGTTTGTAGATATCATTGAGTTCTCTAATTCCACCTCCAACTGTCAATGGAATAAAAACCTCTTTTGCTACCTCTTTTACAACATCAACAATCGTCGCTCGTCCTTCATGGGTTGCACCAATGTCCAAGAAAGTAATCTCATCAGCACCTTCAATGTTGTAACGCTTTGCTACTTCCACAGGGTCACCTGCATCTCTTAATCCTACAAAGTTTACACCTTTTACTACGCGTCCATTGTCTACATCGAGACAAGGTATGATGCGTTTTGCGAAATATTCCATTATGTTCCTTACGTATGAGTCCAATCTCGTTCCCATGCTCTACGTGGGAATGCATATATAAATTTAATTAATAGACTCTAATATACATTCCCAACGAGGACGTTGGGAACGAGAAAAGTTAGATAGTTAATTTTTATGATAGAATTATAGCCAATGTTTATGTAGCAAATAGTTATGTAAAAGAATCCTATAAGTAAGAATTGTGTAAAATGAACAAAATTGAAAATCTATCAGAGTTTGCCAACAAACGTTTTGGGCAAAACTTTCTAAAAAATGACGCGATAATAAAACGAATCATCCAATCGATTCCCAATGATAATTTAAGAGTTGCAGAAATTGGGCCTGGCTTAGGTGATTTAACCAAAGAGCTAATATTAGCTCGAAATGTCACAGCATTTGAGGTTGACAAGAGATTATGTGAACATCTACAGAGTACGTTTAGTGAAGCTATCCACACAGGGACGCTAGATATAAAATGTGGAGATGTGCTAGAAAATTGGGGAGAAAACAGACTATTAAAAGAAGAGTATCATTTAGTAGCTAACCTTCCTTACTATATAGCCACAACAATTATCTTAAAAGCATTAAAAGATGAGCAGTGCCAATCCATTTTGGTAATGGTTCAAAAAGAGGTAGCTGAAAAATTTTCAGCACAATCAGGAGAGAAAGCTTTTTCAGGACTTTCTGTTTTAACGCAAACCGTAGGGGTTGGTGTATTACTTTTTGATGTGGGAGCAGAAAATTTTGTTCCTCCACCAAAGGTAACCTCGTCTATTCTTTTAATACGAAAGAACCGTAGCGAAGATAATCAAAGTTTTGAAAATTTTTTAAAGGTTGCTTTTAAACAGCCTCGCAAAAAGCTTTCAAAAAACTTGACCAGCCATTACGATAAAGATAAAGTTGAAACACTATTCCAAGAGTTGGAACTTAGTCCAACCATTCGACCTCATGAAGCTGAGACATCTATGTATCATCACTTATATAATGAATTAAACAAGGATAATATAGATGGAAGAAAACAAAAAGATAGACGAAAAGCAAAGTCAAAAGCAAGAGAACGTAACGAAAGAAACTTCTCAAAATAACAATAATGAAAAGAAGCCAAGAAGAGATAGACCTGATAGACCGAGAAGAGCGGGTAATCCTCATAGACGACCAAAGGCTCCAATACAACCTATAGATGGGAATAGGGTTGTTCAAGATAAAGAGGTAAATGGTAATGTAATTGTTCCAGATAAAAATGTAGATGGAAATAAAAAAACAGCTAAAAAGCCTCAACAGAAAAGCGGTAAAAATAAAAAAACAAATTCAAATCAAAATAAAAATAAGCCAAGTAATAATAAAAATAAACCAAATAAAAATTCTGGTGGAAGAGGTCGTAAAAAACAGGTTGCAGGGCCTTTAACTGATGCGATAAAAGTCTCAATTAAAGAGAATGAAGAAGTTAACGATTTAAGAATGAATCCATGGAAGCAGATAGAAAACAATAATCATAAGGTAAGATTTACTCCTCTTGGTGGTCTTGGTGAGATTGGTGGAAACATGGCTGTTATGGAAGATGATGAGTCGGCATTTGTTATTGATGTTGGTATGTCATTTCCAGATGAGACCATGCATGGTGTGGATATCTTAGTTCCAGACTTCTCATATCTTCATGCTATTAAAAGTAAAATTAAAGCTGTGATTATTACCCATGCACATGAAGACCATATTGGTGCTGTACCTTACTTGTTTAAAGAGCTTCAGTTTCCTATCTACGGAACACCATTGGCATTGGCGATGATAGAGAATAAGTTTCAAGAACATGGTCTAATGGAGCATGTGAATAAGTTTAATTATGTGACAAAAAGAAAACAGTATGATGTAGGTAGTTTTAAGATAGAGTGGATGCACAATACACACTCTATTGTAGATGCTTGTTCTTTGGCTATTGAGAGTAAAGCAGGAACATTTATTCACACAGCTGACTTTAAAATTGACCATACCCCTATTGACAACCAGACAATGGATTTACAGCGTTATGCTTACTATGGTTCAAAGGGTGTTCTTTGTCTATTTTCAGACAGTACCAACTCACACAATCCAGGGTTTACAAAATCTGAAGCTGTTGTAGGAAAAACATTTGATACGCTGTTTGACCTTGCTAAAGGTCGTGTTATTATGTCAACCTTTTCCTCCAATACTCACCGTATATACCAAGCGATGGAGCGAGGGATAGCAGCAGGTAGAAAAATCTGTGTTATTGGTCGTTCTATGGAGCGTAACATTGAGACAACCAGACGTTTGGGTTATGTAAACATTTCAGACAAACATTTTATAGAACCACATGAAGTTCCAAAGTATGCAGATGAACAAGTACTTGTGGTTACTACTGGTTCTCAAGGTGAAGATATGGCTGCCCTTTCTCGTATGGCAAACAATGAGCATAGACATATCAAGTTAAAGCCAAGTGATACCATTATTATTTCTGCTCATGCCATTCCTGGTAATGAAGCTTCAGTTTCTGCACTTATGAACAGACTTGTAAAAGCAGGTGTCACCGTACGTTATAAAGATTTTGAAAACATTCACGTTTCAGGTCATGCAGGACAAGAGGAGCAAAAACTTATTTTACGATTGGTTCAGCCTAAGTTCTTCTTGCCAGTACATGGTGAGTACAACCATATTAATAAACATGCACAGACTGCTATTGCTTGTGGAGTTGACAAGAGAAATATCTTACTTATGAGTGATGGTGACCAGATAGAGATATCTACTAAATATCTTAAAAAAGTAAAAACTGTTAAAACAGGTAAAAGCTTTATTGATAACCAAAACAACAAAGAGATTCAACTTGATGTTGTAGAAGATAGACAAAAACTCTCAAGCGATGGAATTGTAAATATTGCTATTCAGATTAATAAATCAACTAAAAAAATAATAGGAAAGCCAGTTATTTCGACGCATGGTTTGGTACCAAACAAAGAAGATAAACGTTTTGCACATGAGATAGAGAATATTATAGATACTTTCTTGATTAATGCAGAAGAAAAGAAAGTTACTTCAGCAAAAGTAATTCAAGATGAGTTACGCTCTATCGTGCATAAATATATTGTTAGAACAAAGAAACGTTATCCTTTAATTATACCAGTTGTATTTATGGCGTAATAAAAGAGTCCTTTAAAAGGACTCTTTTTAAACTATTATTTTTTACACAAACTCTTCTTTTTCCTTTAATTCATAAAAATCTCTATTAAAACTCCTATTTGTAAAAATTTAGATATATAAAAATTATTAATTGAAATTAAAAATTAATAAAAATATTAAAATGAAATATTTTAAAATAAAATATGTCAAAAAGAAATATTTTTACTCTATTTTAAATCTTTATGAGTATAATTTAACAGATATATAGAGAAATCATAAAATAATATAAGTAGAGAGGATATTACTATGCACGAATCAAATTTTAAAGCAAGACAATCACTAAACAATCAGTATGCTCAAATAAAAGGGGCTTCTAGCATTAACGATGTTGCCATAGGTTTTGCAAGAGGATGGATAATATTTGCAATTCTTTCTGCTATGGCAAGTGCATTTTCATTCTATCAAGACTTTAATCAGTCATTAGGTGTTATCACAACCGTTCTTTTGGTTATTGTGTTGGCTGTAGCCTTAGAGGGTTTTAAGCACTTATCTATAAAGGGAATGTTTTCAGACATGAACCTTTTGAGTAAAAGTTTAATCTCCATAGTAGCCATAGGTTTAATAGCTGTTAGTTTCTATACCCATTATAAGAGCATTCAAACTTTTCAACAAAATTTGGTTACGAATGACTTAAGAAATGAGATTAATTATCAAAGAGATTTACAAAAAGTACAAAATAGACAAATATCTTCCATTATTGCGACCAATGCAGAGTTGGCTAAAGCTTTGAATAATGGCTCAAGTTATGATGATAAAGAGTCTAGTGATTCTGTAAAAAGTAATAATCAGCTTATTAGCACACTGCAGAAACTTTCAGCTCAAAATAATATGCATAATACCAACCTATTGTTGCAAGAGTCTAAAAATTCAGCGAAAACAACAGCATCTGCCATATTGGTTATTTTTATAATGATTGAGATAATGGCACTGTTTAGTATATTAAGTAAAATTATTGTGGTTGATAATGTATCTTCAAATGTAAAAGATTTCTTTGGACTTATGGATAAGCTTGATGAGTTGGAGAGTAATACTTATGAGTCATTAGGGTATCAAAAGATTGAACAAACACATAGTAGGATTAAAGCTGTACAAGAGTATCAAAAAGAGGTTCATCAAGAGCAGTTGAAGCAGATACAACAACCCTCATATGTACCAACACAGACAACAAGTACACTTCCTTGTACCTTGGGTAGTTATTATCCTCAAACTTCTGCTGGTATAGAAAAAACGACAAAGAGTGAGTCTATCATTAAACCCTTAGGAAATCAGGGGGTAGAGAGTGTAACAAAGAGTAATAAACGTCCAAAAAGAGTAAAAGCGTTAGATTTAAAAGTTTATGATGAAGCAGAGAAAAAACTACTTAGAATTCTTTGGGACAATGGCAATGTAAAAATTGGTGACAATTTGACACCTAGAAGATTGGTACTTAAAGAGGTTGGAACATTAAAAGGTAAAAGTGGTGTTCTTACAAATTTATATGAAAAATTATTAAAAAATGGATATATAGAATTCAATATACGTTATGTTGCAAAAGCCGAACTTGCACAACAGTTATATCAAGAACCTATAGTATAGGTCAATTGAGAATGATGTAGGATTCTCTCTAGCTATATTAAAATAAACAATCTATTTTATTATTGTATTTTTTAATTAAAATTATAAATATTTTTAGCCAATTTTAGCTAGAATTTCCAAATTATTATGGAAAAAAAGGATTGTAGTGAATATTACAGCAACAAAAACCAATGCAGCAAATGTGTTGGTAGTAGCCAAAATCGAGACTGCTGACATTGAGAAAAATCTTACAAAAGCTGCAAAACATATTGCAAAAACAGCATCGATAGATGGTTTTAGAAAAGGTAAAGTGCCTTTAGCAATTATTAAAAAAATGTATGGTGAACAACTCCAACAAGATGCTGAAAATCAAGCCATTCAAGAGATTATTGAAACTGCTAAGAAAGATTTAGAGATTAATTCTTCTGATATTATTGGTGACCCTTCATTTAAAAAATATGAGAAAGTAGACGATGGTATAGAGGTCGAGATTACTATCTCTCTTAGACCAACCATTGAAGCTGAAGGTTATGATAAACTAGCACCTAAATATGATGAACCAACTGTAGAAGAGAAAGAGCTTGAAGAGCGTCTTCAAACACTTCTTGATAACAACACACCATTTAAAAAGCTTAAAAGTAAAAGAGCTTTAAAAGAGGGAGACCAAGCAAACTTTGATTTTGTTGGTAAAATTGATGGTGAAGAGTTTGAAGGTGGAAAAGCTGAAGGTTTTGAGCTT
Organism: Campylobacteraceae bacterium; assembly: GCA_027068975.1. Lineage (GTDB taxonomy): Bacteria > Campylobacterota > Campylobacteria > Campylobacterales > Sulfurovaceae > UBA1140. The sequence continues at coordinate 8,565 of JALXFN010000088.1, read as the reverse complement.
GTAATTGGTTCAGGTCAATTTATCCCTGGTTTTGAAGACCAAATGATTGATATGAATATTGAAGAGACTAAAGATATTACTGTTACTTTTCCTGAAGATTATCAATCAACAGACCTTGCAGGTAAAGAGGCAGTATTTACCGTAACTCTAAATGATATCAAAGAGAAAGGTGAAGCTGTTCTTGATGAAGAGATGGTGAAGAGACTTATCCCTGGTGATGAAACAGCAACGGCACAGACTGTAAAAGATAAAGTTTCTGAGCAGATTAAAGCTGAGAAAGTTTCTAAAATTTATAATGAAACATTGAAGCCTCAACTTATTGAAGCATTGGTTGAAGAGTACGACTTTGATTTACCAGAAAACATTGTGGAACAAGAGATTGACGCACAGGTAAACAATAAAGCTAAAGATATGAGTGAAGAAGAACTTGCGACTTACAAAGACAACAATGAGAAAATTGATGAGCTTAGAGATTCTGTAAGAGAAGAGGCTACACGTTCAGTAAAAGCAACTTTCTTAGTGGATGCTTTGGCTAGAAAAGAGAATATTGAAGTGAATGACCAAGAGGTTACTCAAACTATCTATTATGAAGCGATGATGTCAGGTCAAGATCCTCAACAAGTGATTGAGTATTATCAACAAAACAATCTTTTACCAGCTGTTAAAATGGGAATGATTGAAGACAAACTATTTGCTAAAATTATTGGAATAGAAAACTAGTTTTTTAACCAATACTCTTTTGTGGGCATGATTGCCCACGCTATCAATACACTTCTAAGTAAAAAAAGTGTATTCTCCTAATAATTAAATTTAAACCATAAAGGTACCAATAATGAGTTATATTCCTTACGTTGTAGAACAAACAGGTCGTGGTGAACGAAGTTACGACATCTATTCAAGACTTTTAAAAGACAGAATTATTATGATGAGTGGTGAAGTTAATGACCAAGTAGCATCGACTATTGTAGCACAACTTCTTTTCTTAGAAGCTCAAGACCCTGACAAAGATATCTATTTTTACATTAATTCTCCAGGTGGAGTCATTACTTCTGGTCTTGCTATGTTTGATACTATGAATTATATTAAACCTGATATTGTAACCATCTGTATTGGTCAAGCTGCATCAATGGGTGCATTTTTACTTTCATCGGGAACCAAAGGTAAACGTTACGCTCTTCCAAATGCTAGAATCATGATTCACCAGCCATCAGGTGGAGCTCAAGGGCAGTCAACGGATATTCAGATTCAAGCAGAAGAGATTCAACGTTTAAAAGATTCCCTCAATGAAATTATGGCTAAAAATTGTGGTAAAACAGCAGAAGAGCTTGAACGAGATACGGAGAGAGACAACTTTATGTCATCTGCTGAAGCTGTAGAGTATGGACTTATAGACCAAGTATTAACCAAGAGTTTTAGCTAAGGTTCCCTGTGATTCGTGATATTGTAATTTACCCTGACAAACGTTTAAAACAGATTTCTAAGGAAGTTACTGAGTTTGACAGTGAACTACATGAGTTGCTTGATGATATGTATGATACTATGGTCTCCAAGAGTGGTGTTGGTCTTGCAGCCATTCAGATAGGTGTAGCAAAACGTGCCTTAATTATTAATCTTCCTGATGAAGATGATGAAGATGCCATACAATTAAAAGAGGATACCCTAGAGATTATAAATCCTGTTTTTATAAAAAAAGAGGGTTCTTGTAAACACCAAGAGGGGTGTTTGAGTATTCCTAAAGTTTATGAAGATATAGAACGTGCAGAGCATGTAGTTTTAGAGTATCAAGACCGTTATGGTAAAAAACATACCATTGATAATAATGAGTTTTTAGCCATAGCCTTACAACATGAAGTTGACCATTTGGATGGTAAGGTTTTTATAGAAAAACTCTCTTTTACAAAACGTAAGAAGTTCGAGAAAGAGTGGAAAAAGCGTTTAAAATAACATTTTGATAGGGTGTAGTCAGGGATAACACCCTATAGAGCCTCCCCAGCTCTTAACCCACAAACCCAAGCGAAGTGGAGGTTAAAACCTCCTCTGTCTCCATCGACATCTAACACTTCACCTGTAAAATAGACTCCTTTATGTAATTTGGACTCCATTGTTTTAGGGTTAATCTCTTTTGTATTTACTCCACCTGTGGCAACTTCTGCACCTTTGTAGCCTTTGCTTCCATTGACGGTGAATTTAAATGCTTTAATTCCGTCTACTATTTTTTCTAGCTCTTTAATGTTCGATGTTATCGAACCTATGGTTTTATTTTGTAGTTTTAATGGCTCTAGGATTGGTAGTATGAGCTTTTTATTGATGAAGCCTTGCATCCATACTTTTAGAGGCTTAGAACTCTTTTTGATTAAGCTTTTCTTCATAAGGGCTAATAGTTGTCCTCGACTCATTTTTGGCATGAGGTCAATGGTTAACATAATATTTTTCTTTTCTAAAAGTACTTCCATTACAAAACGGCTAATATCAAGTATCGCTAAACCAGAGATACCATAAGTAGTAAAGAGTACATCCCCCTGCTTCTCTATGGTTTTATTGTTGAGTTCTAAGCTTACTTTACTTTCTACCTTTACCCCAGCCATACGTTTTAAATTTTTTGATGCTGATGTAAGTTGTACTAAGGTAGGAAAAGAATCTATGATACTATGACCTAACTTTTTAGCAAAGGTTAAACCCATGTCTACCCCACCAAGTTGTGGGGCTGAACAGTGTCCCGTAGCTATAACTAATTTTTCTGTTTTAACTTTGCCTTGAGTATGTATTAGTTCGTATTTATTACTCTTTTTTATAATACTTTCTACCTCTGTCTCACAAAGAATTTTAACTCCGAGTTGTTCACATTCACAAACTAAAAGTTCTACAACAGAAGAGGCTTGTAATGACATAGGAAAAACTTTTCCCTCTTTGGCTTCAATAAGCTCCAAACCAATGGTTTTAAAAAACTGTTTAATGGTTTGGTAGTTATAATCTTCAAAAACTTGAGCAATAAATTTAGGATTGTCTGAATAAAATCTATCAAGGGTAGGGCGTTGATTGGTAATATTACATTTTCCATTACCTGTGGCTAAAAGCTTTTTTCCTACTTTGTTGTTTTTTTCAACTATTAAAACCTTTTTACCTCTTCTTGCAGAGACTATAGCCGAAACTAAACCACTTGCTCCTGCACCAATGATGACTACATCAAACATCTACTTAATCTTTTTTTTCATCTCTTCAATATTTCTTTTTATAACAGCTGTATCACTATCTTTTTCTCCATAAAGATTCTCTTGTACTTTCAGAGCTTTTTGAAAATAGGTAAGAGCAGAAGAGTACTTTTCTGTTTTCTTATACACTTTTGCAATATCTAAATAGCTAGATAAAACATCTACATGGTTTTCACCAGATATGGCTTTGTCTATCTCTAAAGCTTTAAAATAATATTTTAGTGCATCGCTGTTCTTGTCTAGTGCATCGTAAGTAGAGGCAATATTATAATAGGTAGTTGCACGTTCTGAACTGTTTAAATCAAGTACAACATTATCAATTTTCATCGCTTTTTTATAATACTCTAATGCTTTATCATACTCTTCTAATTCATCATAGTTTAGTCCTATGTTATTGTAATCAAGAGAGATTTCAGCACTTTGTTCTTTGTAGTATTTTAAATCTTCTTCAAGCTGTTTTAGGTCGTGAGCTAAAGCTTGTTTATAGTTACCCTCATCAAAAAATTTTTGGGCAAGTTGAGCGTTCTCCTGGCTGGGTTTTCCTTTTTCTATCTCTTTGCTTATCTCTGTTTCTCTCTTATTGCTCTCTTCACAGCCTATAAAGGTTAAAGTGCTGCCTACCAATAGAGATATCAATAATATTTTTTTAGTCATTACATATTTCCTCGTATAATTAAATTAAACTAATTTTATCATAACTAAACTCCATTTTTTGTATGATACAAAAATTAAATATAAAGGATAAGTATGAGTGCATTAGTAGAGTTTTCAATGTTTCCTACCGAAGCTACCCAAAGCAAAAGTGCTTTTGTTGCACGTGTTTTAGATATTGTTGACAAAAGTGGACTGGCATATCAGTTGACACCTATGGGAACTATAATAGAAGGGGAAACAGTGGCAGAGGTTTTAGCCATAATTGATGAAGCTTATTTGGAATTACAAAAAGATTGTGGACGTATTTATAGCTCTATTAAAATAGATTATAGAGATGGACCCATAGGGCGACTAGGGAAAAAAGTAAATTCTGTAGAAGAAAAACTTGGACGCTCATTAAACAGTTAGATTTTGATATAATCGCTTAAAAATTTTTGGAGAGTATAATGTGTGTTGAAAAACTACAAAAAATTCTATTGGCATTGACACTTGGTATTGCTATGATGTTGGCAGCTTCAGGCTCTATAAAAGCAGCTTTCTTACTGCAGTTGGGTATTATGGTCATTTTAATTTTGAGTGGATTAACAGGTTTTTGTTATATTACAAAAGTGTTACGCACAGCTTTTCCATCATGTAACGAGGAGAAAAAGTAGTGGAAAAAGTTTCATATAAAGATGCAGGTGTAGATATTGATGCTGGTAACGATTTTGTAGAAGCAATAAAAGCTGATGTAAAGTCTACATTTGATGCAAATGTTATAGGAGGCATTGGTTCTTTTGCAGGTGCATATGCTCTTCCAACAGGATACAAAGAACCAGTCATACTTTCTGCTACAGATGGTGTAGGTACGAAACTAAAACTTGCTATTGAGAGTAATACTTTTGATACAGTAGGAATTGATTTGGTTGCGATGTGTGTCAACGACCTAATTTGTAACTTTGGTACGCCAATGTTTTTCTTAGACTACTATGCAACTGGTAATTTGGTTCCTGAAAATGCAAAAGATGTTGTTGCTGGAATTGCAGAAGGTTGTCGTCGTTCAGAGTGTTCATTAGTCGGTGGTGAAACAGCTGAGATGCCAGGCATGTACTCTGAGGATGATTTTGATTTAGCTGGTTTTGCAGTAGGAATTGCAGAGCGTTCTGAGATGGATACCATCTCAAATGTAAAAGAGGGACAAGTTATTTTAGCCCTTCCAAGCTCTGGTGTTCACTCAAATGGTTACTCGCTGGTTAGAAAACTCTTTTTTGATAAGTTGGGTATGAGCTTAGACTCCGAGTTTAATGGAAAACCTCTTATTGAGACCCTGCTTGAACCAACCAGAATTTATGTAAAAGAGTTCAAAGCCAATAGGGAAAATATAACTGCTTTAGCACATATTACAGGTGGTGGAATTGTCGAGAACTTGCCACGTGTACTACCTGAGGGGATGAGAGCTCAGATTTCTAAAGATAGTATTAGGGTTCTTCCTATTTTTGAGTTTATGTCACAATATGTAGAAGAGGAAGAGATGTTTAGAACATTCAACATGGGTGTTGGTATGGTTTTGGTAGTCGATACTGATAAAGTAGATGCAGTTTGTGCCAATACAGATGCTTATGTGATTGGTGCTATTGTTAAAGGTGAGAAGGGTGTTGACCTAGTATAAGCGCTGATTATGAACTAAAATTACTATTTTATTGTATATTTTTGGTTTAAAATTAAATTTATTCAATTTTTTTTATGAATATATGAAATGTAAACTATTTGTTTGATATAATATTTTATGAAAGATAAAAAAGTAAAACTCACACTCCGACAAATGGAGATATTTTTAAATGTTGTTAAGGAGGGGCATCTTACCAATGTCGCAAAAGGCATGGGTCTTAGCCAATCAGCCATATCAATGGCCATTAAAGAGCTTGAGAAAATCTTAGGTAACCCTCTTTTTGACAGAATTAACAAAAAACTTATTCTCAATGAGATGGGTCGTGCTTTTGAAAAAGAGATTTCACCCATTATCAAAAAAATCAATGATATCGAATATGAGTTTAAAAATACAGTAAACAAAGGTATGGTTAGGGTAGGAGCTAGTACAACCATTGTTGACTATTTAATGCCACCTATTATCTGCTCTTATATGACCAACTATCCAGATGTTAAAGTTGCTCTAAAAGAGGGCAATACCAAAACCATTGTAAATCTTATTAAAGAGGGCGAACTTGATGTTGGTTTTATAGAAGGGATTGTTAATGATGCTGATATTATCAAAGAGATAGTAGGTGTAGATGAGTTGATAGTCGTTACAACCGATCAAGCACTTTCAGAAGAGTGTTTTATTGATACCCTACAAGATAAAAAATGGGTACTACGTGAAGAGGGTTCTGGAACACGAGAAGTTTTTTTAGATTATGTCAAAGATAAAGTTGAACATATTAATGTCTTTTTAGAGTTAGGACATACTGAGTCTATAAAGTCGTTACTTTTAAACCATCAATGTCTTACTTGTATATCTAAAATTTCTGTAAAAAATGAGATTAAGAATAAAAAATTAATTCATATTCCTCTAAAAAACTTTGAGTGTAAACGTAATTTTTATATGATTTATCATAAAGATAAATATAGAAGTGAACTCTTTGAAAAGTTTGTCTATTTTACAAAAAGTATGATGTCAAAAATGTTAGAGGAAGGTCGTTAGTTTACTCTTCTTTTCGCTTCTTCGTACTCAAATGGATAATTTAAATTCATGAATTCGTTCGTATCAATGTTGACTTCTTGAGTATCTACACTCTTTAATAGTGCTTGTAAGCGATGATTCTCTTCACTTAAAAACTCTTTTGCTTTATCTAGCACACTACGCCTATAGATACCACAAAGAGGTTCAACTCCATTATTAGATTTGGCAACAATAACACTATTTTTATCTTCAGCCTCTTTATAGAGTTTTTCTATGGTCTGCTTACTTATAAAAGGGGCATCAACAGAAAGTATAAAAATCTCTTCTTCATTTAATGTTTCAAAAATAGAAATTAGAGCTACAAGAGGAGAGGAGTTATTATATTTATCTTCTATAACATCTATATCAAAATCAAATTTATTACTTTTTGCAGAGATATAGATATTGTCAAAATAGGGTGAGAGGCGTTTATATTGATACTGGGCTAAACTATCATAGTTACCAAAAGGTAAAAGAGCTTTATCTTGTTTCATACGGGAGCTTTTGCCCCCAGCCATAATTACTAGAGTCTTTTTCATACTATTGTGTATCGGCAACCCACTCTATGACTTTGTTGGCAAGTTTTCTACCATATTTTGCTGAGTATTTATCATTTACTAGCACTACCACGACATACATCTGCCCTGAGGCTCCCTCAACATAACCAGCAATGTTTGCAACATGTTTAATGGTACCTGTTTTCATCCAAGCTCGACCAAATACAGAAGAGTTCGCAAAACGTCTTTTAATGGTTCCATCTACTCCTGCAATAGAGAGTGTATTCATCCAGCGTTGACCATAGTTTTGATAACCATGTTTTAGGATGTTTGCTAAAGATTGAGCTGTTACTTTTGATCTTCTTGATAATCCTGAACCGTTGTCAATAAAAGTAGTTCCTTTTTCTAAAAGATTGTATTGTCCCAATATTTTTTCTATGGCTCTTCGACCATTATAAGGTGTTCCTGGTTTACCATAAATTTTTGCACCTAAAGTTAAGAGTACTTGACGGGCATAGAGGTTGTTACTTTTTTTTGCAAGAACAGATATAATCTCTTCTAAACTTTTTGAGTAGTGTGAAAAGATATATTGTGCATTTTTAGGTGTTTTTTGTAGTTTAAATTTACCTGTGACTTTAATACCTCGTTTTTTCATTTTATCTCTGAGTGCATAGTAAAATGAAAGATAGGGTTTGGTCAAAACTTTGCAAACAGTTCTCGTTCCACAATGACGAGATAGCTTCCCTGAAAAAGTAAGCGTCGAGTTATTGATTCTTACACGAGGCCAAGCACGTTTTCCTCTACATGAACCGTTGACCACTTTTAGTTTATTTATAACTTTGTAACTGTGGTCAGGAACATCTTTTGAAACTTTTGCTCTTCTTCCTCTAAGCGAGACACAAACCGTACTTTTTCGTTCATTAAACATCATCGCATCAGGCATAGCATTGTAGGGACTGTATCTATTCTTATCAAAACCTGAATTATTTTTAGTTGGAACTTTAAAGAGTGTTCTATCTATAACAATATTTCCGATGATTCGTTTAATACCAGCATTTTTTATTTGAGATACAATTCTATCTAAATCTTTAGTCCCAAGAGTAGGGTCACCTGAAGCTTTTATAATTAAATTACCACGTAAAACCCCATTTCTAATTCGCCCAGTATGATAAAACTTGGTCTCCCACGTATAATCATAACCTAAAGAAAGTAGAGCAGCGTAAGTAGTAAGTAGTTTAATAACAGAAGCAGGGGTACGTTTGGTGTGACTTTTCCACGAGACCAAAGGATAAGAGGAGTTAACAGATTCTACTAAAATACTATAATTGTTTTTATTTAAAGGAATTGAACTTAATTCTTGTGCTAAATCATTAGGAACTGAACGTGCTGAAAGTTGGATTGAAAAGAGTAGTGTAAAAAATAAAAATATAAGTTTTTTCATGAATTTCCTTAGAAAGTATATATACTTAATAGTAGTAAAAAAATCTTTATAGAATCCTATATATAGTAG
>JALXFN010000087.1 GCA_027068975.1 Campylobacteraceae bacterium | reverse complement strand
TTTAGCCTCTTTAACCGTTAAAAAAGATAAAGCAAATGGTTATGGAATTTTAGGAGAGGCAATCCATGGACTAAAGAGAAGAGAGGTAAGTTTTACAGGCTTTATGAAAAATGGTAAGTTAGTCTATAAAGAGGGAAAAGGTCTTAGTAGCTATACTATTACTCTAACGCTAAGAGAAGATGGTAGCTTTGATATAGAAGAGAAGGACTTTGCTCCATTTATACACTCTATTCGTTTTGCAGGTCACTTTACCTCAGATGATAACCCAAGTTTTGATTGTAAAAAGGCTAAAACGTTTACAGAAAAAGCAATTTGTGATAACAAAGGTTTAGCAAGACTCGACCGAAAAATGGCAAAGAGTTACTCTCTTTTAAGGAGTGGACTTTTTTATAAAAAAGAGCCTAAAAAGAGAGTTGAACTCTTAAAGAAAGAGCAGAGAGCATGGGTACAAAAACGTAACAGTTGTAAAAATGAAAAGATGTATTTAAGTTGTTATGAACATCTTTTTTTTCAGAGGATTCATCAGTTGAATAGGGAGCTTGTTGTTTTTCAGAAATAAGAAAGCATATCTATTTGGCAATCTCAATCTTATAATTTTTTAAAGACATTCATAACACTTTTTTGTTATGATTAACCATCTAAATATAACAGGAATATGTTATGAATAGCAAAAAATGGATTTGGCAACATCAGAACTTTCCTAACTTTACCTACGATTACAGCAAAATAGAACCATTGATTTTTAAGCTCATAGAGAAGAGTGGGGAGCTAAAAGGTAAAATGAGTTATCTAGCTCAAAATGAACATGACAGCTTCTCCATAGAGACCTCTTTAAGTGAAATTGTCGCTACTTCGCTCATAGAAGGGGTAGAGTTAAAATGTGAAAGTGTACGCTCCTCTTTGTACAAAAAGCTCAATATTGCATTTAATAGAGAAGATGAATCTACCAAAAAGAGTGACTCTCTAACAGAACTTTATCTTGATAGTCGGTTTAACCAAGATGAGTTAACAGTAGAGAGACTGCACAAATGGCATGAGGCGATTTTTGAGTCCTATGAGTCTGTTTTGTATCCTGTGAACCGAGGTATTTTTAGAGACCATGACGACATGCAGATAGTATCAGGCTCTATAGGAAAAGAGAAAATATACTATGTAGCTATACCTCATAAAGAGATAGAATCATCAATTGAACTTTTAATAGAGTACATTAACCGTAGTAACGAAAACTTCATTGTCAAAAGTGCAGTTGCTCATTTATGGTTTGAGTCCATTCACCCTTACGATGATGGAAATGGTCGCATAGGTCGAGCCATTGTTAACTATATTTTAGCAAAAGATGGAGGTTTAGATAACCGATACTACTCCATCTCTTCAGCTATTAACCAAGATAGAAAAGGCTACTACGATACTCTTGAGAGGAGTCAAAATCTACTTTATAACCCAAACTTAGAGATTACAGAGTGGATAGCATGGCATACAAAGAGCATAAAAGAGTCCATAGATATTTCACTCTATAATATTGAAAAAGTTGTAAAGAAGACAAGATTTTATGACAAAATCAGATACCTAAAACTCAATGAGAAACAGAACAAAGTTATCAATAGACTTCTTGATGCAGGAGAGGGCAACTTTGAGGGTGGTTTGACCAATAAAAAGTATAGAGCCTTAACCAAAACAGATGCTGTGACTGCATCTAGGCATCTTAAAGATTTGCTTAACAAAGGTATTATCCGAGAGGTAGAGGGG
>JALXFN010000086.1 GCA_027068975.1 Campylobacteraceae bacterium | reverse complement strand
ATATTTGCATATAAAGTTTCTATTGAACGATGAAATTTATTGGTAACATCTCGACCTACAGGTCTTTAATCCTTTCGGCGAGATTTTATTTTATGCGAATTTTATTAAAAGGTGCGTTGAAAACAGCACCCTACGGATTTTTATTAAATCCAAAATCCTATATGGATATAATGGTAAAATCTTTTAATAAACATACAACAAAAAGAGAGAAACAATGACCCTAACATTCCTATGGACAGACATTATGGTCTGGCTTTTAATATTTTCTTTAGTCGCTTGGGGTAGAGTTATCTCACGCTCTCCACAGGTTAAAAAGCAGTGGCAGACTATTTTTAAGTCGGCTATTGCTATGAGTTCGGCTATAGTTTTGCTTTTTTACTTGCTCTTTACCCTTTTAGATTCGGTGCATTTGCGTTTTGCTATGGAGCCTAGTCAGGCAAAGAGTGGGCAGGAGGTTCAGTATGAGGCTGAGATGGTGAGTCTGCTTGACTTGCTCTTTACCCATCGCATCAAAAACAGTGAACGAACCTATTCGGCACCTTTTGCAACTCATGAGTATGCCAAGTCTGTTGTGGTTGGGGATGATGGCGTGACCAAGCAAGAGAATTTACCTTTGAAGTATGTGAAACAAAACAGTATTTTACTAGGTTCATTAATCTCTATGGCTGTTGGGGTAGCCATAAGTTTTGTGCTTGTTGCTCTGCATATGTGGTGGCGTAAACGAAAAGGTTGGAACGAGGTTATTCACTGGAACAGTGCTTACTTGACGCTTTCACTTCTTATTGTCACTTTTTCATGGCTCTACATGATGAGTTTTGACTACCATGTATTGGGAACTGACAAAGTGGGGGGCGATGTCTTTTATCAGACTCTAAAGAGCATAAGAACAGGTGTTCTTATAGGCATACTTACCACACTTGTGGTCTTGCCTATTGCTATTATGCTGGGGGTGAGTGCTGGGCTATTTGGGGGTTGGGTTGATGATGTTATTCAATATTTCTACACTACGCTCAGTTCCATTCCCTCTGTACTGCTTATTGCTGCTGGGGTTTTGGTCATGCAGGTGATGATGGACAACAACCCACAATGGTTTGAAAGCACTTTGGAGAGGTCAGATTTGCGTCTGCTTTTCCTTATTATCATACTTGGTATCACCTCGTGGACAGGGCTTTGTAGAATGCTTCGGGCTGAAACACTAAAAATATCACAAGTAGAGTTTGTTACAGCTGCCAAAGCTTTTGGGGTGAGTAAAATGACCATTATTCGTCGTCATATTATCCCAAATCTTATGCACATTATTCTTATAGCCATTGTTTTAGACTTTTCAGGTTTGGTACTGGCAGAAGCCGTTCTCTCTTACGTAGGTGTGGGCGTAGACCCAACCATGTACTCATGGGGGAACATGATAAACCAAGCACGGCTAGAGATGGCACGAGAACCCATGGTGTGGTGGTCGTTGTTTTCTGCTTTTGTCTTTATGTTTGTTTTGGTATTGGCAGCGAACCTGTTTTCTGATAGAATACAAACAGTTTTAGACCCAAGGAATAACAGTTAATGAAAATAGATAAAGATTTTATAGCACTAGGACAGATAGATGGCTCTTTAAATGAGGCACAAGAAGCACTAGTAGAAACCAATGAGATAAGCCAAGCAGATGCAAATTTGTTTCTGCTTTTAAGAGGGAATTTTGAGCAAAGCGTACAAGAGCAGATAATAGCAAACTATAAACTTTTGGCACAATATCATAAGGACAAAAAGTCAAAGCCCAAAGAAGAGTATAGTGTTCAAAATGAGGGAACAGACATAACCATCTACTGTGATGGTGCATGTAAAGGAAACCCTGGCAGGTCAGGTTCTGGTTTGGCTGTTTACAATGGCACAAACAAACCTACTTTACTCTACGGACAATACAAAGAGCTAGGCACAAACAACACGGCTGAACTTAATGCCCTGCATAAGGCGTTACTAATTGCAAAAGAGGCAGAGGGTTCAAAAGTAACTGTTTGTTGTGATTCTAAGTACAGCATCGACTGCATTACAAAATGGGCATACTCTTGGAAGTCTAATGGATGGAAGAAAAAAGGTGGAGAGATTAAAAACCTTGAAATTATTAAAGAATCTCATGACCTTTATGAGGAGCTAAAAGAGCGTGTAGTGGTTAAACATGTAAAAGGTCATGCAGGAGTAGAGGGGAATGAACTTGCAGATAGAATGGCAGTCCATACCGTGTTGGCACAAAATGAAGCCTATGAGGTTTATGAGTATGATGAGGTAGAGGATGTATTGGCTATGAGTGAGGGATAATGGAGATGAGCATTATAAGGATTAAAAAATGCCAATTTTAAAAGTAAAAAACCTAAGCCTAAAAGTAGGTGAACAAGAGCTACTAAAATCTATTAGTTTTGAAATAAAACAAGGTAAAATTTTTGCTTTGGTTGGTGAGAGTGGAAGTGGTAAGTCTTTGACCTCTTTAGCGATTATGCGACTGCTTCCTGATGCTATATCGGTTACATCGGGAGATATTCAACTGAAAAATCAGTCGCTGTTTACTTTGCCTGAGTATGAGATGCAGAAGATTCGTGGGAAATCTATAGCTATGATATTTCAAGAGCCTATGAGTGCTTTAAATCCTGTTATGACCGTTGGTGAGCAGGTGGCAGAGGTGATAGAGATTCATTTGGGGCTTAAAAAAGAGGCTGTTAAACAAAAGGTAATAGAACTTTTTAAAGAGGTAGGACTTAAAGAGCCAGAAGAGCGATATGGTTGGTACCCTCATCAGCTCTCAGGTGGGCAGAAACAAAGAGTGATGATATCTATGGCACTGGCTTGTGAGCCTGACCTTTTAATCGCCGATGAACCTACCACTGCTTTAGATGTGACCATTCAAGCACAGGTTTTAAAACTCTTGAAGAAGATTAGAGATGAGCGAAACTTGTCGATACTCTTTATAACCCATGACATGGGTGTGGTCTATGAGATGGCAGACAGAGTGGCTGTAATGCGTTATGGAGAGATAGTAGAGACAGCAGACTCTAAAGCGTTTTTCTCAAACCCTAAACACCCTTATACCAAAGCTCTTTTAAAAGATGCCATGCCTCAACTACATGGGGACAAAGAGCAAAAAGTAGGGGAGAGACTGCTTGAAGTGAAGAATTTGAAGGTTCACTTTCCTATTAGAAAAGGGTTTTTTCAACGAACAGTGGGTTATGTAAAAGCTGTTGATGGGGTGACTCTCTCTATTCCAAGGGGTAAAACTTTGGCACTGGTCGGAGAGTCAGGCTCAGGTAAAAGTACCATCGGTCAAGCGATACTCTCTTTGGTAAAGGTTACAGATGGAACAGTTACTTTTGAGCATCAAAACCTTGCCAAGTTGAGTGAGCGTGAGCTAAAACCTTATAGGCGTAAAATACAAGTGGTATTTCAAGACCCATTTTCTGCACTCAATCCTCGTATGACAGTGGGTGAGATTATTCGTGAGGGGATGGTGAGTTTGGGTGTCGGTGCAAAAGATAAAGCTTCACAAAATAAAAAAATAGAAGAGCTTCTGTTAAAAGTTGACCTAGAAGCAGAACATGCTCTGCGTTACCCTCATGAGTTTTCAGGAGGGCAACGTCAACGAATAGGAATTGCTAGAGCTTTGGCTGTAGAACCTGAGCTTATTATCTGTGATGAACCCACCTCTGCACTGGATGTCTCGGTTCGTTCGCAAGTCTTGAAACTGCTTAAAAAGTTACAAGAGGAGTCAGGGGTCTCTTACTTGTTTATTACCCATGATTTGTCGATTATCTCTACCATCGCCGATGAGGTAGCTGTGATGAAAGAGGGGCGTATAGTAGAGCAGGGCTTGGTAGATGAGGTGATGGAAAACCCTCAACATGAGTATACAAAGAAGCTTTTGGGGTCGGCTCCTTTGTTACCAACTATTTAATTAAAAATTAGAAAAGAGAAAAATGAAACCAGTAATACTATTTGACCTAGATGGAACAGTAATTGACTCAACAGAAGCTATCTTAGATGGATTCAGGGTGGCTTTTGAGACTTTTGGAGGAGTTGTTCCTTCTGATGAACTTATAAAAAATGAGATAGGGCATACTTTAGAAGATATGTTTTTGACTTTAGGAGTGGAAGCCTCTAAGGTAGATGAGCATGTTCATGCTTATAAGATGCACTATCGAGTTATCTCTTGTGAGAAGACCATTTTGCTTGAAGGAGCAAGAGAAGCAATTGAGTTGGCAAGTCAATTTGCAACTTTAGGGGTGGTAACGACTAAGACAGGTGAATATTCAAAAATATTATTAGAACATATGGAGTTGATGAAATATTTTGATGTACTTATAGGTCGAGAAGATGTAGAACACCCAAAACCTCATGCAGAACCCATATTAAAAGCTTTACTGAAGTTAGAACATGATAGAAATAGTACATGGATGATTGGTGACACTTGCATGGACATGATGGCTGCCAAAAATGCAGAAGTAAACAGTATCGCTGTTACTTCTGGGTATGGAACAGCTAAAACGTTACAGAAATGCTCTGGTGTCATTTGTAGAACTGTACTCGAAGCAGTTAATTTTATTCAAAAATGTGATGAAAATTATAAATAGTGGATAGAAAGTATACACTCGTAAAAGATTATAATTTTTTTTAGTAAGTATGAACACCTTTTAAGAGAGGTGAGATTACAATACCTCATTAACAGATAAACAATAGGAGAAGTCATGACAGAAATTAGATGGCATAGCCGTGCTGGTCAAGGTGCCGTATCTGGTGCTAAAGGTTTAGGAGATGTTGTAGCTACTACAGGTAAAGAAGTTCAAGCTTTTGCACTGTACGGCTCAGCAAAAAGAGGGGCAGCACTAAGAGCCTATAACAGAATTTCAGATGAGCAGATTTTTAATCATGCAAAATTTATGAACCCTGACTTTGTATTGGTAATTGACCCTGCATTGGCATTTACCGATAACATTACTGAAAATGAAAAAGAGAGTACAAAGTATATTATTACAACACACCTTTCTAAGGAAGAGCTTATCGCTGGAATCCCTGCATTGCAAGGAAAAGAAGATAGAGTATATACTGTAGATTGTGTCCAAATTTCACTTGATACTATTGGACGTTCTATTCCAAACTCACCTATGCTAGGTGCTTTTGTAAAAGTGTCTGGTATGTTTGAGTTGGATTATTTCTTAGAAAATATGAAACGTGTATTGGCTAAATTCCCTCAAAAAATTATTGATGGAAACATGGGTGCTATTACAACAGCCTATAATGAAGTTAAGTAGAGAGGGGTAAATAATGTCAGTAGAATCACAAGATTTAAATTTATGTGCAAATGATAACAGAGGAAAACTTCAACTAGGAGCTGGTACTGGTTTAGTTGGTTGGGATGAGGTAACTCAAGGTATTGTTTTAACCTCTTTTGATGGAGATGCTTCAGGTATTGCTCACAAAAAAGCAGAAGAGAGAAACTATTCAGAGTTTAACTCATATACAGCAAGTGTTGCTTCTTGGAGAGTTCAAAAACCTGTTTTTAACAGAGATATCTGTATTGATTGTCAAAACTGTTGGGTATGGTGTCCAGATTCATCTATTATCTCAAGAGATAAGCAGATGTTAGGAATTGACTATGACCACTGTAAAGGGTGTGAAGTTTGTGTGGAAGTTTGTCCTACCAATCCTAAATCACTTCTAATGTTTAATGAACATGCAGATTTAGATGAGTCTCTCGCTGCATGGCCAGAGAAAAAGAAAAAAGAAAAAAAGTAAGGGGTCGTTATGGCAGAAAAATTTGATTTAAATGAGAGAGAAGTTTGGGATGGTAACTACGCTGCCTCTCAAGCTCTAAGACAAGCCGATGTTGATGTTGTTGTTGCTTACCCAATTACGCCATCAACTCCTATTGTTGAAAACTATGGTTCATACGTAGGTAACGGTTACATTAACGGTGAGTTTGTTATGGTTGAGTCTGAACATGCTGCAATGTCAGGATGTATTGGTGCTTCAGCTGCTGGAGGGCGTGTATCAACAGCTACTTCATCTCAAGGTTTTGCCTTAATGGTAGAGGTACTCTACCAAGCATCTGGAATGAGACTGCCAATTGTACTAAACGTTGTAAACAGAGCCTTGGCTTCTCCACTAAACGTTCGTGGTGACCATGCTGATATGTACTTGGGACGTGATTCAGGTTGGATTCAATTTGGTGCATTTAATGCTCAAGAGGCGTATGATTTAGCACTATGTGCCTTTAAAGTGGCAGAAGACCATAGAGTAAGACTTCCTGTTATGGTTCACCAAGATGGATTTATTACTTCACATACAGCACAAAATGTTTATCCATTAAGTGATGAAGTGGCTTACAATTTTGTAGGTGATATTGTTCCTGTGGATGATATGCTTGACTTCTCAAGACCTGTAACTTATGGAGCTCAAACTGAAGAAGATTGGCACTTTGAGCATAAAGCAAAACAGCACAAAGCACTTATGGACTCTCGTACTGTAATTGATGAAGTATTCGCAGAGTTTGAAAAAATTTCGGGTCGAAAATACAACAGAGTTGAAACTTACGACATGGAAGATGCTGATGTTTGTCTTATTGGTCTTGGAACTACAGTAGAAACTGCACGTGTGGCAGCTAAAGAGCTTAGAGAGGAAAAAGGGATTAAAGCAGGTGTTGTTGCCATTAGATGTTTCAGACCATTTCCTCTTGATGAAGTAAGAGAAGCACTTGAAGGTGTTAAATCTATAGGTGTTACTGACCGTTCATCTCCAGGTGGAGCAATGGGTGCCTTCTACAATGAAGTTGCAGCAACAATGGCGACTTCTAAGAGTAGACCAATGGTAACCAACTATATATATGGTTTAGGTGGACGTGACTTGTCTATTGAAAACTGTAAACAGATTTTTGAAGACCAACAAGCCAATGCAGATGCAGGGTACATTACAACAGATATCCAACAGTTTACTGGGCTTAGGGGTCCTAAACTTGGATTCTTTAAATCGGCAAGGAGTTAAGATATGGCAATTACATCAATAAAGAACTTAAAAGAGTTCTCAACAAATAACGATAGATTTGAGGGTGCACACACTCTCTGTCCAGGTTGTGCGCACTCTATGATTGTTAGAGAGCTAATGAACTGTACAGATGATAACCTAGTTATCTCTTCAAACACAGGTTGTTTAGAAGTCTCTACAGCTGTTTACCCGTTTACATCATGGGATACCTCTTGGATTCATATTGGTTTTGAAAATGCTGCTACTGCCGTTACTGGTGCAGAAGTTATGCATAAAGTAAGAAAGAAAAAAGGTAACCTAAAAGACAACGATGCTCCAGTTAAGTTTGTAGCATTTGGTGGAGATGGTTCTACTTTTGATATTGGTTTCCAGTGGCTTTCAGGAGCAATGGAGAGAGGTCATGACTTTACATACATCTGTCTTGATAACGAAAACTACGCAAATACAGGTGGTCAACGTTCATCGGCAACACCAGTAGGTGCTACTACTTCAACATCAGTTGCAGGAACACACTCTTATGGTAAAAAAGAGAAGAAGAAAGACATTGTTTCTATTATGGCAGCTCACGGGTCTCCTTATGTTGCACAACTTGCACCAAATAAATGGAAGTCAATGGCTAAAGGTTTCCAAAAAGCTTTAGAGACAGAGGGACCATGTTTTATTAACACCGTTTCTCCATGTTGTACAGAGTGGAAATTTGACCCAAAAGATACCATTAACCTTACAGACTTAGCGACTGATTCACTAATGTTCCCAATCTATGAGATTATTGACTCGCATGAGCTTAATATTTTATATAGACCAAAAAATATTATCTCTGTAGAAGAGTATATGGCTGCTCAAGGGCGTTATAAACACCTATTTAAACCACAATACAGACACATCATTGACGAGGTTCAAAAAGATGTTGATGCTAAGTGGGATTTACTCCAAAGAAGAGAAGAAGCTCGTTTATAGTCTTTTCTTTAAATGCTTCCTCCTCTCCTGTGGGAGCATTCAAATTTGTATAATTTTTTCTTCACAGTTTTAAATTGCTTTGTTATTTTCTATGAATTATTTACATAAGTCCTATATTATGGTATTATAAGAATAATCTTGGAATTTTTGTAGGAAAGGGGTATTTATATGAGTAGATTGGTTAAGCCTATTGAGTATGCAAAGGCACAGGGAATATCACGTCAAGCAGTTTATGCCAAAATTAAAAAAGGTCTTTTGTTATCTAAAACTGTAGATGGAAAAATTTATATTGTCTTAGAAGAGGAGTTAACATCGAAAACTGATAATTATACCTCTAAAAAGGAAGATTTAAATTCTCCTCATCTTGTAGATGTAAAAGAGCTTTTACATTCAAAAGAACAAACCATTACTGTATTAAAAGAGAGTATCTCTGATTTGAAACAGACCAATACCGAAATAAATACAACTTTGCGTGGTGAAATAGAACTGCTCAAGCAAGTTTTTACAGAGATGCGTAATCTTTATGTCAAGCAAGTTGACTATATGAATACAGAAAAGAAGCTTGAGTTGGAAAATAAGATTTCAGCAAAGAGTACGAATGGTTCTATCTATGATGAAGTTTTATCGGTAGAGGAGATACCAAACGATGAAGAGGAGTGTTGGATAACATTAAGTGAGTTCCTGGAACGTTCAGGTATTACCAAGCGTAAGAAAAAAAATAAAATAGCTAACAAACTAAAAAAAGCATATAAATTAAAAGATAAAAGAATTAAGATAGAAAACAGTGAGATATTTTTGAGTTGTTATCATTTTTATGAAGATATACTAAACAAATAGTTTTTTAGTTTCCTAGCTCTACTTTAATATAATCAAACCATTTGAGATAATCTTTTGGATTTTTATAGTAGCCAACCATTGAGGTGAATATCTCTTCATTCTTGTCGGTCATATAAACTGCTGGAACACCTCTTACTTTATACTTCTTTGGATAGCTATCTCTATTTTTATCTAAAAAAAGAACAATGAACTCTTTTTCCAAACGAGACTTTAGTGTAGCATCTTTTAGCGTTGTCTCTTTAAGTTTTGTACACCATCGACAATACTTTGTAGAGAAAAGAATGAAAACAGGTTTGTTTTCTGAGTTCGCTACAGCAAAAGCCTCTTTATAGTTGGTATATATTACTGCAATATCATCTTTTGACTCATTGGCTATTTTTAATAGAATAGTTTTATTTTGTATAGAATTTGAATTATTATTTTCATCTTCTTGATGACTATTGCAAGATATAAATAGAAAAGAGAGTAATAGAATTAATTGTTTTATCATGATACCTGCCTTCGTAATTTTGACATTATACATTAATTAACAAAAGTAGTAAAGTCTAAAATAATATGTTTATTAATGTTTTATATTAATATTATTTATTGTTTTGTGGTATAATATCACTATACTATGAAGAAAGAGACAAAATATGAAATATGTTAATATGTTAATCTTTATAAGTCTACTGTTAACATTAAACCTTTCTGCTATAACTTATGAGGATGGAGAGGATAAAAAGACCAATAGGTGGGAGAAGTTAAATCCATCTTCATCTGCAATAATTAAAAACGTATATGATGAATCTAAGTCTAGTAGAGTTATTGAATTTAGTGGAGATGGAACCAAAGATGCTTATATTTTAGCCATCAATGAGACTAAAAATAAAAAGCTTCTTCATTGGCAGATGAAATATAGTGAAGATTTTGTTATTTTTATAAGTTTAGAGACAAAGCTAGGGAAAAGGTATCTTGTTTATACATCAGCTAGAAGCAATGGATATATGAAATATGGTCTTGGTACAAGGTCTATAAGTGGGACATGGCAAAGATTTTCTAGAAATTTAGAAGAAGATTTACGATATTTTGATAATAGAAACTCCATAGTCAAGATAAATAGTTTTGTTATAAGAGGCTCTGGAAGTCTTGATAATATAAAAATAATGAAAGATTTAAAAAGTAAAGAGAATATAGAAAAGATTAAGCCTGTTAAAGCTATTGAACCTGTTAAAAAAATTCCTAAAAAAATAAAAGAAAAGCCTAAAAAAAATAAAAAGAAACCTTTGGTTCTTAAAAAAATCAAGAAAAAAATAGCTAAAAAAACCAATACAACACCAAGTATTACAATAGAGGGAGAGAATCCTTTGTTTTTAAAGCTTGGAGAAGCTTATGTTGAACCAGGAGTTAGTGCAAATGATAAAGAAGATGGGGAGATTATTGTTACAAGTTGTGAAAATATAAACAAACATAAAGAGGGAGAATATACGGTAATATATACGGCTGTAGATAGTGTGGGTAATGCAGCAGCAGATAAAAGATATGTTATTGTAGGGAATCCAACCCTTAAAGATGAAGAGAGCGAAAAATCAGATGAAGAGAGTAGCCAGTCATCTCATAAAGAGTCGTCTAGTGAAGAGGATAATAAGTCTAAAAAGACCAGTTCTTCAGAAGAAGAATCTGAAGCACAAGCAAAATTAGAAGAGCGAGAACTTGAAATTGCTGAGTGGGAAAGAGAGTTACAGTTTAGAGAAAAAGAGATTAGTAAAAGAGAAAAAAACCTAGAAAAGTAAGTAAAATTATGGTTTCTCTAAAAATTTAATGTATATATTCATAAATAAACATATACAAAGAGATTTTTAGCTAGAATTCGCCAAATTATAGACTCTTCATCTCTTTTTAGAGCCAAGAGCTAACATCAAACAGTTACTTATACAAAGGAATTTTACACATGGCACATCATCAGTCAACGATTAAAAGAATCAGACAAACAGCAAAAAGAACAGAGAGAAATAGATATTACAGAACAAGATTTAAAAACATTGTTAAAGCAGTAACAACAGCAGCAGAAGCTAATGATAAGGCAGCAGCACAAGAAGCATTTAAAATTGCAAATAAGCAGATTCATAAAATGGTAAGTAAAGGTTTTCTTAAAAAAACTACGGCTGCTAGAAAAGTAAGTAGACTTAACCTTCTTGTTAACAAAATTGCTGCATAAGTAATAACTTCTTTTATATCAAATCTATTTTTAGATTTGATATAGTATTCTTTTAAAATTTATAAAATCCACTATTAGGTTCCTCCTATGTTTAAAGAAAAACTTCAACCATTTATAGACCGTTATGATGAAATCAATACCCTTTTAAGTTCACCAGATATTGCTTCTGATATTAAAAAAATGACAGATTTAGGACGTGAACAGTCTAAGCTAAGTCAGCTGGTTGAAAAAGCCAACTTATATATAGAGACAGCTGATGCGATTGAAGAGAACAAAGAGCTTTTAGGTGATGCTGAATTGGGTGATTTGGCTAAAGAGGAACTTTTAGAGTTGGAGCCTCTCTTACCTAAGCTTGAAGATGAAATTAAAATTCTTATGATTCCTAGTGACCCTAATGATGATAAAAATATTATTTTAGAGCTTAGAGCAGGAGCAGGGGGTGATGAAGCAGCACTCTTTGTGGCAGATGTATTTAAAATGTATCTACGTCATGCAGAGCAGGTTGGATGGAAAGTAGAGATTATCTCTTCATCTGATGGAACAGCAGGTGGTTATAAAGAGATGATAGCTCAAGTAAGTGGAGAGGGTGTTTACTCTCAACTCAAATTTGAAGCTGGAATTCACAGAGTTCAAAGAGTTCCAGATACAGAAACCCAAGGACGTGTTCATACTTCTGCTATTACCGTGGCTGTTATTCCAGAAGTAGATGACGTTGAGGTTGATTTAAAACCAAACGACATTAAAATGGATGTTTATCGTTCTAGTGGTTGTGGTGGACAGTCGGTTAACACCACCGACTCTGCTGTACGTTTGACCCATGTTCCTACAGGAATTGTAGCTGCCATTCAAGATGAAAAATCTCAACATAAAAACCGTGAGAAAGCGATGAAAGTACTTAAAGCAAGGGTTTATGAGTATGAGCTTCAAAAGCAATTAGATGCAACATCAAGTCAACGAAAACTTCAAGTTGGAACAGGGGCACGTTCTGAGAAAATTAGAACTTACAACTACCCACAAAATCGTTTAACAGACCATAGAATTGATTTAACCCTTTACTCCTTGGATAGAATCATGAATGATGGTAATTTGAAACTGGTTCTCGACCCATTAAATGCCCATGCACAGGCAGAGGCGATTAAAGAGGCTGGATTATAAGATATTCTATTTCTTGATAAAAAAATATCTTCTTTAATCGTAATATCAATTAGTAGAGTGTTATCTATTAGCCCTTAAATGTGATATTGAGGCGTAAATATACTAAAGAAGAATATTTTTTTATAAAAAAGAATCATATATATATTTAAATGTTAAATTATAAAAAATATTTAAATAAAATTTAAAAAAACTAACTTTTTACATCTCTCTGATACCTATTTTTGTTTATAATTAACTATTAATAATAAGTATATTATAAGGAAAAAGATGAAAAGAGAGAGTATTATAGTTATACTATCTGCACTTACGTTCCTAACAGGGTGTGGTGGTAGTCAAAAATCAAACAGTGATAATTCAAATATTCAAAAAGAGATTCTTGGGTATTATGTCGATAGTGCCGTGGTTGGTGCTGAGTATGTTTGTGGAGATATTAGAGGGGTCACTGGTCGTGAAGGAGAGTTCAAATTTCATAAGGGTGACTCTTGTCAATTTTTAGTTGGTGGTGTAAAACTTAGAGAAGTTGAATCGAGTAGACTCTATGAGGGTGTTGTTGTCCAAGAGACAAATCTGTCTGTAGCACGAGTATTACAAACCCTAGATAGAGATGGTAATGCGACTAAAGAGAGTATTGTACTAGCAGATAAAAGCTCTACTTGTGTAGAGACGGTTTTTAATGGTGCTATAGAAGAGGTAAATGATAGTACTATTGAAGCGTTGTATAGCTGTTTAAAAAATGAAGATAGCTCTTATGATGGTAAGGCAGTTACAGAAGATGAAGCTAAAAAACATTTACAGAGAGATAGAAATAGAACCATTAGTGGTGAGAATAACATAACAAATGGTTCAGAAGAGATAAATGGTCTCAATACTCATAGAGATAGAGAAGATGGTGCTGATGTAAATAGAACTAATGCACACACAGACACAACACCTCCAACCATAACTCTAAATGGAGATAACCCAACTGTTTTAGAGATAGGAAGTAACTTTACAGACCCTAAAGCTAATGCCGTAGATGATAAAGATGGTAATCTCTCTGTTGTAGTAGATGGAGAGGTAGATGCCTTTACTCTTGGAGAGTACACCTTAACGTATACTGCCAAAGATAGTGCAGGAAATGAAGCTAGTGTGAGTCGAGTGGTTAGGGTGGTTGATAGATTAGTAGAGGCTGAGGGTGTTGATATTGCTCATGCTTTTGGTAAGGCGACACAGGGGACGGACATCTCCTATACCTACTATCAACCAGCCTCCTATGCAATAGATAATAATGACTCTACATACAACAACACAGATAGTGGAGAAGATGGAAATAACTGGTTGCAAATAGAGTTGCCTCACCCTACAGAAATCTCTAAAATTGTTATTCAACATAGAGACAAATTCTATTCTCGATTAAAAGATGCAAAAGTTTATATTAGCGATACACCTTATAGTGGAAGCTTAGAAGATAAAACCTATATAGAGACTTTAGAGCCAGTTAAAGAGGAGCAGGTTATAGAGTTCAGCACTCCAAAACGTGGAAGTTATCTTTTGATTAAAGGTGAATCTGTTAGTGGAAAGAAGAAGAATCTTCAGTTAGTTAAAGTAGAGGTGTATGGTGCTACCCCTGTAGCTCCAGCATTTAGTTCAAACAGTTACTCCTCTTTAATCCCTTTTAAGAGTACAGTAGATACAAGGGTAGGTCATGTAGATGCTGTTGATTATCAAGGTAGCTCAATAACTTATAGTATTACAGATGATGTGCCATTTAGAGTTGATGCTGAGGGTAACATTATTGTTGCTCAAACGCTACAGAGTGGTCTCTATGAGTTTGAGGTAGAAGCGAGTGATGGCACCTATCGTACAAGAACATCTGTAACGGTTGAGGTCGCTCCTAAAAATGCGTTGGAGGAGCTTTTAAAATCTGGCAATATTATAGACTCTAAAGTGACTGAAAAAGAGCTTATTGAGGCGACACTAGAGGAGATAGAGGCTTCCAAGAGTTTTATGAAAGAGGCAAAGGTTAAGATTTTTAACCTCAATAGTGATGGTACAGAAAAATTGGATGCCTCTTCATTAACCTCTATAGATTGGGCTATGACACGTAATGGAGGAATATTTTTACCAACGCTTAGTGAAAATTCAACACTTCTCTATAGTAATGCTGTAGAGGAGGGTAGCAATAAGGTCGTAGAGCATCTACCAATGGCTATTTTAGGTAGTAACTATGTTGTTTTTGGTGGGAACCCCTTTGTAAACAGCACCAATGAACAGATGCAAAAGGTAGTAGAGAATACCATAGCGTGGATAACCAAAAGAGATGATTTAAAGAGCAATCCTCTTAAAGTTGTTATTGCCCAACTCAAGAAAGATAAAGGAGAGAGAGCATGGTTAGATGCTCATTATGAGAATGTTACCTACAACAGAGAAAAGAGTTGTGATGGTACGGCACTCAAAGGGTGTTTAGAGGAGCATCCTGACCTACTTATTATTTCACAAGTTACACAAGATGACAACAATATTCCAGCAATTACAAGTGCTGTAAAAAGTGCTTTAGCTAGTGGTGTTGGGGTAGTCTATATTCATACTCCATCGGGTCTATTACGACCATTAGGGAAGGCATTGAGTAGTTCAGTTTTTAATGTAAAATATGATGCGAACAATTTTGCACATAGACAAGAGGTAAGAGGGTATAACCCAACCCAAGATTTAGAGATACTCGCACCTGAACTCGTTAAGGTCAAAGAGCTGTTTAGACACTTTAAAGATGAAGATTATGCCTTTGATTGGAGTAGATGTAAAGATAATGATGGTATCTATGATAAAAACTATGACCACTGTCAAGAGGTTGTGGGGTTAAGTGACTTTGAAGAGAGTCTACTTAAGAGCAAAGAGATAGTGGACAGACTCGATAGTGATAAAATAGATATATTTGCAGGAGATGATAGATTTAGATTAGAAAAACTCCTTGTTCTAACAGCCGATAAAATTCGTCAGACCATTCACTACCCAATGGATAAAGTAATTGCAGACAATAATGTGTTTATGAAAGCATTGTACGCTGACAGTGTGGTCTATAACTTTAGAAAAATTAACCCAGTTCAGCCTGACTTGGGCAACTTTTCAGGAACAGACTTCTCAACAGTCACACCAACAACAAAAGTGGTCAATATGAAGTCTAAAGTCCCTTTTAAAGCCACAGGAGCTTACGCGTTACCTGCACAAACTTTTAAAGTGACACGAAATGACAACTCCGATTTGGTGGTAAAGGTGTTTATCAATACCCTCCGTCCATCGGCAACCCATGAGTATGAAAAGAGTGGTTATAGTCGTCCAAAAAATTTGCAGTCAATACATTTTGAGTTAAAGTCGGGTGAGAGTCTTGAGTTGACCTCTCCTTATGGTGGACCAATAGAGTTGGAGTTCTCTAAAAATGATTTAGAGGTTAGTGTCACCTTTGAAAATGTTGGAGAACACCCATACTGGGAGAGTAGTGCCGATAATGAGTCGTTTACACAGAAGTTAAATGAGGGTGTATATAAC
>JALXFN010000085.1 GCA_027068975.1 Campylobacteraceae bacterium | reverse complement strand
AAATCATAGCTTTGTTTACCCCACAGGCTTTAGCAATCTCATCTGCTGTTGTGGCATCGTAACCATTAGTAGAAAAAAGCATCATGGAGGTGTGAATAATTTTGGCTTTAGTAGCTTGTGAATCTCTAGTTTTTTTTTGCATGGGCTATCCTATTAACTATATGGTTAATTATAAAATTTAATAGCTTAAACTATTTCTATAAAATAATAAATTAGTGAAGAAGGGTTAACTATTTAATTAAATTTCTTATAAAGAATAAGCCTTAAGTATCTGTCTCCTTATTCTGATGAGCATAGATAATAATAGCCACAAAAACCCCACCTTGAATAACCCCTAAAATAACCTCTGAAATAACAGCTATCATGGCAGTTAATGTTTGAGGTATCCAATCTCCTGAACCTAACGTTGTAAATGTTACTGTTGAGATATACATAGAGGTTATAAAGCTATGTTCATGAATCTCTTTCATATTTTCAGGAGTAAATGTTGCACTTAGGTGAAATAGAGAAAAAGGGTCAAAGATATTAAATACTATAGCATAGTAGATAATGGTTACAAGTGTTATCTCTAAATATAGCAGAACTACCTGAATAAGTGCTACATGCACATGATATTTAGAGCGACTAAAGATAAATATGGCACTATCTAGCAGGAGAAATCTTGCTAAAACAATATATATAATATTGGCTACTAAAATTTCATCATAATATTGAGTAAAAAAAGCACTCTCTTTTAAATCTAAATACCACTCTAAAAGGGGTAGAAGTAGAAGAATAGGCATAATCAAAAACGCTATATTGACACTTTTTATATAGCGTTTTTTTCGTTGCAGGTATTTTGTCAAAAATTAACTCTCAAATGTATCAAATGCCATTTTCGAATTTCCCATAACAGCACTAGAGTGAGCATGTTTTACAATCTTAACTAAATAGGCTAACTCCTCTTTGGTTATTCCCATCTTTTTAAGCATTTTTGTCTGCTCCATAACACACTCATCACTTCCAAGAGTAATAGAGGTAGCCAAAGCCAACATCATAGAGGTTTTAGGGTCAAATGGATTTTTCTCATCTTGCATACTAAATTTACTACTCATTGCTTGTTCAATTAAAAATCGTGGGTCAATAGCTTTTGCTGAGTTTAAAAATTGAGGTAA
Source organism: Campylobacteraceae bacterium (assembly GCA_027068975.1). GTDB lineage: Bacteria > Campylobacterota > Campylobacteria > Campylobacterales > Sulfurovaceae > UBA1140. Next base: position 14,853 of record JALXFN010000085.1, on the reverse strand, counting down.
AGCACCCATCTTTTCTGTCATCATTGCTTCTACTTGTTCTGGTGTTGGTACGTTCATTTTTTGTATTTCCTTTATGTTTTTAGTTACTAACTAGTTAGTTGGTTAATTGTACTCTTTGAAGATAAATTCTCTCTTAAAATTGAGAGAAGGGAGGTAAAAAATTATTTTTTTACACTCCCATTCTCATCAAAATACTCCTCAAAAATAGCATCTAAATCCTCTTTCTCCAAAATCCCAACATGTCTATCTATCTCACTACCATTGGCATCAAGCAAAATCTGTGTAGGTATCATCTGAATTTTAAGCTTAAACGCAACATCTCGCTCCTCTTTAACATTTATAAAGTAGATATTATAATCGGGGTGTTCCTGTTTTGCTTTATAGAGTAGTTTCCCCATAATCTGACAACTATGACATGAGTCTGAACCCACCTCTAAAAGAGTGGCTTTCCCTTGTCCAATGGCTTTTGCTACCTCTTCATAAGGGGTTGCTTTAAGCATTGGTTCATTGGCAAATAGGTTTGCTGTAAGTAAAAGCATAAGTAGTTGTTTTTTCATAATTTTCCTTTAATTTTAAATCTGTAAATAGGCTTCATAAAAAAAGTAGCCCCCAAATCCTAGTAAGATAAGAGCAAAAGCTTTATTGAGATAGTCCGATATTTTAGCCATAGTCGAACTAGAGGTTATGGTCTGTGCAAAACCTATGGAGACCCCTGCAACTAAGAGTAAAAGAGAGTGTCCTAGTGCAAAGAGTAAGATGAGTCCATACGCATACAGATACCCACTATTACCTGCAAGAGAGACAATAGCAAAAAGAGGAGCAGAGGCACAAGGGGTACTAACCAAGCCAAAGATAATTCCTATAAGTAGCCCTCCAAAGAGTCGGTAGCGTATGAGCTTTTGAATTATGCTTGATTTGTCAATCTCTCCTAACAAACCAAAAGCATAAAGAGCAATAGCTATACTTACTATCCCTGCTACAAGATACGCCCAAAGAGGGGCAATAGAGAAAAATGCTCCAAACTTAGCCACCATAAAGCCCAATATTGAAAAGCTAATGGCAACACCTAAGGCAAAAAGAGCTGTAAAAGCGTAGGTGTAGAGTCGTTTTTTTTGACCTCTTAAATCTTTATTTAGAGCTAAAGAACTTCCAACCAACAAAGGAACAGCCACCAAAGAGCAGGGTGCTGCTGCCGTAATTGACCCTGCAAGAAAAGAGCCTAAAAAGACAAGTAGTGAGTTTGAGTTAAGTAGGTGGGTAATGACTTCAGGCATAGTTTTCCTTTTGGGGTATTATACTTTTTTATCTCTTATATATCAAGATATATTGATATTAAATCGTTACTCCTCATTTTTCAAATAATGAAACATACTAATTTCTCCAAAAAATGGTCCAAAGAGATTAAGTATAGGTACAAAGTTAAAAAGAACAGTAATGAAACTAATAAACCATAAAGCTGTTCTATGCTCTTTGAGTTTCTCTTTTGTTACTTCTGATGAGGTTAAAGTTAGAGCATCGTAGCCCATAGTATCTTTTGTAAGCCATAGCCATAGAGCAATCTGTATAAATATATTTAGCACAGGAATAAAGAGTAGAGGAAACGCAACAATGGAGAGGGCTAAAAAGATGAAACTGTCTTTGAGTGTATATCCTATAGAAGAGAAGATATGGTCTCTTTTTACTTCACTTTTATTAAAATGTTTTTTCTCAACAGCCACAAGCAGAGGCTCACTAAAGAGACTAGCTACAAAAACCATACTGACGATAATGGCATTATAAATAAGATAGAAACCAATCAAGAAGGCAATCCCTTTTTCAATGGTTTCAAATGGAAGCCATGTAAGGAGTTTGAGAAACTGTGCGTAGATGTAGTCACCTTTAACAAACCAAACAGCACTCCAAAAGAGGGTACTTCCTAGTGCGACCCATAATGAAAATGAGCTGTATTTCTCTTTTGAGACTACTCGTAAAATAAGGTTTCCTGCAAAGGCAAATACCAATGCAAAAGTCAATAAAATTAGTTGAAGCCACAAAAAAGTAGAGAGCATCCACGCACCGTTGGAACGAACCATTGAAAATGGTATCCAACCTAAAATATGGCTACTAAGTGTAATTAAATTATCCCAAAATAGAACACCAAATCCAATCCACAATGCAGAGATAATTGTTCCACTAATAAGAGCATATTTCATGGTGTTCCATGTTAAAATCTCTTTAAAGCCGAATATAATGGCATGTATTATGTTTTTCATTTTTTTTCTCCTATAAAATTTTTAACTTCATCTTCTATTTTTTCAATAAAGCCTATTTTTGTTTGAGGGGTGATAACCCTTTTAGTCACAACTCTAAGTCCAATCTCAATTAAAAATGCCAACACAAATCCACCTGCAATAAAATATCCAACATTAGGAATATGTTTAGAGGTGTAGCTTAAAGCTAAAACAATAGCAATCGCAATGGTTAAAATAGCAAGTGATACCAAAATTTTAGAGGCTTTAGTCTCATGGATTTTTAAAAAGTGTCCAATGTGTACCAAGGCATGAATAAAGAGAATTGATATAGATCCAATAGCAGCAATCTCTGTTAAATTAAAAAAGAGAACAAAGCAGATTAAGATAGCTGTACTAACAATTAACCCCTCACTGCTGTGCCAAATATTTCGTTGGTAAACTTTTGGAAGCTCTCCATTTTTTGCCATCTGATAGGTAACATTAGTAACAGCATAGAGGTTAGCATTTATTGATGAGGCTGTTGAGATTAACGCTGCAATTGCCATAATGGTAAAACCAACTTGCCCAAAAGCAGGTTTGGCAGCCTCGGCTAAGGCATAATCTTGAGCTTTGATAATCTCAGGAAGTGGTAAATTTCCAAAAACAGCAAAGGTAACAGCTACATAAAGAGCCATAACAAGTAAAATCGCTATCATCATGGCTTTAAGCATGGTTTTTGAAGGGTTTTCCATATCTTCTGCTGTATTGGTAATAACCCTAAAGCCTTCAAAGGCAAAAAAAGTAAGGGCAATAGAGGAGAAAACATTTAGAACAGGTGGAGCATCTTTAAGTGAGAGCAGTTCAGGTTTAATGTAAAAAAATACAACTATTGTAAAGAGTACAATGATAGAGAGTTTTATAATAACAATAACATTTTCACTCTTTGCAATAAGAGAACTTCCTGCAAGGTTTATGAACATAAAAATAATCAATATTCCTATGGCAAAGCTGTTTGCCCAGAGTGGAGTGTTGACCCCAACTATCATCATAGAAGAGTACGTTCCAAAGGTTTTTGCAACCATGGCAATGGCTACCATTGCAGAGAGGTAGAAGAGTACAGAGAGAGAACCTGAAAAGACCCCCTCTCCATAACATTGTACTAAGTACTCAACAATACCCCCACGAGAGGGGTAAGCCGAGGCTAGTTTAGCTAAAGAGTAGCCACTAAGTAGGGCTATAACTCCTCCAAAAATAAAAGAAACCCATACTAAGTTACCTGCAATAGCACCAGCTTCACCCAAAAGTACGAAGATACCAGCACCAACCATAGAACCAATACCTAAAAATACGGCACTCCATAAGCCAAAGGCTTTTTTACTTTTTTCCATTAGTAATTCTCATACTTTCCTGCTTCAATATCAGCTTCAATCTTTGTTACCTCTTCTTTAATAATCTCTATTAAAAGTTTAGCTGCCTCATTATCATCAGCTTCAGGCACATCCCAATTGGTAAATTTCATATTTGCTTTAAAGAGAAGTTCCACCTCTTTAGCAATCTCTTTACGTCTACCCTCTAACTCTTTTTTTACTGCGTCCATCATTTACTCCTTATCTTTTTTTGTTACATCTTCTTCAATTTTATCAACAGCATAACCACCAACAATAAGTGCTATACCATCAAAAAAGAGGCTAATTCCTACAAAAAATCCAATAAGCCATAGTGAGGTAAATGGCCATCCAATTATAAAAATAACAGCTAAGACAAATGAGGTTATGGCATTGAAAATCCATACCCATTTATGTTTTGTATCTTGAGCTGAAAATCCTAATCCAAAGCTTCCAAAAGCATCCATAAAGAAGTAGAAACTAAAGAGTAAGCCTAGTGTTGCTACACCACTCATTGGATAAAATATCATATATAGTGCTACAGCAATAAGTAGTAGACTCTTAAGCCATCCTGCCCAATCTTTACGGTTACTAATCCATGTTAAAGTTGCAGAACTTACTCCTGCAAAGAGCATAAGATAAGAGACAAAAATTAAAGTCCCTAATGTCATAAAGCTTGGAAAGAATATTCCAATAGCCCCTAAAATAATAAATAGAAATCCTCCTATTTTTGCATATTTTTTAAAGGTATCGAGTATATCTTTATCAATATCCATTTTAATTGTTGAATTAATCCACATTGTTTATCCTTTTTTAAATTTAAAATATGAATATATATTGTATCTTGTTTAGTTAGGGGTTAAATGCCTCTAAAGTAGCAAATAATAGTATATAGATGAGAAAACAATTTTATTTGATTGCTTTGTTTTTTCTAAAGTTTATATTTGCATAAGAGAAGTATAACACTAAAATATTAACAATTGACTAATTAGTTGGTTAATAATTTATTGATTTTTTATCAAGAGATAGGTATATTTTCTACTCTTCCACTTTTTGGTTAATTTTGATATATTTATTTGTTTTTATGTAGTTAATTTGTATTAAACAATACTTTTTATCTTGATTGAAGAGATGAAATACTTTTTTGGCGAGTATAGTATAAGTCTTTCATTGCTTAACATAACACTCCATTCTGTTAAGTCAATTTTCCTTTAAAAATTGACAATCAGCTCATAATATGATAGGATTAACTCAATTAATCGGCTCATCTGTAAGAGTTTTACTAAAGGCAAAGTATGGAAATTATAAAAAAATGGATTTGGCAACATGATGAATATCCAAAATTTAACTATGGAAATTCTGCTCTTAGTACTATACTCTCAAAAGTTTCTCGTAACACAGGTAGATTAGAAGGTGCAATATCTGGACTTAATGATAAAAATATTAACTCATTTGTAATAGATGCTTCCATTGATGAAATTTTGCAATCGTCAGAGATTGAGGGGGAGATTCTAAGTCGTGATAGTGTTCGCTCTTCGGTAAGAAAAAAGCTAGATGAGAGTTTTGATTATGTTGATGATAACTCTACGCACCATACAGATGGGCTTGTGACACTACTTCTTGATAGTAGCTATAATCATGAACCACTTACAGAGGAGCGTCTACATGGTTGGCACAGTATACTCTTTCCTATAGGTTATAGTGATGGGTATAAAATTGATGTTGCTACCTATCGTTCTGATGAGATGAGTGTTGTGTCAAATAAGGGATATAGAGAGGCTGTTTACTATGTAGCACTTCCATATGAGCAACTTACACAAGAGATGAATAAGTTTTTAGACTATATTAACAGTAGTAAAGATGACCCCTACATAAAGAGTGCTATTGCTCATATTTGGTTTGTATCTATTCATCCTTACGATGATGGTAATGGACGAATTGCTAGAGCAATAGCAAACTATATCCTTTCAAAAGAGCTTGGACTTGACCATAAATACTACTCTCTCTCAACAGCAATTAGAAAAGATAAAAAAGGCTACTACGATACATTAGAAAAGTCACAAAATCTTTTTTATAATCGAGAGTTTGATTTTACTAAATGGGTGCTATGGCATACCAATATAGTTAATAGTGCCATTGAGAACTCACTTGAGCAGATAAAAGTCATTACTCAAAAAACGAAGTTTTGGGACAAAGCAAGAGAGTACCCTCTAAACAAGAGACAGTTAAAGGTACTCAATAAGCTACTTGATAAAGGTATTGAGAACTTTGAGGGTGGATTAAGCACTAAAAAGTATGCAAACATGGTGAGTACTTCTATTGCTACGGCAAAGAGAGACATTACTGGGTTGGTTGATTATGGACTTATTGAACAGGTAGAGGGTAGTGCTGGGCGTAATGTACGGTATGCAATATCTGTAGAAGAGTAGCAACCCCTTAATATTTTTTAAAGGGTTTATAAAATTAGGTTCTATACTCTGCATTTATCTTAACATAGTCATAAGATAGGTCACAACCATAAGAGGTGTATGAACCATCTCCTAAGCCTAAGTTACAGGTAACTTTAAATGAGTCATTTTTCATGATTTTATAGGCTTTCTCTTCTCGCTCTTTGTCCAGTTCTCTATGTTCATTTGAATAAATTAAAAGATTATCATAATGAATGGTTAGTTTAGTGTCGTCACACTCTACACCAGAAGCTCCAATGGTTGAGGCGATTCTTCCCCAGTTTGGGTCTTCTCCAAAGAGAGCTGTTTTTACAAGAAGCGAGTTAGAGAGTGCAATAGAAGCTTTTTTTGCCTCTTCATCTGAGATAGCTCCATTGACTTTAAATGCTACTAATTTATTAGCTCCCTCACCATCTTTTAAAATCATCATGGCAAGTTCAAAGGTAATCTTATTTAATGCTTCTCGAAAAGCCTCTTTATTATAAGCTTTTGAGAGACCGTTTGCTAAAAGCATAATGGTATCGTTAGTAGAGGTGTCACCATCGACTGATATTCGGTTAAATGAACCCTCTGTTGCTTCACTTAATAGCTCTTCCATGTCAGCTTTTGGGATGTTGGCATCGGTGCTGATAAAGCAGAGCATGGTAGCCATAGCAGGGTTAATCATACCTGCACCTTTACAAATGGCTGCTATGGTAAATGATGAGCCATCATCTAGCTCTATTTTAAATGCTAACTCTTTTTTAAAGCTGTCAGTGGTCATAATGGCACGAGCTGTTTTATCAGAATTTTTAGCCTTGTAATCAAACTTCTCAAAAGCAGAGCAGATTTTTTCTTGATTTAGACGGTAACCAATAACCCCTGTAGAGGACATAATAGGGTTTTGAACTTCATGATATCTTTTAAGCTCATCAAAGATACTATCAATATCTTTAACCCCTTGTTCTCCTGTCATGGCATTGGCATTTTTTGCATTCATCAAGATAAAATTGGTTTTAAAATCTTTAGGGTAGTTTTGATAGTGCTTTATGGGTGCAGCTTGAAACTTGTTAGATGTAAAACGTGCTGTTACCTCACAGGGTACATCTGAACGAATAAAAGCAACGTCACCATCACCGTTATCATTTACTTTCATGCCAACATTGACACCATCGCAGAAGAAACCTTCTACATTGTTGAGTCCACCTTTTAGTGAAAATAGATTAAACATTTTACATCTCCTCTGGTTTTACAGTTTTTCTAATTAATTTTTTAGCTTTTTTGATACCTTCACTAGGACCTATAAGCAAAAGTTTTGCTCCTGCAGTGATGAGTGTATCACCTTTTGGCATGGGGACAAACTCACCACTTTTATGACGTATACCAATAATCGTTACATTGGCTATCTCTCTAAAAGATGCTTCTTTGATTTTTTTAAGTGTTAGCCATGATGTTTTGGTGATTCTTGCCTCTTCCATGTCAAGAGGTGTATCTTGTTTATATAAAAACTCTTGTAGTAGGTTTTCCATATCTGGGCGTATTGCCATGGCATTAATACGTTGCGCCATAATATTGGTTGGTGTTACGACTTTGTCAGCACCCAGTTTTAAAAGTTTGGTCTCATCACTGATGGTATGTGCATTAGATATAACCAAAAATGGTCGCCGTCTTTTAATCTCTTTTTCATAAAGGCGAACCGATGCTATGGTAGCAATGTTGTCTGCAATATTGTCTGCTAAGGTAATAATACCTTTAGCAGAAGAGAGGTGTGACTTTAAAATAGCCTCTTCTGTATGTGGTTCAGCTGTTACAAAATAGGGGTACTTATATTTTACGGCAATCTCTTCAAAGTCTTCTTTTGGGTCTATAACCACAAAAGGAATGTGACTTTCACGTAGGTGTTTTGTCACTTGAATGGTAAATTCATTGTGGTAACAGATAACAAAATGCTGTTTTAGTCGTGCAACATTATAAAGCATTCTTCTCTCCTTTATAATTTCTATTAGCTCACCTCTATTTAACACATCTACAATAATACCGATGGCAACTGAAAAAACTAAGAAGCCAAAGATAATAAGACAGATGGTAAAAAGTCGTCCCAAATCTGAAATGGGAGCCATCTCACCAAAACCAACGGTAGTAAAAGTGATTCCTGTCTGATAGAGTGCATCAAAAAGGGACATGTCATCAATAATAATATAACCAAATGTTCCAAACATCATGGTCATAACCGTTAAAATAAGGGGAAGTCTAAATGGTAATAAATGTACATACAACTCATCATTGAGAGTTATATGTGGTTTTGAAGGTTCTCTCCAGTTGAGAAACTTTTTGAGTCTATTTTGTGTTGCCAAAATAGTTAAAGTCTAATTGATAAAGACTTTGAATTATGCTTCAACTGTTTCAGCAGAGGCAGTAGCTTCAGCAGCTTTTTTCTTCATTGTTCTAAGTGTAGACGCAGCAACTTTGATTTTTTTAGTTGTACCATCTTCTAAAGTAATCTTTACTGATCTTAAGTTTGGAAGTTGTCTTCTCTTTGTCTTATTGTTTGCATGAGATACATTATTTCCAACCAATGGACCTTTTCCTGTTACATCACATCTTCTTGCCATGATAATACCTTTGTAATAAATAGTGTCATATGAGTTATTTAAATAGCACTCATAAAAAGTTTTGCGATTATAGTGGAAAGTTGCTTAAATAGTAGTAAGTATAAGAAAAAAGTTAGCTATAATACGAAAAAATTACCCTCTTAGGATTTTAAATGTTAGTAGCTCCAAGTATTCTTTCTGCTGATTTTGGTAACTTAGCACGTGATGTTAAAGCCATTTGTGATGATGGCTGTGATTTGGTTCATGTCGATGTAATGGATGGACATTTTGTTCCCAACTTAACCATTGGACCAGTGGTAGTCTCTGCTGTGGCTAAGGCTGCAACTAAACCACTAGATATTCATTTAATGGTTGAAAATAATACTTTTTTTGTAGATTTGTTTGCTCCTTTAAAGCCTAAGTATATCTCTTTCCATATAGAAGAGGAGAAGCATCCCCATCGTTTGGTTCAGCACATACGCTCTTTAGGAATTAACCCTGCTATTACTTTAAACCCACATACGCCACCTGAAGCTATTGAATTTTTATTGGCAGATGTGGATATGGTTCTGCTTATGTCGGTGAACCCTGGTTTTGGTGGTCAGAAGTTTATAGGTTCTGTTTTAGAGAGAGCTAAACGTTTGAAAGCTTTAATAGAGAAACATAATCCAGCTTGTCTTATTGAGGTAGATGGTGGAGTAAATGATAAAAATATTGAAGAGCTTAAAGAGGCAGGTGTAGATATTGTAGTCGCTGGTTCTTATGTTTTTGGAAATGAGAAGGGTTATAAGCACGCTATTGACTCTTTAAAGATATAATCTCTGATTATTATTGTAGGGATGCAGGAGTTACTATGAGAGTTAAAATATGTGGTATAACCAATTTTCAAGATGCGATACAAGCAATAGATGCTGGAGCAGATGCTTTAGGGTTTGTTTTTTATAGAGAGTCTCCACGATATATCACTCCAAGTGATGCAAAAAAAATTATTGATAAATTACCTCCTTTTATAGGAAGAGTAGGGTTGTTTGTTAATGAAGGTATTGATACCATTGATACCATCTCTAAATATTGCGATTTGACACTCTGTCAAATTCATTTTGAGGTAGATGAAGAGGCTTTAGATATGATAGGTTCAAAAGCGATGCCTGTTATTCGTGCCAAAGAGGCGAAAGATGTATTACAATATAAAGATAGATACCGTCTAGTAGATGCTTACTGTGAAGAGTATGGTGGTTCGGGTAAACGTTTAAACTTAGAGTGGTTTAAAGGTGTTGACTGCTCTAAGATAATCTTAGCAGGGGGATTAACTCCTGAGAATTTATATGAGCTTAAAGGTTATGGTTTCTATGGTGTTGACGTAAGTTCAGGTGTAGAGAAGATAAAAGGTAGAAAAGATTATGAAAAGGTGAGTAAGTTTATAAAAAATGCAAAAAGTCTATGATGAATTAACAGCAGCCTTTAGACGTAATAAAGGGTACCTTTCAGCACCATCATACAGACGTATAGTTAAAAAACACACCACACTCTTTGAAGATACAGATACACTCTTTTTCCTTTTACAAGCAGCAGGTTATCCTATTGTGGAAGATGGAGAAAGATATCGTTTAGAGAGTTTTTTTAAGCCTTATGAAGAGCAGAAGTACTGTGTAATAGACATAGAAACTAATGGGTCTAAGCCCGAAGCTGCTCAAGTGATAGAGGTGGGTGCTGTTATGGTTCAAAATGGTAAAATTATAGACCGTTTTGAGAGTTTTGTGGAGTGTGCATTTTTACCAGAATACATTACAAAAGTTACAGGAATAGTTCCAAAAGATTTAGAGAATGCTCCTAGTCGATTAGATGTTTTAACTAAATTAAGAGTTTTCTTGGATGATGCTGTTTTTGTTGCACACAATGCAAACTTTGATTATGGCTTTTTAGACCACTCTTTTGAGCGTTTTGGTTTAGGCAGTATTGGAAATCAGAAACTCTGCTCTATTGATTTAGCACGTCGAACCATAAAGAGTGAACGTTACGGTTTAGCATATTTAAGTGATTCCCTAGATTTAGGTAACCATGTTCCTCATCGGGCTTTTTCAGATGCCATGGCTACGGCAAATTTGTTGGCATTAACTTTTAAAAATTTACCTTCCTACGTAAAGACCACAGATGACCTATTACGTTTTTCAGTTTCAAGTAAAAAAGAGCGAACGAACAGTAAAACATAATATGAACCTGAGTTTGACGAGATTTTTGTAGAATTTACTGATTAATGCAAGTTATTAAATATTTAGAATTAACTGCTAATATTAATTGTATTGATATTAATAGATTGTTATAATAAAAAAAAATAAAAGGGATAAATATGAAATCTAAAAAAGGTTTAGCTTTTTCAGTAATAGCTTTGGCAGTTTTAACAACAGGGTGTGTAAAAAAACCTGAAGGTGGACAAGTAGTTTACGATAACTCTCAACAACCCCAAGAAACACAAGGAGTTTATGATACTGGTACCTATGATACTACTACTCAAGCAGAAACTACGTATGACCCAAATAGTATTACTTACGATAATACAGATGTAACTTCATCAGGTTCGATTTATACAGGTGAAGCAACAGATAATACCCAGATTACTACAGCAGGTGCATATGGGCAACCAGTATCATCATCAAGTGATATAAATTATGGTCAACCAGCACCTTCAGCTAATGGTGCATATAATGATCCTTATGCAAGTGAAGATAATTATCCAGACCCTTATGCAAGTAATGATTCATCATCAAATAATAGTTACTCTGCACCAGCAAGTAGTAGCAATAATTCAGGTGGTGGTAATGGTGGAGGTATTCATCTCCAGATTGCAGCCTTGGCTGATTACTATGCAGCAGAAGAGTTTAAAAATTCTTTAAGTTTAGACCCTAAATACTCTGCTTATGTAAAAAGAGGTCATCCTAATAAGGTAATTATAACAGGTATCTCTTCTCGAAGTGAAGCTAATAGACTTAAAGAGAGTCGTTTCCCTGGAGCATTTGTTGTTTCTGGAGGTAGCTCTTACTCATCTTCATCTTATGGTAGTAATAGCAGTTATACAACAAATACCTCATATGGAAGTAGTTCCTCAACTGCTTCATCAAATGGTATAGGTGTTCAAATTGGTGCATTCTCATCTCATTCAAAAGCTCAAAGTGCAGCAGAGTCAGCTAGTGGTAAATATTCTCCATTTGTTAAAACTGTTAAGCGAAATGGTAAAACACTCTATAAAGCAATTGTAACAGGTTTCTCTTCAGAGAGTGCAGCACGTGCATTTATTGCTAAACGTGGTTCAGGATTTGTTGTTCATGGACTTTAATAGAGTGTCTCTATAAGGGCAGATAGATTTTATCTATCAGCTCTTCATACTCACTTTTGGCATCACTATCTATGGTGATGCCTCCTCCACTTTTGTAGTAAAGTTTTCCCTCTTCCTTTTCAATAAATCTTATCATTACAGCAGAGTATAAATTTTCTCCATCAAATATACCAAAAACTCCTGTATAAAATCCTCTATTATAATTTTCTATATGGTTTATAATATTTACTGTACTATGTTTGGGTGTTCCTGTAATAGAACCAGCAGGGAGAAGAGTCTTTAAAAGTTCTCCTAAATTTTCTCGCCAATCGTCTGAAAGTTTTGCTGTTATTTTTGAGCTAACTTGTAGAAGCTCTTTATCTCCTGCTGTTATCTTTTCTACATAACGAAACTTTTCTACTTTAATCTCTGTTGCAACCATTCCTAAATCATTACGCATAAGGTCAACTATCATTACGTGTTCTGCCATCTCTTTTTCATTGGCTAAAATCTTCTTTTTAGCATTTGGAATTGAGGCTTCTATGGTTCCTTTCATAGGGTAGGTACGAATGGTGTTATCTTCTATCTCTATAAACTTTTCAGGAGAAAAACAGATAAATTGGTCTTTAAAATAGAGTTTGTATTTTGCTTTTGCATAGGTAAAAATCTCTTTTAAAGAGAGATTGGTCTCTATAGGAGTTTTAAATGTTAGGTTGAGCAGGTAGGTATTGCCTGAGCGTATCTCTTCGAGAACTTTATCTAATGAGTTTTTATAGAGTGTAAAATCAAGAGGATACTTTTTTAAGTAGTAGGCTTTTTTTATAGAGTTTTGTATAGGTTGTTTAGGATAGTTTCGTTGATGACCTATTTTAAAAAAAACATCATCATCAAGTTCACTAAGTGCCTGAACAAACTGTTCTTTTAAATCATAAGAGAATACAAATAAAAAAGGTTCTCTCTTTTTTGCTAGTTTTGTGATTTTATCCATTAATTATCTAGTAGTAGAGCTTTTAATATTGCCATTCTTACATAGACACCATTTTTTACTTGTGTAAGTACTTTAGACCTTTTATCTGTCAGCATCTCATCACTTATATCAATGTTACGCATTACTGGTCCTGGGTGAAGCAGCAAAATATCTCTATCTTCAAACAACTCTTTTGTTATACAATACTCTTTGGCATACTCATCATAGTCTTCAAATATAGGAGCTTTATGACGTTCTAGTTGGGCTCTTAGACTCATGACAATATCTACTTTGTCTATAATGTTGCTAAGTTTTTCATACTTTGGTAGGTCATTGTCAGGCATAAATGGTTTTGGTGCTACAAGTACAACATTCATTCCCATTCGAGTAAAGAGTCTAATACCTGAACTAGCAACACGTGAACTTACGATGTCACCTACAATAGCAATGGTTTTTCCTTTTAGCTCTCCAAAGTGTTCTAGCATGGTAAAGTAGTCAAGGAGGGCTTGAGTAGGGTGGGCATAGTTACCTGCACCTGCATTTAAAATAGGTGTTAGATTTTTGTTAGCAAGTTTTTTAGGTGTGTTGTTAAATTCATGACGAATAATAACTCCATCAGGTTCCATGGCTGCTAAATTTTCAAAAGTGTCTTCTAAACTTTCACCTTTATTGGTGGAGCTTTTAGAAGGGTCAAGATGCACCACCGATGCCCCCAAACGCTTGGCAGCCACTTCAAAAGAGCTACGTGTACGCGTTGAACTTTCAAAAAAAAGTGTTATAAGTAGTTTGTCTTCTAAAAGTTTTGAAGGCATCTCTTTTTTAAATGTTGCTGCATCGTGCATAATGTTTGCTATCTGTTCTTTGCTAAAGTCATCGGTATCAACTAAATGTTGCATAAATACCCCTATTAGAATAATTTAGTGATTATAGCAAATTTAATGTCTACGTTGACTTACTGTTTAACGCTTTAAGATTGCTTGAAAAAATACACCTGCTGTAGTTAAATCATCACGTTAATGGTTCTATCATACTAAAGCTTCTCTTCACTAATTAACTTCATTTCTAGAATTTTTGAAATTAGTATTTTAATTAATCATTCCATTTTGGTTCAATATTATTGCTGTTATCTTGACTAAAAAATTTATTATGGTTGGTTACTTTTTCTACATTCCACTTACTTAGATCATGATTGTTAAAATTGTATCCATTAGGACAGTTCTGATAAAACATACTATACATATTTGTGACATTAGAAACATCCCATTTGCTAATGTTTTGGTTGAATTTTAAACATAAAGATTCAGATGTAAACATGTAAGCCATATCTGTAACATTAGAAACATCCCACTTGCCTATAGGTTGATTAAATGATGGTGCATAGGCAAACATACTATTCATATCTGTAACATGGGAGACATTCCAAGCACCTATAGGTTGATTAAATGCAAATGCATCAGAAAACATACTATTCATAGTTGTAACATTAGAAACATCCCATTTACTAATATCTTGATTAAATGATGAAGCCGCAAAAAACATATAATTCATATTTGTAACATTAGAAACATCCCATTTACTAATATCTTGATTAAAGTTTCTAGCAGTATCAAACATACTCTTCATATTTGTAACATTAGAAACATCCCAATCACCTATAGGTTGATTAAAATTATCATTTCCACCAAATAGCCCACTCATATCAGTAATACAAGAAGTATTAACCTTAGTAACATCTTCATTTTTGTATATTTTTCTTTGTAGTTCTTCACGAGTAATACAAGGATTAGTCGTAGTAGTTCCTTTAACAGCCTTCAAACTATAACTAGCAGCTTTACGTCCATAAACATGAACATAAACCATATCATCTTTTTTAGGCTTTATAACACACTCTTCAGTTTTAGTACCACGATTGATAGATTTACAATTAAAAGAGTGTAACCCAGCTTTTCGTCCAACTCTAACAC
>JALXFN010000084.1 GCA_027068975.1 Campylobacteraceae bacterium | reverse complement strand
AATAAGTGTCATATCCCCCTCAATTGCTTGTGAAATAAGCATTCTATCAAATGGGTCACGGTGTATTTGTTCTAATTTTTTAGTAGCATTAGCACAAATAGCAGAGATTTTCAACTCTATAAATCCATTGGCTTCTATGGCACTATTTAAGTCTGCATCTACTTTTAGTTTTCCCAATGCCTCTTTTATGGCTATCTCCCAAATGGTTGCAGATGAGATATAGATTTGATTTGAAGTATCAGAAATAATATCAAAAACCTCTTGACTTAGTTGGTCAGCATCACTCATCCACCATAAAAATATATGGGTATCTAGTAGATATTTAGCCATTAAAAGCCACCCTCAAAGAGCTTTGTAATTTCATCGTTTGAACTATTGAAATCTTCATAAAATATGACTTGTCCTTTTAAAAGATTTGGTGTTCTCTTTTTTTTACTCGGAATATAAGAGACAAGTTTTGCAACAGGATTACCTGCTTTGGCAATAATAATCTCTTCGCCTTTGTCTAAAAAGGCTATGAGTTTAGAAAGGTTTGTTTTGGCTTCATGCATATTTACAGTCATGATAAACTCCTTTTGTTTGTATTAGCTAATGTTAGCTAAGTTTTTTTGGTTTGTCAAGGAGGTTCTATTTTGGTACTGACAAACTAGGCAGATAAGAATATTTTAGCTAAAATAATAAGTATGAAATGTATAAGATGCGAAAGCCAAACAAAGAAAAATAGCTAGAATTCTTGGAGTAGGATTAGCAACCGTTCAATATCACTTAAAAAAAATGCAATGAAACACTAGACCTCTATAGTCATAAAGAGAGGTCGGTAATAACCTTAGTGACAATCAATAGTTTATAGATGAAATTTAAAGTAAAAAGAAAAAACAATGCATAAACACCTATTAATCCTAACCCTCCTTAGCTCCTCTCTCTGTGCTACAGAAACAGAGAGTTATGGTTGGGATATCCCAAATACACCTATAAACATAGGTGGCTATTTAGATATGAGCTATGATGAGAAAAGAGAAGATAAATTTTTATTTAATGATATTGCCATGATATTTTCAGCCAATCAAAACCGTTTTGATTTACTAGGAGAAGTAGAGCTTTCTCATATCTCTTTAAATGGACAAAGTAATAGCAGTTCAGACATAGACTTAAATGTGGAACGATTACAGTTAACTTATGCAGTAAGTGATGAGCAGAGCCTTAGAGTAGGACGATTTAACTCAGATATTGGGTACTGGAATCAAGCTCCGATTACTATTTTACAAGACACAACAACCACACCACACATTGTAGGAAACTTTTTCCCTAAAGCTACTACAGGAGTGCTATTTAATCAAAATATTAATGAAAACAACTCCTTTTCTCTGACCTTTCAAGATAACAATGATATTGCCCATCAAGATAATATCATTGAGGTAAATAGACATAAAGCCTTGGCATATTATGGGGTTAAAGACGATTTGTCATGGCGTTTCTCTTTAGGTAGATACCAAGAGAGTAACCATAAAAAGTCTACCTATATGGGTATGGGTTCAGAGTATGATGGAGAAGATTTTTCTATACTAGCTGAACTCTTTATACAAGATACAGAGTTGAGTGATGAAAAGCCTTATAGTGGATACGTTCAGTCAACATGGCATTTTAAAGAGGAACAAGATGCTGTTTTACGTTTTGAAAGTTATAAAGACAATGCCTTAGATATAGAAGAAAATATCTATTTGCTTGGCTATGTCTATAGACCTACTAGTAATATAGCACTCAAAGGTGAATATGTTTATCATACAAAACTTCCTCTAAACCGTTTTGTCTACTCCTTTTCGGTGCTTTTTTAATGTTAAAATACTTCATCGTTTTTATCAGCATTACAGGGGGACTTTTTTCACTTGAATTGGTGGTTATTGGAGATAAGAATTTTCCTGAAAACAACTTAAGTAAAGAGACCCTTAAAGCCATTTTTTTAGACAAAAAACGTTTTATAGGTGAGTCCAAAGTTTTGGTTATGAACCACGAACATGAAAAACCTTTACGGATTTGTTTTGAGAAGAATATTTTAGAAAAGAGTGAAAAAAGTTTAGAACGTTACTGGAGAAAAGCCTACTACCAAGGAAAACGCCCACCTAAGATAGTCAGTTCTAATGAGATGCTTTTTTTGTACCTACAAAGTGTTCAACCCTCCATTGGCTATGTTGATGTGAATGCTACTTTGGACAAAGAGTTTAAGGTGCTTTATCAGATAGAGTGTGAGTAGCTCTTTTTTATTTAGAATAACCATACGTTTAAATTTTAATATATTTTTTTGTTAAATTACTTAGTTATTTTTCAATATAATTGATTATTAATTTTAAATCAAGGATAAAAATGAAGGAAATAGTTAAAATTGGAGTGTTAGCAAGTTTGTTTATAGGTTGTGGTGGTGGAGGAAGTAGCTCTCCGAGTAAAGGAGGGCTTTCAGATGGAAACCCCTTAAATAGAGCAGCAGGAGGTTTTATCGATTCTCAAAATTATAGAATAGTGACAACTCCCGCAGATGGACTCTCAGCAATGATGTGTCAAGGAGGAAAGGGAATGCTACTTATAAAAAATAGTGTTGTAACAGGAATGATGATGGCTGGACTTAGTAGACCTTGTGTTGTTTTTGGAACGTATGTTCCTGAAACGGGAAAACTGACGGGTGGCTTCAAAGAGATGGAACAGATGGTCGGAAACTACAGTGGTCTAATGAATATAGACGGAGGTAAAGGAACTTGGAGTGATGATTTTGGTTGTCGTGGTACTTGGGAGGCGTTGAAGGACTAGTTAACAATAATAGCACCCTACAAATTTTGATATAATTCTTTCTATAATCAAAAAAGGGGATATGTTTTTATGAAAGTGTTGGAAAAATGAAACCCCTATGGAAAAACCTCTCAGACACCTATAAGATTTTAATCTCCATGCTTCTCTTTGTTATGCTTATTCAGCTTAGTACGCTTGTTTATATTTGGAAGGTTGAGTCAAAAGTGCTGTTAGAAAAAGAACGGCAGAACCTCTCTTATGAACTTGACATTAACGCAAAGCTTCTTTTACAACAGATGAAAAGCTTAGAGAAAGAGTTGGCATTTTTGTCTACTTTGGAGGTTATGGACGATATTTTGGTGAAAGACATCGACAAACGTATTACTGTTTTGTTGGAAAAAAAATCTAAAGATTTATCTGAAAATATTGTTCTGTTAGCAATAGATAACAAAGGGGTTGTTGCCTCTTCTCATAAAAATTATAATAGAAATAACTTTTTAGAATTTAAAGTATCAGTTCAAGCTTCATTTGATAAAAATAAAACCGTTGGGTCTCTTTTGTTGCTTTATCCTTTTAAAAACCTAAAAGAACTAAAAATAGATAACCCACATCAAAAACTTTGGTTAGAGAAAAATCACGCTACGACTCCAAATTTAAAAAAGAGCATTGTGGTTTCAAAAGAGTTAAAGAGCATTTTAAAAGGGTGGAGACTCTCTTTGTCTTATGAAAAAGAGTATGCGTTAAAGAGTGTTAGAGAGATAGAGCAGATTTTACTTTTTGCTTTTGTGTTGTCGTTACTTTCACTACTTTTTGTGGTTTGGGTACTCTCTAAAAAACAGATAAAAATTTTGGAACATACCCAAGAGGTTTTGGCACTGAAACGGATGTTTCTCTCTACCATGTCGCATGAGTTACGTACGCCGTTGGGGTCGATATTGAACCTTACCCAACACCTTATGGTTAGCCCTAAAATAGGAGACGATGAGGTTGAGATGTTGGGGAAGATAGAGAACTCTTCAGAACACCTCTTAGGGATGATAAACAACCTACTACAACTCTCAAAATTGGAATCAAACAGTATGAATGTAACGAAAGAGAGCATAGATGTACGTTTGGTCATAGAAGAGATGATAGAGATAGTTGAACCTTTAATAGAGGAAAAAGCGTTGCTTTTAAAAAAGAGCATTGGTGTTGATGATACTATGATAAAAACCGATGTGCATCTCTTTAAACAAGTGCTTATTAACCTCCTTTCCAATGCCATTAAATTTACCGAACAAGGAAGCATAGCAATTCATTTAACTCAAAAAGATGGAGTTTTTATTTTTGAGGTAAGAGACACAGGTTGTGGCATAGAAAAAGAGAAACAGATGGCTCTCTTTTCTGAGTTTTATCAAGCCCATAGTGGTGAGGTTAAACACAGTACGGGCTTGGGCTTGGCATTGAGCCAAAAGATGGCGATGCTTATTAATGGGGAGATTCAAATAGAGAGTGAGGGTGTGGGGTTTGGAACAACGGCAACTTTTAGATTTTCGTCCCTGTAGGTTTGACCATGTCAAACGTCAAATCTTGGTTAAAATAAATGGAAATTTAAAATATACAATCATGCTAAGTTTGGTTTTGGCGTTTGACATGGTCAAACCTACGTGTTAATTCTAAATCCAACACCCCTGACGGTCTCTATGGTAATAGATGCTAAACTCAACTTTTTACGTAAATTTTTAATATGAACATCAACCAAATTACTACTTTTTAAAGCATCAAAATCATGATTTAGATGGTCATTGATTTGATAACGGGTTAAGACAACATGTTGATTAAGTAAAAGAAGTTCAAGTAAAGAGAACTCTTTTTTAGTGAGTTCTATTTTTTTCTGCTCAATATAGACTTCATGGGTTGCCAAGTCTGCTTTGAAGTTTCCTATCTCTATAAGAGATTTTTTATAAGCACTTTCACGTCGTAATAAAGCACGAATACGTGCCAAAAGCTCTATGTTTGAAAAAGGCTTTGCTAAGTAGTCATCGGCTCCTGCATCAAGAGCTTCTACTTTTTCATTTATCTCTGACTTAGATGAGAGTAGAAGTACCGATGTCGAGTAAAACTCTTTTCGCATTTGAGCTAAAAACTCAACTCCTGAACCATCTGGCAACATCCAATCTAAGATGATGAGGTCATACTCTTGCTCCTCTAAAGCCTCTTTTGCTTTTTGAAGATTTGGAGCTGTGCAGGTAGTAAAATGGGCTTCGTTTAGAAGTTTTTCTAAACCAAAAAGAATCTCTTGGTTGTCGTCTATGATTAAAATATTCATGCTTTTATTTTATCGTAAAACGATTAAAGCCTAAAAATAGAAATAGTGAAATAGCAGAAACTAAAATAATAGAAGCCCCTGAAGCGATGTCGTACTCATAAGAGATAGCCAGTCCAATTACGGTGAAAATAGAGGAGAATATACCTGATAAAATCATCATCATATATAGGGTATTGGAGAGCTTTTCAGCAATATAGACAGGTATGGTGAGTAGGGCAATGACTAAGATTAAGCCTACTACTTTTATGGCTACAACTACAGTAAGAGCAGAGAGTACAAGTATAAGCGTATAGAAAAATTTAACATTGATTCCACGTAAATTTGCATACTCACTGTCGTAAGAGACAGCCAATATATCACGATACCAAAAGGTCATAATAAATATGATGACAGCTAAGAGTCCTCCCATAAAATAGAGGTCACTTTGACTTACAGCCAAGATAGAGCCAAAAAGATAAGACATAAAGTCGGCATTGTACCCAGGGGTGAGGTCTATGAGTACCACACCCACAGCCATACCTACAGCCCACATAAGACCAATGAAGGTGTCCATCCGTTCACGATGTTTTAGGGTGATAATAGAGATAATAAGTGCCGCAGCTACAGCAAAAACTGAAGCACCTAGAAAAATAGGTAGCCCTAAAAAGACAGCCATACCAATACCACCATAAGCAGTATGTGCAATTCCCCCTGCAAGAAACACCATACGGTTAACGACAATGAGCGAACCGATAATTCCTGAAGCCATAGAGACCAACAGACCAGCGATGAGAGCATTTTGTATGAAAGGAAAAGAGAGAGCATCTAACATTATTTTTGCTCCTTAAATCTGTTGAACATCTCTACTTCACAAAAGTGGTTACATTGATGTGAGAGAGTATGGTCGTTTGTAGATGTATCATGATGGGTTAGCTTTTTATTAATATGTACTACGGAATTGGCATATTTCATAATAACCGAAATATCATGGCTTACGACAATAATAGTAATGTAGTTATTGAGTTCTTTAAGCAGTTCATATATCTGCTTTTGTCCATCAATGTCAATACTAGATGTAGGCTCATCGAGTATAAGTATTTGAGGGTGAGCACATAAGGCACGGGCTATCATAACACGCTGTCTCTGTCCACCAGAGAGTTCACCTATTTTAACATTGGCAAACTTCTCCATGCCTACTTGAGCCAATGCTCCCATAGCACACATGGTCTCCTCTTTTGCATAACCAAAGAGAGGTTTTTTAGTTCCTATATGACCCATAAGTACAACCTCTATAACCTTTATGGGAAAGTCGGTGTTGACATTGGTGTTTTGAGGAGCATAGCCGATTTTAGAGAGGTTTTTTTTAGGTACTTCACCAAAGGTACGAATGGTTCCCTCTTTAACAGGGTAGATTCCTAAAATTAGTTTAAGTAGGGTAGATTTCCCCCCACCATTTGGACCTATAATGGCTAAAAAATCTTTCTCTTTAACAGTTAAATTTATATTTTCTAAAATCTTCTGCTTGTGGTATGAGAAAGAGAGGTTTTTTATTTCGATAACAACAGACATACTATCGCTCTTTTTTTGCAATGGCTTTGGCTAGGTTTGTTAAGTTCTCAGCCCAATTTTTGGCTAAAGGAGAAGTTTTAATGACTTTTATTCCTAAATTGTTAGCAATAATTTGTGCTGATTTGTCAGAAAACTCTGGTTGAGTAAAAATGGCTTTAACCTTTTGCTCTTTTGCTTTTTTCATAAGCTGAACCAAGGCTTTCATTTTAGGCTCTTTTCCTTCTACTTCAACAGGAAGTTGTCTCAACTCATAGCGTTTAGCAAAATAGCCCCAAGCAGGATGAAAAACCATAAACGTTGAGTTCTTAGGGGTATCTTTTAAAATCTCTTTTATTTTAGTGTCAAGTGTCTCTAGCTCTTTTAGATAGCTTGTTAAATTCTTTTTGTAATACTCTGTGTTGTTTGTGTCTACAGAGGAGAGTGTTTCAAATATATTTTGAGCTATCTGTTTTACATTAATAGGGTCAACCCAAATATGTGGGTCTTTACTCTCTATTTCATGCTCTTCATCTTTTTCATGATGATGACTCTTCATTGCCGATTTATTTATATCTTGTGAAATATCAGAAATTATTAGATTTTTGTTCTGATTTTTAAACTTGTTTAACCAGACTTTTTCAAACTCTACACCGATAGAGAGGTAAAGGTCAGCCTTGGTTACTGCTTTCATTTGTGAAGGTTTTGGTTCATAGTTATGGGGAGATGAACCAGCTTCAACCATAACAATGGTATCTACTTTTTCTCCACCGATTTTGTCTACAAATATTTTTTGAGGTAAAATACTCACAATAATATTGGTTTTTGCGAAGGTTAGGGTGCTTAAAAGTAAAAAAATAAGTAGTTTTTGCATAGAGAAAGCCTTATTAAAATTAAAATGGAATCATAACATAATTTGTGTGAAAGAATTATCTTGTTAAAATCTATTTATTAAAATATGAGGGAAAATTATGGAAAAAGTCACCTTAAGAGAGTATGCAAGAAGAAATAAGTTAAGTTATTTTGCCGTTATGAAGTTGGTACGAAATGGTAAGGTTAAGAGTGAAACGGTCTCTGAAAATGGGAAAGATATAGAGTATATTTTGATAGATGATAAAGAAGAAGTTAATAAAAAAATAGCTGAAAAAGATACTCCAAAAATGACACTTGAAGAAGAGAATGCTCTTTTAAAAGAGGAGATTATAAAATTAAAAGAGGCATTGGAGAGATGTAATAGAAGAACAACTTTAGTACTATAAGTTACTTCTCTTCTTAAACTACTTCTCTTCTTGCTCTTTCTCATAATTGTATGTTAGGTAGTCATGTATTGCTTGAGCCTCTTCATCTGTTAGGTAGTAGATAGGCATTATTTTATGGTATTTTCGACGATTGTTCTCTTTGTATTTATTTTCAAGACTTGCTTTTAAATCTTCAAGTGAATAGGAGCGAATATCGACACCTTTTAAGAGTTTAGGATTTTTTTGTTTGTCATAATATTTAGCAATTTTTTGACCACCTTTTCCCATCTCTCCATGACATTTAGAACAAGATATACCACGAGGATTTTTATAGAGCATTCTACCATACTCAACAGATGATAAAAAACTCTCTTGTGTCTCTACATCTGCTATGGAGTTGTTCTCTTCTGTATAGTTGTTATCATCAGAATCTTCATCGATACGTAGAGCCTCTTCAAGGCTAAAGTCATTTTCATCAAGTTCAAGTGAAAGATTATCTTCGCTAAACGAGAAAAGAGTGATAGAAAGTAAAAATAGTAGTAATAGAGCTTTCAAAGTAAGGATTACCTCTGTAATAAAGATTTTTTGATATAATACCGAAAATTTACCTAAAAGTGAAAAAATGCAACTTATCGATGGAACATCCTTATCCAAAAAAGTCCAAAATTATGTTAAAAATGAAGTAGAGAGTTTAAAAAAAGAACAGGGAATTGTCCCTGGTTTGGCTGTTGTTATAGTAGGTGATGACCCTGCTAGTCATGCCTATGTTGGTATGAAAGAGAAAGCATGTAAAAATGTAGGGTTTTACTCTATTGCTCATAAAATGCCTGAGACCATTACTCAAGATGAAATTATTCAAATTATTACCATGATGAACAACAATCCTCATATTCATGGTATTTTGGTACAGTTACCACTCCCACCACAGATAGATACCAATAAAATTTTAGAAGTGATTGACCCTAAAAAAGATGTAGATGGTTTTCATGCTTACAATGTAGGACGTATGGTCTCTAACCTTGAAAGTTTTGTAGCCTGTACACCACTTGGTGTAATGAAGATGTTTGAAGAGTACAATATTGACCTAGAGGGGCAAGATGTTGTTGTGGTTGGTGCGAGTAATATTGTAGGTAAACCAATGGCAAGTCTGCTTCTAAACAAAAATGCAACGGTAACTGTAACGCATATTTATACTAAAGATTTGGCTTCTCATACTCGAAAAGCAGATATCGTAATCGTTGGAGTTGGTGTCCCAAATCTTATAAAAGAAGATATGGTAAAAGAGGGTGCTATTGTTATAGATATAGGAATCAACCGTTTAGATGATGGTCGCTTGGTAGGAGATGTTGACTTTGAAGCACTGGCTCCAAAATGTTCATACATCACTCCTGTTCCAGGAGGTGTTGGTCCCATGACTATTGCTATGCTTCTTCAAAACACACTAAAATCAGCTCAGCAATTTGCTGGTATTAAATAAAAAGGTAATTAATGAATTTTTTTAATAAGCTATATAGATTTACCAGCTCTTGGACAGGTACGATTATAATCGTACTTTTTCTTATATTTTTTGTGGTTCAATCATTTGTTATCCCTTCTGGGTCAATGAAGAGAACTATGCAGATAGGAGATTTCCTTTTTGCAAAAAAATTCTCTTATGGAATACCTACTCCTATGCTTCCATGGTTTAATATAAAATTGGTTCCAGATTTTAATAATAATGGGCATCTTATAGAAGGACCAAAACCACAACGTGAAGATATTGTAATATTTTTATATCCTATGGATGGTAAAACCCATTTTGTAAAACGTTGTGTTGCAACAGGTGGAGATGAGATAATCTATCAAGATAAACATTTATATATACACTTTACAGAGGGTGATGAGTATATTAGAACAAATTATCCTTCCGAGAAAATAAAAAAGTTTAGAGATAAATTGTGGGTCGATAACCCTTATATGGATAAATACCCAGGAATTCAGTATGAGCCAACAACTAGAACAGCTTTTGAAAACTTAATAGGACTACCAAATGATATGAGTCCTGTATATGTTAAAGAGTTAGGTCCAGTACTTTACACAAGTAGAAGTGGAATAGATATGAATGCTTTTTATAAAAAAGTAGAAGAAGATGACTACTACATGATAGGTGATAACCGAGATAACTCATCAGACAGTCGTTTTTGGGGGGCAGTGCCTTATCGTAATGTTATTGGAAAGCCTTGGTTTATCTACTTCTCATTTGACTCAGAAACTAAGACTGTTAGGTGGGATAGATTGGGTACTTTTGTAGATGATATTCAATATGAACAACCAAGATACTAAAGGGGTTAGTGATGAAGTTTTATATTGCAACAGACCATGCAGGTTATGCTTTAAAAGAGTTTACTAAAAATTATGTAGAAGAGTTGGGTCATGAAATAATTGATTTAGGACCAGATTCTGCTGATAGAGTAGATTATCCTGATTATGCCAAGAAGTGTGCAAAGAAAGTTATAGAGGACAAAGGTAGCTTTGGTATTTTAATTTGTGGTACAGGAATTGGCATCTCTATAGCAGCAAACAAGGTAGAAGGAATCAGAGCAGCTCTTTGTCATGATGCTTATACAGCAGCTGCTACAAGAGCTCATAATGATGCCAATATTTTATGTTTTGGTGAGCGTGTGGTAGGAAAAGGTGTTATAGAGAGTATGATAGATGCTTTTTGTAATACGGAGTTTGAAGGTGGACGACATGCTGGACGCGTAGATAAGATAGAGGGGTGTTCTTTTGGGGAAAATTTAGGCTAGGGTCGATTTATCGACCCACAAATATTTTACCCCATTATCTCTTTCAAAGACGCTTTAGCAGCTACAATCGCCTCTTCAATCATTTCATCAGTAGTTACTGTAGATATAAACCCTGTCTCATAAGAAGAACAAGCTAAATAGACACCTTTTTCAAGCATTTTACCATGGAACTTTCCAAATAGTTCAGAGTCATTCTCTAAGGCATCGTCAAAGTTTTTAACTGGTTTGTCAGAGAAGAAGAAGCCAAACATAGAACCACGTACAGTGGTTACCATAGGAACATTAACTGCATCTGCTGCTGCTTGGAAACCCTCCATAAGTTTTCTAGCTTTTGCTTCTAATGTAACGTAAATAGCAGGGTCAGATTTGAGTTTTTTTAGACTTGCTAAACCAGCTGCCATAGCTACAGGGTTACCTGAAAGTGTTCCAGCTTGGTAGATAGGACCTTCAGGTGATAGCTCTGCCATAATCTCTTTACGGGTACCAAAAGCACCCACTGGCATACCTGCACCAATAACCTTTCCAAGTGTTACAATATCAGGCTTAACAGAGGTAATGCCTTGAGAACCACAAAGTGAAGCTCTAAATCCAGACATCACTTCGTCAAAAATTAATAATGCTCCATGCTCATCACATAAAGCTCTAAGTTCTTTTAAAAAATCTTCATCGGCAGGTACAAGACCCATATTCCCTGCGATTGGCTCGATGATAATAGAAGATACACCATTTTCACTCTGCTCAAAACATTTTTTTACAGACTCTATATCATTGTAGGTTGCTAGAAGTGTATGTTTTGTTAAGTCAGCTGGAACACCTGGGCTAGATGGGCTTCCAAATGTTGCCATACCTGAACCTGCTTGAACCAAAAGTGAGTCAGCATGACCATGGTAACAACCAGTAAATTTAATAAAGTCATCTCTTTTAGTATATCCACGAGCCAAACGAATAGCAGACATAACAGCTTCGGTTCCAGAGCTTACAAAACGTACTTTTTCAATACTATCATACATCTCAACTATCTCATTTGCTAAGTCAGTCTCCCCCAGAGTTGGAGCTCCAAAACTTAAACCTTTTTTAACAGCTTCTATAACAGCAGCTTCAACATCTGCATCACAGTGACCCAAGATAAGTGGTCCCCAGCTTTGAACAAAGTCTATGTAACGGTTTCCATCAATGTCAATAAGATGACCACCCTCACCACGCTCAATAAACACAGGTGTTCCACCAACCGATGAAAATGCTCTAACAGGTGAGTCAACACCACCTGGGATTACTTCGTACGCTTCTTTAAATGCCTCTTCACTTTTATTATAACTCATTGTATATATTGTCCTTTTTTGGGTTTTATTAACCAAATATAAATTTTATTCGATTATACTCTTTTTAATATTTTATTTTGGATGGTTTATGAGATTTTTTGTTGCTTTTTTCATATCACTGTTTATTTATATGGCTCTTATTTGGATGTATATGACCCAGTTTTCTAAAATAAAAGTACCTGAAAAAACAATGAATGAGCGTATAGTTAAAATAGATATTATTAATATGCCTTTGCCTAAAAAAGTAGAACCAGTAAAGGTTAAAGCTCCTACGCCTGTAGTTAAAAAAGAGCCTATAGAGAAAAAAGTAGTAAAGAAAAAAACTCCAAAAAAGAAAGTTGTCAAGAAAAAAGTAGTAAAGAAAAAAATCATTAAAAAGAAGCCTAAAAAAAAGAAGCCTATAAAAAAGAAAATAGTTAAGAAAAAAATAGCCAAAAAAACAGAACCTAAAGTAGAAGAGGAGATGGTTTATATAGAAGAGCCGTTTATTACCCAACCTAAAGAGGTTAAGACCTCTGATGATTTAGCCTCTTTTTTAGGGACAGCAACCCCTACTGTTGTCTCTTCTCAAAAAAGCTACCCAAACAAAAAAATTCAGAAACTTTATGGCTCTACTTTTCATACTTTTACCCCAGCTCAAAAAGAGTTTATAGAGAACAATCTTGACGAGATTCAGCGTATCACTCAAAATCTTTTAACAAGAAGGGGTTATCCTGAAGGAGCAGGTCGTAATCATCAAGAGGGAACCAATGTGGTTACATTTAATCTACATCCTAATGGAGATATTTCAGATTTACGTTTAAAACAGCGTATTGGTTCACGACCATTAGATGATAATACTCTTTCTCTTATTCGTTCAGCCTATAAGGATTATCCGTATCCATCTACCACAACCAAGATAGTTTTTTATGTTACTTATAGTATTTATGGGTATTAATTTTTTTTATTTAGTATAATGTGATAATTTTTTTAAAGGATAATAATGAGCTTAAATGATAAATGTGACTTATGTGGGTCAGAAGAGAATTTAACAGAGTATAAAGTAGAGCCAAAAGATGATACTGTAACTCTTTGTGATGTATGTTTAGCAACACACGAAAAACCAGCAGAAAATGAATCTCACTGGCACTGTCTAAATGACGCTATGTGGTCAGAAGTTCCAGCTGTTCAAGTGATGGCATACAGAATATACAGCAGACTTGGAAACCAAGAACAGTTAGATATGATGTATATGGAAGATGACGTTAAAACATGGGCAGAAGAGGGTTTAGCAGCAGAAAATGCAGAACCTGTTAGAGATGCTAATGGTAATATCTTAAAAGAAGGAGACTCGGTAACTATTATTAAAGATTTAGTGGTTAAAGGTGCAGGTTTTACAGCAAAGCAAGGTACTACTGTTAAAAACATCCGTATGGTTCCAGGTGACCCAACGCATATCCAAGGTAAAGTTAACGGCTCTACCATTTTTATTATTGCTGCTTTTTTGAAGAAGCTTTAATAGTAGAAAATTAGGGTTCGTGAATTGAAATAAAGTATGCTATAATTAAAAAAAATAATAAGGAACTATCTAAATGACAGTAAGAATGAATAATAACTTTATTAATTACTCAGACTTTATCTCTGTCTCTTTAGATGCTCTTGAAACTGCACCAAGAGAACTTTTTGAGAAGATGATGCAGATGATTAATTCTACTTTACATCAGCAAGTAGTAGAGCTAGAAAAACAGGCTCTACAGATAGATGAAATGAGTATTATCCCTGTGAATGATTTAGAAGAGTATTATGATGTTACACTAGATGCAGTTGAAGATGTAAAATTACTAAAAAAGAGTATTTTAAAAATAGAAAAAAAAGATATTCTATTTTCAGAATTAAGTAAAACCATTACAGATTTACATGAAGCTTATGTTCATCATATGGATAGAATGGGACAACTTGAAATTCGTGTTCTTTCTAAAGAGAAGAGTGCATAAAACGTATGACCATTGTTGAAACTACTCAATATTTACGAACTAAGAAAAAAATCATTAAAAAATACATCTTAACAGAAGAAGAGATAGCATCAACACTAACACTCTTCCAAAACAATCAAAATGACCCTTTATTGCATTATAAAAAAATGACTTGTAAAAAAGATAAAAATCGTTATTCTATTCGTGTAGTTAATACTCAATATAGAATTTTAATGACAGTAGTAAATAATGAAGCCCTTTTAGCTTGTATTTGTGACCATGATGATTATGATATGAGAAATAAAGGGTGTTAAGCTGAAGTGGAAGGGTTAGCTTAAACAACCTCAACAGACCCACGATGCAACTTAACTTCTCCTCTATTTTCCAACTTTTTTAAAATACGGCTTATAACTACAAAAGGGAAAGCTTGTAAGTTAAGAGGCATGGTTCACTCCAGATGCAAATATTAAGTTTTTTGCATTCTATCGTGATACCCTTAACTCTTTGAGTAGTTAGTTGTTGTCTTTACCCATAATGTCACATTGTCCTGTTATTTTACAGAGTGGACAAAAATTTACAAGACCAGCTATAAGAGGAATAACTCCTAAGTAGAACCAGTTATTACCACTGTAAACAGCGTATGCTACAAGAGCTGTACCTAAGATAATTCTTATAGGTCGGCAGATGCCTCTAATTTTTTTTGCGTTCATATTAAATCCTTTATTAATTTATAGTCGCATTATGACTAAAAAAGATAAAAATTTGGCTAACCTAAGTTACATAGATAAAATAATTTTATAATTTCAGTATATCATAGTTATAATCAATAAACATACAAAGCAAAAGAGTTTAAAAGGAAAAAGATGGTTAAAACTCCCTATCCAGATAATTTTGATGAGCTAAGAGCAGAGGTTCGTGCAGCAGGTCTGCTTGACAGAGTACCTGTAAGAGGGTCTATAGAGATGATAGGAGTAATAATTGCCATAACAGTTGCTTTAACTACAGCTCCTGCTTGGAATCCTGTATTATTAGGACTCTTTATGACAATTATTTTTACTCGTGCTGTTTTTATTTCGCATGATATTTTACATACACAGTACTTTAAAAATAAAAAACTCTCATTTAAATTAAGCTACCCATTTTCAGCTATTATTTTAAGTAATTCGTCCTCTTGGTGGGACTATAAACACAATGTTAATCATCATACCTACTGTAACATCATTCAAAAAGATGAAGATATACGAGCCTTAGATGGGACATTTACGAATGATAATCATAGAGGAAACAGTGAAATCATTAAAAAATATAAGCACATTATCTTTTGGGGTTCAATGTTCTTTATGAATTTTGCTTTTATAGTACAATCATACGCTTTTGTAATTAGACGAAAACTATGGGGGGAATTAGCTCTTATGCTCTTGCATTGGCCTATTATTTGGGGAACTATCTTTTATCAGTTAGGATTTACCGATGGGCTTATTGTCTTTTTGGTTTTAAACTTTACCGTTTCACCTTGGTTGGCATTTGGCTTTATTACGAACCACTTAGGTTGTGATACTTTTGAAGAGGAAGAGGGTAAAAAACTCTCATGGATGGAGCTTCAAATGAGAGGAAGTCGTTCACTCTCTGGTGGAGCTTTGGTTCATTGGTTTTATGGAGGGCTTAACACACAAATAGAACACCATCTTTTTCCTAAAGCACCACGTTTTAACCTACTTAAAGTTCAAAAGATGACCAAAGATTTTGCGAAAAAGCATAATATCTTTTATTTTGAGACAACACCTTTAGAGGCGTATGTTCAGATAAATAATGGATTAAAGGCGTATAAATAATTTGTAGGATGTTTTTCTTGGCAAGAGTGTCAAAACTTATAAATAAATAATTTTGCTATAATTCGTTTAATAATGTATAGCTCAGGTTAAAAGGAACACATCATCAAAGCATTTCAGAAATTAAATCTACACCCAGATATATTAAAAGCCATATCATCAGACTATGAAAACACCACAGCCATACAAAAGCGTGTGATACCTCTTGTTATGAAGGGGGTTGATATTATTGGTGCTTCTAAGTCAGGGACAGGTAAAACAGCTGCTTATGTTTTGCCACTTTTACATAGACTTCAAAAGGTTGTTAAGTCTGAAAATAAGGTGCCTAGAGTTCTTATTGTTGTGCCTACTATTGAGCTGGTTGACCAAGTTTATAGAACCATTGTTGAGTTCTCTAAACACTTGAACATAAGAACAGTTAAAGTTCAAGGGGGAACACCAAAAAGTGTTCAGTTAGGACGTTTGTCACAAGGTGCTGATATTATTGTGGCGACTCCTGGGCGTTTACAAGATTTTATAAGTGATAAAAAGATTAACCTTGAAAATGTAAATACAGTGGTACTTGATGAAGCAGATACTATGTTGGAACTGGGTTTTTTAGCAGAAATAAAGGCGATATTAAAGTATTGTAAACAGCCTCGTCAGACACTTCTTTTTTCTGCTACTATTTCGCAGAATATTAAGCGACTTGCTAAAGAGTTTTTACGTGAACCTGCTATTGTTGAGGTGAGTGACCGTCGTGATGTGGTAGACTTTATTGCTCATAGGTCATATAAAATAGATGTTAAAAAGAAAGATGCTTTGGTTCTTAGACTGATAGAAGATTTTAAAATGGAGCAAGTGCTTCTCTTTGCTAATACTAAAAGTTCTGCCAACAAGATTTATGAGCGTCTAAAAAGTGAAAAGATACGTGTAGCACTCATTCATGGTGATGTTAAAAGGTCTGTACGTGCTAAAGCTTTGTCTCTTTTAAAGTCTGGACAGATGCAGGTTTTAGTAGCTACAGATATTGCAGCACGTGGAATAGACATTGCAGAGCTTCCTTGGGTGATAAACTATGAACTACCAGATGAGACAGATGCTTTTACTCATAGAGTAGGGCGAACAGGTAGAGCAAACCATAAGGGAAGTGTAGTCTCACTTCTGACCATACATGACTATAACAAGTTCTCTAAAATAGAGAAAGATTTACGTTTGAACATTAAAAGAGAAATCTATGAAGGTTTTGAACTAGAAGATAGACAGCCAAGACAACGTCAACCTAGAAAAAAGACTCTGCGTGAGAAAAAAGGGTATATAGACTATGACAAAAAGCGAAAGTTTATCTACATGGCACAAAAGAAAAAAAGAGATGCAGCCAAAGCAGATAGAGAGAGACGTAAAAAGAATGAGAAGAAGTAGGGTGTCGTCCTCGACTACACTGTGTTGCATATATTATAATGGTGCAGGTTTCCCAAAGTAATAGCCTTGGGAGTAGTCTACCCCCAATTTACATACAGCATTATAGACTTCTTCATTTTCTACATACTCTGCTATGGTTTGTATGTTTTGTTTTTTTGCAAAGGTAACAATGGTCTCAACCATGTTTTGAGCAAGGGTGTCATTGTGAATATTTTTAATCAGACTACCATCTATTTTAATAAAATGTGGCTGATACTCAAGTACTCTAGCAAAGTTTGAGAGACCAGAGCCAAAGTCATCAATGGCAATTTTTACACCATACTCTTTTATCTCTTTTAAAAATATATCAATAACTATTTTATTTTTAATATCCTCATCTTCCACAAGTTCAAGCACAATTCTATGTGCATCAGTTTTATACCTTTTAAGTAAATCTATAAATGTGTTTCTTGTTTTTGGTTTTTCAATATCTAATGCAGAAAGGTTAACTGATATACTTTGGTTGGTATAAAAGAGTGCACGAAAAGAGTTTTCTAATACAATCGTCGTTATTTCTTGATAATATTTTCCCTCTTTGGCTATACCTAAAAAGAAGTAAGGAGAGATAATATTTTTATCAGAATCAATTAATCTGACTAGAGATTCATACTTTTCAATTTTTTTTGTTTTATTATTTACAATAGGTTGAAAGTAGGAGACTATATTGTAATTATTGAGAGCCTCTTTTAACATGCTAAATTGTTTAAGTTTTTGAAAAGCTAAGTCTCTCTCTTGTTGAAGTAAGTCAGTAGCTACTATAAATTCCTGTTTTGTATCTACAAGTTTAAACATACCGATTTTTGCATTTTCATATGCATTTTTTCCATAGGCTAAACTTATTCTAATAGATAAAGTATAATCAACAAGACCAATTTTGATTTTTGCATTGTTAACATCATTTTTAAATTTTTTTATTTTTTTATAAAAGTCATCTTTTATTTCTTGACTATCATATGGTTTTGTAAGAATAAATCCACCATCTTCTAATATATATATTTTTGTAAAATTACAAGTTGTAGGCATAAGTGAAAAGAGCTTTTTAGCAAACCTTTTTTGTAGCTTCTTAGATATTTTACTATTTAATGATAAATTCAGATATTTAAACTCATTTATTTTTATAAAAATAACTATGGATGATTTAGTAGAATCTAAATGGTCAATTAGTTTATGCTCTCCATACTCTAAGTTATCATTTCGATTTAATTTTTTTGTAGATTCTTTTTCAGTTTTTACTAAATACTTTTTTTTAATTTCATCAACAGTTTCGTTTAATTTACTAAAAACTATAGGTTTTAATATAAATCCTTGAACACCATATTTAATACTTGAATGTAGGATTTTTGTATCTTCATGTGCAGATATGATTATGATTGGGACATCACTATTTCTATGCTTATTATTCCGAATCTTTTCTATAAGCTCTAATCCACTTAACTTTGGCATACTTAGGTCGGTAATGATTAAATCTACGTGATGTTTTGTAAACTCTAAAAGACCATTTTCTCCATCATGAGATATTATTAATTTTGTACATATCTCTTGCAGTAAATGAGACATATATTCTCGTGTGAGTTTATCATCTTCAATATATAAAATAGTAAATGGAATGGTATTTAAATTTAATATATCAGTATTCAGTGTAGACTCTTTTAAAGAAAATAATTTATTCTGAAGCTTATATAAATATGAGTAAAGGATACACCATATCTATATAAGTTTCATGGGAAAATAGGAGCTATGGTTACATATATATACACTAAAAATATCACTCTACAGAAAATAATATTTTTTATTTCTTATTATGAGTAACAAATTTACACACTTATTGTCATTAATTAATGTTTGTATAGACAGCTTGAACATCTTCATCTTCTTCTAAACGGTCAATAAGAACATCAACCTCTTCCATCTGTTCATCTGTAAGTTCAATAGGCATGTTGGCAATGTATTGATGCTCACCTTTTGTAACTTCTATATTCATCTCTTCAAGTGCTTTAGATAAATCACCAAATGCTTCAAATGCACCAAAAACTCTAACAATCTTTTTATCTTCAGCGTTCTCTTGTGGTTCTACATCTTCTTCTATCTCTTCAAGTCCTGCATCAATAAGTTCAAGTTCTAACTCTTCAATGTCCATTTCGTCTGTTTTGTCAAAAGTAAATACAGATTTACGTGTAAACATAAAGTTAAGAGAACCAGCTGTAAGCATCTCAGCAGAGTTACGTGAGAGAGCTGCTTTTACATTGGCAACAGTTCTGGTGTTGTTGTCACTTGCACAGTCTATAATAAATTGAGTTCCATAAGGACCTTTTGCTTCATAGTGAAACTCTTTAATGTCTGCAGCATCTTTCCCACTGGCTCTTTTAATGGCTGCTTCAATGTTGTGCTTAGGCATGTTTTGAGCTTTTGCTGTAAGAATTGCAGTACGAAGTCTAGGGTTCATGTCAGGGTCAGGGCTTCCTGCTTTGGCTGCCATGGTAATTACTTTTCCTAGTTTAGGGAAAACTTTAGACATGGTTCCCCATCGTTTCATTTTTGCTGCTTTACGGTATTCAAACGCT
The DNA here is from genome assembly GCA_027068975.1 of Campylobacteraceae bacterium. Lineage (GTDB taxonomy): Bacteria > Campylobacterota > Campylobacteria > Campylobacterales > Sulfurovaceae > UBA1140. The sequence goes on along the minus strand of JALXFN010000084.1, from coordinate 33,616 downwards.
CTACCCATAATATTGTCCTTTATGTTATATTTAGTTCTAAATTTATTGGCGTGATTATAGCTTAAGTCATATAAAAGCTCTAACATGTAATATAGATTTATGAAACTAAAAGATATTAAATTAACCAATCCCTATTTAGAATTGCCTGAACTCTGTTACAGTAGAGTTGAACCTAAACCTTTAAAAAAGCCTTTCCTTATACATGTTAATAGCGAGTTAGCAGATACATTAAAGATAGATGTATCAGATAAAGAAGCTCTAACCTCATTTGTAAATGGTGAGTTAGTATTAGAGGGAAGTGATAACTTTGCCATGTGCTATGCTGGTCATCAGTTTGGACATTTTGTGCCAAGACTTGGAGATGGACGAGCTATTAATATAGGTACAGTAAAAGATGTCAACCATATAAATCAACATCTTCAGCTTAAAGGAGCAGGGCAAACACTCTATTCTCGTTCTGGTGATGGTCGTGCTGTTTTACGCTCTTCTATTCGTGAGTATCTTATGAGTGAAGCGATGCATGGTTTGGGCATAGAGACAACTAGAGCTTTAGCCATTATAGGTTCAGAACACTCTGTTTATAGACAAACATGGGAAAAAGGCTCTATTGTTCTTAGGGTTTCTCCCTCTTGGGTTCGCTTTGGAACTTTTGAGTACTTTGCACATTCTAAAAATTTTAAAGAGTTGGAGGCATTGGCTAATTATGCTATTAATGAGTGTTATCCACATTTAAATGAAGAGAAAGATAAATATTACCATTTTTTTACAGAAGTAATGGGTAAAACAGCAAGATTGATGGCTCAGTGGCAATCGATTGGTTTTAACCATGGTGTTATGAATACTGATAATATGTCCGTACTTGGAATTACTATAGATTATGGACCTTATGCTTTTTTAGATGACTATGATGTAAATTTTGTCTGTAACCATACTGACAAACACGCTCGTTACTCTTTTGGCAATCAACCTCGCATAGGTGAGTGGAATCTACGAGCTTTGGCACTGGCACTAGAACCATTGGTACAAAAAGAGCATTTAGAAAAAGTGATGACACACTATGGACGACTCTATAGCAGACACTTTTTATATCTTATGGGTAGAAAGTTAGGACTAGATGAGGTTAGCGATAATGATTTTGATTTTATGAAGCAGATGTTTGGAATGTTGCAGTCCCTTCATGTGGATTATACCCTGTTTTTTAGAACGTTAAGTCGTTATAATGGAGAGAGAAAAGAGTTATTAAAACTAGGACTCTTTCATACACCAATGAATGAGTGGTTAGATGAGTATGATGTTAGATTAGAGCAAAATAATACTTCGCAAGAGGAGCGACATAAAGAGATGCTAAAAACCAATCCAAAGTATGTACTTAAAAACTATATGCTGCAAGAGGCAATAGACCAAGCCGAACAAGGAGAGTTTGGGTTAGTAGATGACCTCTTTAAAATTGCTCAAGACCCTTATGGTGAACATAAAGAGTTTGAGAGATGGGCAGGGGTGACTCCTGATGCGTTTAAAAATCAGAAATTGAGTTGTTCATCATAGATTAACCCTCATTTGATATAATCACGCAATTATAATTTTGACAATAAAAAGGTAAGATAAATGGCAATAGCAAAAACAAATACAGCAGAAGAGTTTAAAGCATTGGTAGCAGAGATAGAAGCACAAGCAGGGTATAGAAAAGCAATGGCTTTTGGTATTGCTAGAGTAGATAGAGGTCAGAAAAATGCAGAGAAAATTTTACAAGCAAACTATGCTCTTATTAACTGGAACGAGAACTTTGGTTCAGCTGCAGTTTTTGTAAAAGCACTTCAAGAGTCTGGTTGTGATGTAGACTTTTCAGGTACAGAGTTTGTAGCAACAGTGAATGATGAGTTTGTTAAAAATGCCATGAATGCATTTGCAGTATATGCAAATGAAGCAGCAGGTGATGCTCATAAAAACATTCAAATTATTAAAGCATTAGCAGCTATGGATGATTTGGCTAAAAACTTTAGAATCACTCTTTTGTTTGAAGATGCAGCATCTCAAAGTGTTGAGGCTGTTTACCTAAAACTTTATGCACTTTCTCAAAGTAAAGTAGAGCTTAGAAAAGTAAACCTAGATGGTGCGTTTGGAATTTTATCTAACGTAGCATGGTCTGGAAACACTCCATACGAGTTGGAGTACCTGAGAGACAACGAAATAGAGATGAAACTTAATGGTACTTTCCCTGTAATTGACTCTGTAGACAAATTCCCTAGATATTTACAGCATATTATCCCTGCTGATAATACAAGAATTTTGGACTCTTCTAAAGTAAGAATGGGTGCTCAACTGGCAGCTGGAACAACAGTTATGCCAGGTGCATCGTACATTAACTTTAATGCTGGTACACTTGGACCTGTTATGGTTGAAGGTAGAATTTCAAGTTCTGCTATTGTTGGTTCTGGTTCAGATGTTGGTGGTGGTGCTAGTATTTTAGGTGTTCTAAGTGGTACAGATGGTAACCCTATCTCTATTGGTGAGAACACTCTTTTAGGTGCCAACTCAACTTGTGGTATTCCTTTAGGTGATGCTTGTATTATCGACGGTGGTGTGGCTATTTTTGCTGGAACAAAAGTTAAAATTGCTCCTGAGCAGTTGGCACTTATAAACGAAGCAAATCCAGAAGCAAATTTGGACTCTAAAACAACTTTTAGAGCCGATGAACTTCAAGGTTTAAATGGTCTTCACTTTAGACAAAACTCTACAACTGGTGAGATTATAGTTCGTAGAAGTACAAGAGAAGTGAAGCTTAACGCTGACCTTCACTAAGGGCTTAGTATGGAAGAATTAGACATTATTAAACGTGTCTTCCTCTTGGCAGTTTCCAAGAGAGAAGAGGGTGAGAGTATGAAAGATACTTTAGAGAGTTTGGTCAACACAGGCATGTTTGAAAATGGTATGAAAGAAGCAAAACAGACACTTTCTGAGCTTAGAGAGGCAAACTATATCGTTGGTGACAATCTCTCTATGACGGGTGTTATCGAGGCAGATAAAGCAGAAAAAGAGTTTAAACAATAATGCGAGTAGACAAATGGTTAGCAGCCGTAAATGTAATAAAACGACGTACTATTGCTTCCGATATGGTTAAGAGTGGGGTTGTTTTTATTAACGGTTTAAAAGCAAAAGCCAGTAAAAAAGTTGCTATTGGTGATAAGATAACTATTGAGTACCTAAAAGGTGCTCAAAATTACGAGGTATTACAGATACCAACAACAAAGACTATTCCTAAAAGTAAAAAAGAAGAGTACGTTAAAGAACTGTAGATGGTTTAGTCCTCGACTACGCCATTAAATAATATTATTTAGTAATAGATAATATTTAGCTATAATAAACACAAATTATTTATTATTGGAGAATCTCATGAGCGATGTAAAATCAAAATTTGAAAAACTATTTAACAACGAACTCTCAACAGAAGATGCCCGTGCCTTTTTGGTTGAGCTTTATGAAAAGGGTGAAACAGCAGAAGATATTGCCATAGCAGCTTCAGTGATGCGTGAACACTCTGTTAAACTGCCTCTTTCAGAAGAGCTACAAAATAAAGCTATAGATGTGGTAGGAACAGGTGGTGACAAGAGTGGAAGTTTTAATATCTCTACAACGGTAGCACTTCTTTTAGCCTCTTTAGGCTCTGTGGTGGCAAAACATGGGAACAGAAGCATTACATCTAACTCAGGTTCAGCTGATGTTTTAGAGTCACTTGGTATTAACCTTAACTTAACACCAGAGCAACAGGTAGAGATGTTAGAGAAGACAGGTTTCTGTTTTATCTTTGCGATGAACCATCACCCTGATATGAAGCATATTATGCCAATTCGTAAGTCGATTGACCATCGGACGATATTTAATATTTTAGGACCTTTAACCAATCCTGCTGGTGCAAAAAAGTACCTACTAGGTGTATTTGACCCAGCCTATATAGAACGTATGGCAAAAGCTTTGTTAGAACTTGATGTTAAAAGAGCTTATGTAGTGAGTTCAAATGATGGAATGGATGAGATATCATTAGCAACTACTACACCTTTTGCTTATGTGGAGCATGGTATTGTCTCTCAAGGAGAAATAAATCCTGAAGTATTTGGATTTAAGGTGGCTCCTAAAGAGGAAATAGTGGGGGGAACAGCTGATGAAAATGCTCAGATAACTCGTGATATTTTCTCTGGTGTAGAGCAAGGTGCTAAAAAGGATATTGTAGTGCTTAATGCAGCATTCGCTCTTTTTGTAGATGGAAAAGCTGTTGATATGAAAGAGGCTATAGAAACTATAAATCAAGCCATAGAGAGTGGAAAGGTACTCAAACATTTAGAGTATATCGCAGAAGTTTCAAATAGTTTTGCGTAGGGTGCGATTGCTATCGCACCGATTTATAAAAGAAATAATAAATATAAATAATATTTAAATTAAAGGTGCGATGGCAATCGCATCCTACAGGAATTTTATGAAAGAGATAGTTGCATCAGAAGATGAATTGAATAGTGTTGTTGAGTATTTAAATAAAATAGTTTCTAAAGATGCTATTGTGTTTTTAACAGGAAATTTGGCAGCAGGGAAGACCACATTAACCAAAGCTATTGCCAAAGCTAAAGGTGTAGAGGGTGAAGTTACCTCTCCTACTTTTTCCCTGCAACAGTGTTATGATAAAAATCTCTTTCATTATGATTTATACAGAATAGAAAATGAAGAGTTTATGGAGCTTGGACTTTTTGAAGAGTTTGACAGAGATGGTTGGCATATGGTAGAGTGGGGTGATGATAGGCTTAAGAACTTTTTGATTGAGGCTGGATATAATGTTTTTACTGTAAGCATCATACCTTTTGAAGAGAAAAGAAAATACATAATAGAGAAGAACTCATGAAACATACTATACACACTTTAGAATCTAAGAATTTGTCTAAAACCATTAAAAAGACAACTATAGTGCATGATATATCTGTAAAAGTCTCCTCACGAGAGATTGTTGGTCTGTTGGGACCAAATGGAGCTGGTAAGACAACCTCTTTTTATATGATATGTGGATTAACTGATGTTACAAGTGGTTCAGTCTATATAGATGGTGAAGATGTAACTAAAATGCCACTTAGCAGACGTGCAAAGATGGGAATAGGGTATCTACCTCAAGAGTCGAGTATATTTAAAGATTTATCTGTGGAAGATAATCTTTTTATGGCTGCTGAAGCGATGAAAATAGATACAGAAGAGGCTGAAAAACGTATAAATAATTTACTCTCTTTATTTAATATAGAACCAATTCGTAAACGTTTAGGAGTTCAACTTTCAGGTGGAGAGAGAAGACGTGTAGAGATAGCTAGAGCTTTAGTAGCCAAGCCAAAATTTTTACTTTTAGATGAACCTTTTGCTGGAGTTGACCCAATAGCTGTTGAAGATATACAAGGAATTGTACGAGAATTAATTAAGCTCGATATGGGTGTTTTAATTACAGACCATAATGTTCGTGAAACTCTGGGTATTTGTGATAGAGCGTATGTGATGAGGTCAGGCGAGATGTTAGCAACAGGTACAACCGAAGAGATTAAAAATGATCCAAACGTTATTAAATACTATTTGGGTGAAAATTTTCATTTTTGATATTATAGAGATAATGTTCTATACTTCTCTCTGCAATGTCACCAAAATACACAATTGATTCCTCTATTTACTTACTTTCATACTTAATCTTTATTTATAACTACTATAACGAAAAACTAAGGCTTTCTAAGCTATAATCCGACCAAATTATTTACTTAAAATTAGGATGGATATATGGAAGGTGTATGGACTTTTTTAGGTGCTTTTGTAGGGCACGGAACAGGAATGGTTATTGCTCATTTACTTTTAGCAGCAGGACTAATTCTGTTATTGGCTAAGTATGCGTCATCAACAATGAGAGCAGTACCATCAGGTGCTCAAAACTTCATGGAAGCATTTATTGAGGGTGCTATCTCTATGGGTAAAGACACTATTGGAGAAGAGAAAGCAAGAAAGTACTTACCACTTGTTTTAACAGTTGGTCTTTTTGTATTGATTTCAAACCTTATTGGTATTATTCCAGGTTTTGAATCTCCAACTTCAAATATTAATGTAACTTTACCATTGGCTTTGGTTGTATTTATCTACTACAATTATGAAGGTATTAGAGTAAATGGTGTAAAAAAATACTTTGCACACTTTATGGGACCAGTTCCTATACTTGCTCCATTAATGTTTCCAATTGAAATTGTTTCTCATATTTCAAGAATTATCTCATTATCATTCAGACTTTTTGGAAACATTAAAGGTGATGACCTTTTCTTATGGGTACTTTTAATGTTGGTTCCTTTCTTTGCTCCATTACCAGCATATTTATTGTTAACATTCTCAGCACTGTTACAAACATTTGTATTTATGATTCTTATCTATGTCTACCTTGCAGGTGCTGTAGCTATAGACGACCACTAGGTCTTAAATGAATTTATTGGTAATAAAGGCATAGTTCACATGAGACTCTCTTCACCTGTTTTATCAATACTTATAAATATATTATTAGGTGCATCTTGGGCTTTTGCTCTTCTAGGTGCATTTACTCTCTTCTTTATTTTTCTTCATGTGGGTTTTTTCTATTCATTTGTTGCCTCTTTTTTAGGTGCAATGCCTGGGCTTTTTATGGTACTTCTAATTGAGTACTTTTTAATGAGAGAAGAGAAGCTAAATGAGTTAAAAAAACAGACAGAACTTCTTGAAGAGCTTGTACTTAAAGCATAAAATGATTGCTTATGCAATAACGGATTTAATAAGTTTTTCCATAGAAGCAGACATGATTGTCTATCGTGATAAGCTAAATCAAAATTATGCTTCTAATGCAAAACTATTTATAGAACAAGCAAAAAAGCTCTCTTTTTCAAAAATACTTTTACATAGCGATTATAAGTTGGCTCATTATTTACAAGCAGATGGTGTTCATTTAACATCTAAGCAGTCGAATGATATAGGTAAAGCAAAAGCTTTAGGGTTGTTTGTTGTCATCAGTACACATACTACACAAGAGGCTTTTCAAGCTCAAGAACTAGGGGCAGATATGATTACTTTTAGCCCTATATTTTCTACTCCTAATAAGGGAGAGCCTAAAGGAGTCGAAGCACTTAAAAATCTCGTCTCCTTGCTTTCTATTCCTGTTATTGCTTTGGGTGGGATTATTACAGAAGAACATATTGAATTATGCAAAAAAAATGGAGCCAAAGGCTTTGCTTCAATACGATTTTTTAAAGAAATCATACTATAATCTTTTTAAAAATTAAAGGCTATTTTTGAACAATTCAGATTTTCAAACAAAGGATTTACTCCTATTTATCCCACTGATTCTTGTGGGGACTCTTTTATATTGGGTAAATAAAAATATTGATGGTATTGATGATATATTAGAGTTTATTAAAGAGTGGCAGATTCTTGCCTATATGATTTTGGCTTTTTTCTCGTTTGGAGGCTCTTTTATTTGGACTATTGCAGCAGGAATGGCAGCAGCTGTAGGGGTAATGAACCTCTATGTTGCATTAGCAGTAGGGATTACATTTAACTATATTGGGGATATGTTTCTTTTCTATTTGGGTAAATACCAAAAAGATGAGATAAAACCCTATTTTGAAAAACATAAAAGAAAGTTGGCTTTGTCCACATTAATTATGCGTAAGTATGGAGTTTTGGCTATTTTTATACAGAAGTATCTTTATGGTATAAAGACTTTAGTTCCTATCTCTATGGCACTTTCACGTTATGATTTTAAGAAGTTCGGTATTTATAATATCTTTGCTTCTACTCTTTTTGTTTCATCTGTTATGTTAGTAAGTTACTATTCAACCGATAAAATACGAGCTTTATGGGAGCTTGTAGATGCTTACCCTTGGTGGGTTCCAGTATCGATTTTAGTAGCAATTATTGCTATTATTTGGTATGCAATGGAACACTTTACGAAAAGAAGATAGTGATGAAAAAACTTCCGACAATTATACTTGTTCGTCATGGTCAAACCAAATGGAATGTAGAGGGGCGTTACCAAGGACGGTTAAATTCAGATTTGACAGAAAAAGGAAAAGAACAATCCAAAGAAAATGCTCATAAAATAGCTAAAGTTCTTAATATGAATAAACCTTTTAAAATCTTCTCTTCTCCTTTGGGACGAGCAAAGGAGAGCTGTGAAATTATTTGTAACACTTTAGGCATTGATAAAAAAGAGATTGTTTTCGATGAACGAATTAGTGAATTTAACTATGGTATATTTGAAGGGAAAACAGAAGCAGAGTCTCAAGAGAAATATCCTCAAGCACTAGCAGAGAGAAAAACTAATAAATGGTCGTATCAAATAGAGAATGGAGAGTCCTATGTATTGGTGACACAGAGGCTTAAATTATGGTTAGAATCTGTTAAAGATGAAGAAACAGTAGTGATGGTTGCACATGAGATGGTAAATAGAGCTTTGCGTGGACTTTACTGCAATTTAGATTCAAATTCTATATTAGATTTGCGTCAAGGAAACAATGTTGTTATTGTATTAAAAAATTCTGAAGAAAATATAGTAGAGTAAAAAAGTTATTTTAACTCTTTAGAATAGTGCTTTTTTTTCTTTTTTTAACATATTTTAAATATTATTTTGGTATAATGCAAAAAATTACTACACCGAGAACACCACATTATTTAACAAGGAGTCTTCCTCTTGGCTGCAAAAGACATCAATAAAAAAATAGAAGAAATTTTTAAAAACTGTAAAAAAGGTGATTTAATTACCTATGAAAATTTGGCAAAAGAGTTTGAAAAACAACCTACTGTCGCACAATCAAAAAAAATCTTAAAACTCTCAAAAGATACAAAAATAAATCTTGTCACATCCTCTGAATATGCAAAATTTCTCTCAGCTTCTGAGAAGCAGAAAAGAGTATTGGCTAGAGAAAAAAGTGCTAAAGAGAATGAAGACGAGGGATTCGATTTTTTAAAAGAGAAAGAGCTTTTAGAGTGGAGTCGCTCTGATAGTCCAGTGCGTATGTATCTACGGGAAATGGGAAAAATTCCTTTACTTACAAAAGAAGAAGAGATTTATTTAAGTCGAGAGATAGAATCTGGTGAAGATATTATTTTAGATGCTATTTGTTCAGTTCCTTATTTGATAGACTATATTCTTAATTATAAAGAGCCTCTCCTTAATAGAGAACGACGTGTGAAAGAGTTGTTTAAAAGTTTCGAAGATGAAAAAGAGAGTGCAGATGATAAAGCTGATGATGTAGAAGAACCTTCAATTGAAGAGAAAAAAGCTGCTGATGAGAAAGGTGCAAATAAACGTGTAAAGCAAGTTGTTTCAAGCTTTAAAGCTCTTGATAAAGCTAAAAAAGAGTGGTTAAAAAGTATTGATGAGCTTGAAGCGATTTTAGAGAGTGATGCAGATGAGGAGAAAAAACTTCACGAACATATGAAAGTTGCCTTTAAGAAACAGCAACAGAAAAAAGCACTTATTGACTTAGGCCCTACATCCAAACTAATTAATGAGCTTGTAAAAGCCATGGAAACAGCACTGAGAAGTGATGATGGTTTTGAAAAAGAGTTAAAAAGACTTGAGTATAAGTTACCACTTTTTAACGATACTTTAAAAGAGAATCATAAAGGTATATTGGAAAATATTTTAGAAATGGACAAAGAAGATATCACCGACGCTGTTCCTGAAACAACCATGGTAAGTACCTATGTTGAGATTAAAAAACTTTATGAAACGCGTGAGGCTAGTAAAGACAGCTTTGACCTTGACCCTGAAAAACTAGAAGAGATTCTAGGACAAATTCGTCGTGGTAAGCATCGTTCAGAAGTTGCAAAAACCAGAATGGCAAAGTCCAACCTTCGTTTGGTTGTTTCAATTGCAAAACGTTATACAAACCGTGGACTACCATTCCTTGACCTTATACAAGAGGGCAACATTGGTCTTATGAAAGCTGTTGACAAGTTTGAATATCAAAAGGGTTATAAGTTCTCTACCTATGCTACTTGGTGGATTCGTCAAGCCATTTCAAGAGCCATTGCTGACCAAGCACGTACGATTAGGATTCCTATTCATATGATTGAGACGATTAACCGAATTAACAAAATTATTAGAAAAGGTCTTCAAGAGACAGGAAAAGAGCCAGATTTAGATACCATTGCTAAAGAGGTTGGATTGTCTGTAGACAAAGTTAAAAATGTTATTAAAATCACAAAAGAACCTGTAAGTCTTGAAACTCCAGTTGGAGATGAGGATGATGGACGATTTGGTGACTTTATTGAAGATAAAGCTACGGTTAGTCCATCTGATGCTGTACTGAAAGATGATTTGAACAATCAGATAGATGAAGTACTTGACCAGTTAAATGAGCGAGAAAAGGCAGTTATTCGTATGCGTTTTGGTCTTCTTTCTGATGAGAGCGACAGAACACTTGAAGAGATAGGCAAGGAGCTTTCTGTAACAAGGGAGCGTGTAAGACAGATAGAATCTTCAGCCATTAAAAAGCTTAAGCACCCAAGAGTAGGGCGTAAACTTAAGAACTATATAGAAGGTTAAATCTTCTATATATTAAAATGAGAATCCTCCTGTAAATTCTGGGTAGCCTCTATTCTCATTATCCTCTCCTGTATTTGAAAACTCTTGAACCCAACCAAATGACATAAATGAGTTTTGTGAAGTTTGCACAGATAGTCCTGCACGTCCTCCATATATATCGTAGTCATTATAAGGTTTTTCCATAAAAGTTCTATTGTAGAAAGCACCTAAATAAGGTTTATAAGTTGTATTTTCTAATGGTAAGTGATAGGTAACAGGAACGGTTACTTGGTTTATATCTGGAGTACCACCCAAAAATGCTTGATATGATGCACCTAGTGATAAGTTATCTATAATAAAATAGTTTACATTCGCCCCTAAAACAGTATAGTTGTTTCCAAAACTGTTATCTGTCCCTACTGTAAACCCTACGTTTTTACTTCCCACTGAAAAAACGCCTCCTTCAGCATAAATGGATGAACTTGCTAATAGCAATAAAATAATTTTTTTCATAAATAACCTCCTATAGTTCTATTATGTTAATATTTATTTTTATATAAATAGATATTATATCATTTAACCTCTTATATTTAGGAAGTTTTTAGTACTAATATCATCCCATTTTTTATTTAATTTTGAAAAATTATTATAAGAGTTTAAAGCTCGTTTAAAATCATTGTTTTTCTTAGATTCTAATTCTAATACTTCATTTAAAGCTATTTTTGCAGCATCCATTATATCTTTAGGAAAAGTTTTTATTTGGACATTTTCAGGTAGTTCTTGCAGTGCTTTCGCATTTTTATAACGGAACTCTTGAAGCATATTTCCTGTCATCTCTTCAGCTACAGCTGTGATAATGGCTTGATGTTCAGAGCTTAGTTGTTCCCAACGATTTTTGTTAAACGTAATCTCCAAAATTGAACCAGGTTCATGCCAACCTGTATAGTAGTAATCAGCAGCTTTTGCAAAACCCATCATGCTATCAAGTGCTGGACCTACCCATTCTGTAGCATCTATGGTTCCTCTCTCAAGAGAAGTAAAAATTTCACCTGGAGGAAGAAGTACAGGGTTGACTCCTAGTTTTTTCATAACTTCACCACCCAAACCTGGGATTCTCATCTTAAGACCTTTTAGGTCGGCTAAGGAGTTGATTGGTTTTTTAAACCAACCACCCATTTGAGGCCCCGTAGTCCCACCAATAAGAGGGTAGAGGTTAAATTTTCCATAAAGTTCACGCCAAAGCTCTAAACCCCCTCCAAATTTTAACCATGTTATCATCTCTTCACTCGTAAGTCCTAAAGGCATTCCTCCAAAAATAGAAAAGGCAGAGTTTTTTCCTTTCCAGTAGTATACTCCCGAGTGAAAAGCATCTATTTGTCCCATAGAGGTAGAGTCAAAGACTTGAAGTGCAGGGACTAAGATGTTTTTAGGGTAGACTTTAATCTCCAAGGTTCCACCACTGAGTTCAGAACAACGTTTAGCAAAGTTGTCTACACCTGTTCCCATAATAGGAAAATGGGCAGGCCATGAGGTAGCCAGTTTTAGTTTTACAACTTTTCCTTTTTTGACATTTATGTTTTTACTAGATATTTTATTCTCTTCTCTATAACATCCACTCAAACCAATGGCTCCTAAGCCAAGAGCTGAAGTGGTTAGAAAGTCTCTTCTTTTCATCATTTTTCCTATCAGAAGTTTATTTATGCAGAATTATAACATTTTAGTAGCAATAAATATATTCTCATTAGTTTGTCATTATTTTCAGATAAAATATATAATATTAAATTTTAAGGAGAGTGGAGTGAAAAAAGTTTTATTGTTCTTGTTTTTGGGTAGCTCATTGAGTTTTTCTGAGACGGTGATTCCAAAAACAAGCTGGGGTGTTGAATTTAATCCTTTTCGAGTTCTTGTGTTAGATAGTGATTGGCAATCTTTTTCTGGAACGATTAGTCACTTTGACAATGAAAATGGTATAGAGATAGCAATGCCTATTCTTTATTCTAAGGAGAAGAATAGATACTATAATGATATTTATGAAGATACAGAGACAGCGTTAAATATTGACTTGCATTATAGAAAATATTTTTCAAGAAATAGAACGCAAGGGGCTTACTTGGGTGCGTTTGGTCGTTATACTTATTTAGATGGAAAAGTTAATTACGAAGGAAAATATGCAACAGTAGAGAAGTTTGGAGTGGGTGGTGAAATAGGTTATAGGGTTAAAGATATTTTTGATACACCTTTTTATTGGGGTGCATCTTTGAGTTTAGGTGGGTATATAGGGAGTGATAATGATATTTATAACTCCTCTGGACTCAATTTGGGAATTGATGATAATAAACTTATTTTGGATATAGAACTTTTAAAGGTAGGATATGAATTTTAATATAAAAATTGCATTTATGGCTCTTCTGAGTCTTTTCGCTCTGCAAGGATGTGTAGAATATAGAGATGACCCTATATGTACAGAGTTAAACTATATGACTTTTGAAGAGTTTAGAGCAAAAGGTATAGAGATTTTAGCTCCTAGAGAGATTAAAGAAGCAGGAAAAATATATGTTTATAACAACACTCTTTTTGTTGCAGAAAAAAACCGAGGGGTGCATGTTATAGACAATAGTGATAAAAATAACCCAAGCCCTAAAGCATTTATTAAAATAGCAGGAAATATAGATATGGCTGTTAAAGATGGCTATTTATATCTTGATAGCTACATGGATTTGGTAGTACTCAATATAAAGAATTTAGACAGCATAAAAGAGGTCAATAGAGTGAATGATACCTTTACTTATAATGCTTATCAGAATTATAGTTATGGCTGTGATTTTAATCTAAGTAATGGTGTTATGGTCGGAGGAGATAACTAATGAAAAATATTATACTATTGTCAGTACTTGCTTTTCTTTTTATTGCTTGTGGTTCTACTGGTTCATCTGATGTTTCATCTTCAACAGGTAAAGCAGGTTCAATGGCACGGTTTGCCATATCAGGAGACTATCTTTACACCATAAATGAAAGAGAGATGAATGTCTTAGACGTTAGAGATGCTTCAAAACCAAAAAAAATATCTAAAATACACGTTCCTTTTGATGTAGAAACACTCTTTGCCTATAACAACAATCTTTATGTTGGTTCAAATTCAGGAATCTATATTTATGATAAGCGTATAGCCACACAGCCTACAAGAGTCGCAGAGCTTTCTCATGCACAAAGTTGTGACCCTGTAGTGGTTTCAGACGATGTGGCATTTGTTACACTAAATACAGGTTCAGATTGTGGGAAAGATAGAATGGGGGTAAATCGTTTAGAGATGGTTGATGTAAAAATTCCAGAGAGTCCAAAGCTTATAAAAGCCGTGGATATGTGGGAACCAAAAGGTTTAGGTATTGATGGAAACAATCTATTTGTATGTGATGGCTCAAATGGATTAAACGTTTATGATATGAATAAGAGTGATATCAATGGAACGGTTAAGGTAAACATCACAGTTAAAGAGATTCTGAGTGATATTGACTGTTATGATGTTATTGCCCAAAACAGTAACCTTATTGTCTCCAATCATGATAATATACGGCAGTTTGATTATAGCTCTTTTCCTATGAAAGAAAAAGGAAAGATTAAATAAAATTTATATATTAAAATAATATTAAAAATTTATATATTTTTATTTTAGTTAAATATATTCTGCTAAAATTATGTTATAAAATTAGAATTGTACTTTATCTTCAAATTATTAAGGAAAAAACTAGATGGAAAATATATGGTTATGGGTAGCAGTAGGGTTAATATTGTGGCAAGGTATGACGTTATTGCAGTTTTTGATTTTTTTATACTATAAATTTCGTTTTCCTGATTATCATTTATCTGCTAAGAGTGACATTGATGAAGAGGTACAAAAAATACTACTTCCTTATGAAAAGCATCTCTTAGCAAATGACTTTGTGTTTAAGTATGCAGTAAAGCATAAAAGTATGATAGTGGGGTCAGATTTAACGATATATAAACTCTACTACTATAACCCAACAGAGGGGATTCATGCCTTTTTAGAAACCACACCTTATAGAGGTTCTCTTCAACCTGTAAAATTGGCATATGATACTATTTATGAGAGTAAAAAGATATGTACAACTGAAAATGGTATGGAGCATTTCCTTCCCACTGTTCCAAAGGAGATCTATTTTTTTGACCACTATCTACCTTTATGGGAAGATATTTTTAATGCACACCTAAACGATAGAAGAGTAGATAATGAAAAAATTATTAAAGAACCTTTTGACAAAGAGGGTTGGTTAGCCTACCTAAATTACACTGAACATCTATATGCAGATGCTAATGTAGCGTATGGTGTTGCTACAAAAACAGAGGAGGGTTACAGATACAGGTTTTCATTTGCATTGTGGAAGTATGCAAAGAAGACACTTAAAGGGTATAGAAAATTTTCTAAAATTTTAAAAACAAATGCAACGCTAACTACTACAGAAAACAGTACGGAGAGTCAAACACAAGGGCTTATGGCTCAAATGGAACAAGTCGATAAACAAAGAGGTAAGGGTAGCAGTAAGATAAAGTGGTTTGTTTTCTCTCTTCTTACCTTTATTGCTCTTTTTTCACTTTTTGGATTTTCCATTGCAGATGTCTTTGTATTGGTCATTGTCCTTTTGGTGCATGAGTTGGGGCATTTTCTTGCCATGCGTTATTTTGGCTATACCGATACCAATATATTCTTTCTTCCTTTTGGTGCTGTGACCATAGGCAATAAAAATAGAGGCAGTGCCTATGAAGAGTTTATTGTCTCCTTGATGGGACCTTTGCCTGGTATTATTATTGGTGTGGCTATTCTTGTAATGGAGACACAAAATGGAGTAGAGCTCTTTAACAACTCATTCATGAACAGCTATGCTATTATGAGCATAGTTATTAACTTTGCTAATCTGCTTCCCATTCATCCTCTTGATGGTGGAAGAATTATTCAAACATTGCTTCTGTCACGTTACCCAAAAGGACAGTTTTATTTTTATATCATTGGTCTTGCCGTATTGACGGGGGTAATGGTCTGGATGCGAGACCCCTTTTTACTTATATTTGTGGTTTTAATAGCACTTGGTTTAAAAAATAGTTATCTTCTTTCTGAAGTGTTAAAAAAACTCTTTACTGTCTATACACATGAAGAGATAACAAAAGAGAGTGTAGCATCACTTTTGATTCAAGATGAAAAATTTATGAAAGAGAGTTTATCCACCAAAGCTCAGGTAGCAAAACAGGCATTACGTATTGTGGAAATGAAAAAACCAAGCAGAATTCTCATAATCTTTGGTATGGCATTTTATTTGCTTCTGCTTTCACCAACATTGATTGTTGGCTATTTTGGGCTAAATATAATGCATCAGTCAGCATATAGTAATTTGTCCCATGAAGGAAAAAAAGAGTTACGAACTTTTAATGAAACGGTACAGAGCTATTGGGGCTTAACCCAAGCTGATAACGTAGACTACACTTTAGAAGAGTCGATGAAAATGCTTGATAACTATTTTTCTACTTCAAAAGTAAAGCGTAAAATTATTGATGGAGTTCATAAGACCGTAGATACAAGTAGCCTACCTTGTACTGTATCGAAAGAGCATTTGCAAGTTTTACAGTGGCACAATGGAATAGAAGAGCTTATACCATACCAAAAACTTTTTTCTCTTAAAGATATGATTGATACACATCTATTGGTTCAACGCGAAAAAGAGTCTTATGGTGAAAGTAGAGAGACAAACTATGTTTTAGCTATTGGAGATGAAGAGTCGTATGGTCTAGCCTATAATTGTAATGAGAGTGGACTTTATGCTTTTTATTCTTATGGTTATGACAGTAGTAATATTAAGCGATATTACAACTGGAACCATTTTCTAAAGGTTACAGCAGAGGCATATAGAGTAGGTGCTTACATAGAGCAGAATGGAACATTAAATATAGATGAGAAAAAATTTGCGAAACTACAAAGAGAATATTACTCCATTGTAGATAAAGAAAGATATGAAGAGCTTATACACTATCTTCAAAACAGAGCAAAAAAGTACAAAGATACAAAAGATGATTTATTAAAAATTATACTCTTGCAAAGTATGGTTAGAACCTATGACCCAAGGTTGGAAGAGAGTGTTAACTTTTATCTTAATGATAAAAATAAGAAAGTACAAGAACAAGCAATATATACGTTAGGAAAAATAAAAAAATGAAAGAATCAAAAATATCACTGAGTTGTGAAAAGTATTTTGATATGAAAAAACATATAGAGAGATAAACTTTAAATTTTCTTCTATTCTTTAAATAAGAGAAATTTACTCTTTTTATGTTATTATCCCTTTAATAAGGACATAGCATGAATATAGAAGAGATTATAAAGCAAAATAAAAATGGCACGGTTCTTTTTTTAGGGCGTGTCACTAATTTTACGCCAGAAGAACTTAGTAACTTTTTGGAATCCCAAGGTATGAACTATGCAGATAAATATGTGGGGCAAGAGGTTGCTCTAGTTGTGTTGAGTACCATGATGACCCCTTTAGAGGAGGAGACCTCTTATGCCTTATATGATGCCAAAGTTCCAGAGTTGCGTTTGGCTCAGTTTGAAGAGTATTATACGACGCATATTAAACCCAACACCTTGATGATGTCACTTAAACTCTCTAATGACCAAGAGCGTTTGAAACGTCTGCTCAAAAATGGAGCCTTTTCTGATGAGGTCTACTTAAAACTTTTTAAAATGTACGATTGGGGGAATGATGGAGTGTATGATAACGATGAGAATCGTGATACAACCATAACTTTTGTAGAGCGTTTTTATAGACCCGATGGTTTTCGTGACCCTGCTATGGTCTACTCTCCTATTACGTTGTCCAATATTGCTAGAGATGCCAAAACAGCTGATATATTGGATGCCATGCTTACCATGCCAAACCATGAGATAAAACAGAGCCGTAAGGAGGATTTACGTCCTAAAAACTTACGTGAAATAGTGGCACTTAACCCTAATATTTCTCATGAAAGCATACGTTACCTTTTAAGTTTTAATGACGATAGAATTAAAAGTTTTTTAGCCTGTAATTCGGCTATTCGTGTAGATGCCCAAGAGCTTATTTTTCAACAAGCCAATGACGTTACCAAGCTTATGCTCACGCAAAACAATGCTTTGGATGATAAACTTTTTAGAGAACTACTCAAAAGTGATAATGAAATAGTAGAGTCACTGTTAACCTTTCAAACATTAACAGCTAAACGACTAGAGTACATTTTAGAGTCAAATCTCTCTGATGTACTTTTAGCTTTTATGGGGGAAAACCTTCTTATAGAAGAGATAGTGGACTCTTTAATAGGTCTTAACAAACTGTTAGACTATAAATTGGCTTCTAATCCAGAAGTAAATAGTGAGTTACTGGCTAAACTATATGAGATGTATGGAGAAGAGTTTATGCTTCCTCTTAGTGCTAATCCAAATACCTCTACTGAACTGTTGACACACTTTTACAAGAGTGGAGATAGAGAAGTTATACAAAATTTAGCTGCCAATCCAAATACCAATGCTGAAATTTTAAAAGAGTTGTGTGCGTTGAATGAACATGAGCTAAATCGTGCTTTGGCATTGAACAGTTCGGTAGAGTTGGTCTATTTGGAGCAGTTTGCATTGGATTCTGAACTGATTATGCTGATGACAAAAAATAAAACGTATTTGAAGAGTGTAAACTCTGCACATGTAGGATTGAGAAGTGATGATAGATATTAAAATTTTAGAAGTTCAAAAATATGCAGATGTCAAAGATAAAATAGGTAATGGCAAACCTACGATTATTGCTTTTGGTATGAAGCACTGTTACTCTTGTTTGGAAATGTCGAAAGTCTTTCGTGAAATTTTAGAGGAGCATCCTGAGTATCAAATCTATTCAGTTGATGGACAAAAAGAGCGTTTAATATTACGCGATAAATATAAGTTAAAACTTATGCCTGTTCAACTCTTTTTTGATGCTGAGGGGAATGAAGTTTTCCGACATGAAGGGGCATATAAAAAGCCTGTTGTGGAGATTATTATGAAAAAATATGGATTTGGAGAGTATGAATGAAAGCAAAAGAACTAAGTAAAAGCCTAGAGAAACTAATAGAGAGTCAAATTCCAGTTTTTGTATGGGGAAGCCCAGGAATAGGAAAATCTTCTATTATAAAACAGATAGCTACAGATAAAGGTTTAGAGTTTGTAGACTTACGTCTGTCACTACTTGACCCCACTGACCTTAAAGGGATTCCCTTTTTTGATAAAGATAATCATGAAGCTGTCTGGGCAAGTCCAAACTTTTTACCTAAAAATCCTGACTCCAAAGGGATTTTGTTTTTAGACGAGATAAATACAGCACCTCCCTCAGTTCAAGCATCGGCTTATCAGCTGGTGCTTGATAGAAAAGTAGGGGATTATGAGTTACCAAAGGGTTGGAGTATAGTAGCTGCTGGAAACCATGAGAGTGATAGAGGTGTGGTCTATAGAATGCCACCACCTCTGGCAAACCGTTTCGTTCATTTAAATATGGAAGTGAGTTTTGAGGATTGGAAAGGGTGGGCATATAGTAATGGAATAGATAGCTCTATTATTGCATTTTTACACTACGATGAGAGTAAGCTTTTTGATTTTGACCCCTCTAAAAATCAAAAATCTTTTCCTACACCAAGGTCATGGGAGTATGTTCATAGAGTTTTAGCTTCAAATATAGAGTCTACTCTACTTATGGAGATTATCTCTGGTGCAGTAGGGAGTGAGAGTGCAACTGCTTTTATGAGCTTTAGAAAGGTTATGAGCCGTCTGCCTGATATTGAGAAACTACTTAATGGGGAAGAGCTAGAAGTAGAGCATGATAGTCAAGTTCTTTTTGCCTTAATAGCAGGAATTATTAGTAATATAAAACAGAACTCTAGTAAAGAGAAAGTAGACAATGCTTTAAAGTTTTCACTAAGACTTCCAAAAGAGTTTTCGGTAATGTTGGTAAAAGATATGCAACAGAACAAGATAAATGTAGAGGCTTCTTCTGTATGGGAAGATTGGGTTGAAGAGTTTGCTTACTTATTGGTGTAAGGTATGAAGAAAAAATACAACACAGTTCTAAGCATCGCAGGGAGTGACTCAGGTGGAGGTGCAGGAATTCAAGCCGACATTAAAAGCATCTCTGCCAATGGTGGGTATGCATCTACCGTTATAACAGCCTCAACTGCACAAAATACCCAAGGTGTAACAGATATACACCCTATGCCAATAGCACATATAGAAACACAACTAGAAGCTGTATTGTCTGATATAGAGTTTGGAGCAGTAAAAATAGGAATGCTACACTCAGCAGAGGTTATAGAGGTGGTAGAGAGAAAACTTGAAGAGTATGGGGTGAGTAAAATTATTTTAGACCCTGTTATGGTGGCAACCTCTGGTAAAAATTTACTTGCAGATGAAGCTATAGAACGGTTAAAGGCTTTTCTTCCTAAGGTTTACTTAGTGACCCCAAACATACCCGAAGCAGAGATTTTACTAGATGAGAAGATTTCAAAAGAGAACTTAGTAGATTCAGCTAGAAAATTAGTTAAAAAATATAATACATCAGTGCTTTTAAAAGGTGGACATCTAGAAGAGAGTGATGAGATGATAGACACCCTCTGTTTAAAAGATAGTTTAGAGTGTATAAGTATAAAAAACAGAGCCATAAAGAGTATAAATACTCATGGAACAGGTTGTAGCCTCTCTTCTGCTCTTGCTACTTATGTGAGTTTAGGATTTAGCCTAGAGGAGTCTACAAAGAGAGCATGTGCTTATTTAAATAGAGCCATAGAAGAGGGGAAAGATTACTATTTAGGTAGAGGGCATGGAGCAGTTCACCATTTTTATGCCTTGAAGGTTTAAGTTATGATACCTCAAGATGTAAAATTAATAAGTAATGAAAAGATAACCCAAGCTAAAACAAAACTGATGCTTGAAAGTCCATACTTTGGAAGTTTAGTTACTTCTATAGAGTTAAGAGTCAATAACAATATAGCCTCTTTTCGCCCCTTGGGTGATGTGTTGGAGTATAATGATGAGTATTTAGAAGTGCTTGATATTAATGAAGTAAGTACGATTCTAGCCAATGCTGCCATGCATCAGGCTCTCTTTCATAGTAATAGAGGAAAAGATAAAGTTTCATCGGTGTGGAATTTGGCTTCTGATTATGCCATTAATGACTTATTGGTTGATAATGGGTTTATGCTTCCACCTATGGCAAACTATGCTTCACGTTTTGAGATGCTTTATGCTGAACAGATTTATACGATTTTACTAGGAGAGCTTGATTTACAAGATAATGATGAAACTTTAGATGAGCAAGAAAAGCAGAGTGAAGAGATGGAAGAGCAAGAGTTGCCTGAAGAACTTTTAGCACAAGAGGAGTATGAACTACTACTTGAACAGCTTAATATAAAACTAGAACAACATGGTGACTTACCTAAGGGAATAGAGCGTTTTATAGAGAGCAAAAAAGAGCCTCAAATATCTTGGAGAGATGAACTCTATCGTTATGTAAATGCTCATGCTAAGAGTGACTATAGGATGTTTCCTCCATCTAAAAAACATTTATATAGAGGCATAGCTCTGCCCTCTATTTATGGAGAAGAGTTAAAGATAGTCGTGGCTATTGATACTTCTGCTTCGATAGATGATGAGCTTTTAAAAACTTTTTTAGCAGAGCTTTATGAAATAATGCAGGTCTTTACACATTATGTTATCGAGCTTATCGAGTGTGATGCTTCTATTCAGAACATACAACGACTTACACCACAAGAGCCACTTGAACCCATGCTTAAAGGAGGAGGGGGAACAGATTTTCGTCCTGTTTTTGAGTATATTAAGAATATGAATGAAGATTTTAAATTTTTGATTTATTTTACCGATGGAAAAGGAAGTTTTCCAAAGTATGAACCATTAATAGATGTTTTATGGGTGATGAGTGAACGTTGTGATGTTCCGTTTGGAGAGGTTTTAGAGTTAAAAGTTTAACAATCCTAATCTCTAAAAACCTGCTTCATATAGTTAAATTTCATCTCTCTTTCATTGTTGATAGACTTAATTGTTGCCTCTAAAATACTTTTTATTTTCTCTTTAATTTGTTTTGTATTAACTGTTTTATCCTCTATAAAAATTGTAAAACTATAGTATTTGTTTGCTTTTTTAAAAACACCTACAAGCCAATGTGTACCGTTCTTATGGCTCTCTTGTGCAAAAACAAATTTAATATTAATATAGTTTCGTAACCACTGTAGTGAGCCATAACTTTTATAGATAGGTGTTTTAAAGATGGTCTGTAAGGTTATACGTTTCTCTTTTGTAAAAAACTTCTTAAAGGTAGGTGTAACCTGTTCAGGAGAATCAAAAGAGAAAAATTTGGATGTTGGGTCAATGACACTTTTGTTAATATCATGATACTCTAATGATTTGACAAGCTTTAGCCCATAGAAGGTATGATTTGGATGATAAAGCAGTTGAGTAATTTTATGTAAAGCAGTTTGAACATCTAATGGATTCATCTCTAATTTTCCTGCTCCTAAATCAACTCTAGGTTCGTTGTTTTCCAAAGAGACCAAATCTAAATTTTGATAGAGTGCTTCAATTTTATTCATATGAATTGGTTTATAGTAGGTATTTTCTCCTCTTCTATCTCGTTCTTTATATTTTATAAAACCATCATAGAGTGGAAGCATCTTGTTTGAGGAAAAAACTCTTCTTGCATCAATCCATGCGTTGCTACTACACTTTTTTAATCCCTCTTCCATGGGTATCTCTGATGTTGCCTTTTTATTACAATATTGGCTATAGTACTTATCTCCTCTATCAGCAAAAAGAAGTGCTGAAAAAATTTTACCAAGATTTCCAATTTGTGGTGGGCGTTGATAAATGGTGTTTTTTTGATAAAGACGAATCATCTTTCCCTCTTCATTGACTACCGAGACCCACATATTTGACAAGTTTAATGTCTCTACTTGCTCTTTTAAATAGTGATTAAAATAAAAAATTTTATTGAGTTCAAAGTTAATAGATACTTTTGTTACCAGTTGACTTTTAGGCGAGATACTATAGACTTTAAATAGTTTATCTAACTCTTGACGTACCACTGCTTTAGAGCTTTGTAATAGAGCATTACTTCGAGTGGGTAAAGAGCTAAACTGTTCTCTATTTTTTGAGGTTATCTCTCCTACAACCTCCATAAGAGAATCTGAAAAATAGGGAATTTTTGGAAAGTGCATCTTTTTTATGTTAGAGACAATATTATAATGATGTTTGATAATATCAGAGTTATCAACAATCTCTATGGCATCACTCTTAATATTTTCCCATGCTTTTTTTTGCTCTTGTAACGATTGGTTCAGATGAAAAGGTTTCGCATACATTGCAACCAAAACAGCCTCTTGAGCATTTGAGAGTTCATCTAGTGATTTTCCAAAGAAAATCTCTGCAGTATCTTTAAAGCCATAGCCTTTACCATCAGCAATAAAAAATTTTTTTTCCAAAAGCAACCATGATTTAAAATTTGCTCCATCATTGGCTTTAAGTGAATGAAAAAATGTTTTTGCTAATTTTAACCGTGCTATATTATTACTAGATCTCTCAAAAGGGTGTTTTCTTAGAAATATATTAATAAGTTGTTGAGTCAATGTTAATTTGGGTTTTAACGCTAAACTCTGTTCTGTAATAAGATGATGTACCAAGCGTCTGCTCTCACTAAATGGAGACGAAATATCTATTCCGTTATAGTAGGTTATGTTTTCAGAAAGTGCCTCAAAAAAAGTAGTTGCATTGCTATCAAAATCTAGTTTTGGGTCATACTTTTCCTTAAGTAGTGACCAAAAGAGCGAGGGTGTTTTTTCTATAAATAAAGAAGGATTAGTAACGGTACTTTGAGGACTTGCTACTGTTCCTGCAAATCTGTTTTGTGAATCACGAATCTCAATACCTGTATCATAATAAAGTTTAGGAAAAATTTTCTCATTAAAAAGCTCTTTGTCTGGTTGCCCATTGATAAAAGAGAGATAGACTCCAAAAAGTAAAAACATAATGCTTAAAGGTATAAAAATAAGTTTTTGAGTTATCATCTCTTTCATGAAATTAAAAAACTTTACTATATCTGAGGCGATAAGAATAGCGTGAATAGTAATAATTTCTAAAACCATAGAGAAAGATTTTTTTAGACTCTTTACATCATGCTTTCTAATAAAAATACTCCACTTAACCTCATTTAACATTGCTGTTAATTTGAGTTTAATACTCCAAAACATCTCAATCATTATTACGTAACTCGTCTATATAGGCTAAGAGTGTATTGTACTTTTGTTTATCAAGTTTATAAACAGTAAAAGTGAAATCTTTAAAATTTCTTAGTTTACTTTGATGTAAAAAAAGTAGCTCATCATAATAGACATTGTTCCCCACTAAAGTAATCATCTTATCTATTTTAAAACGGGTTAAAACTTCATCTATTTTATGATTTTTTCTCTGGTTTGGAATAATAAGATGGTAAGAGAAATGGCTCTCAAAAACAAAAGGTTTAAGTATTCGTCGTATATCATAACGAAGATAGTGTGCTATGTTTTCTTCGGTAAAGAATCTAGCTCTATAAGGCTCTTTGGCTAAAATTGTAAAAAAGAAGATAAAAAAGTCGACCAAGAATCCTAGTCCAATGGCTTTAATATCACTCTGTGTAACATCTGTTGGACTTGTTACCTTATCTAAAGCAACAACATGTGTATTGGTAAAAGGGATAATGGCTAAGAGTACATTAATGGTTCGTTCAATAAGTTGTTGCTGATTGTTTGCATCAAAAAAACTTACTTTTTCTAAGACTTTTAGTGCATTTAAATTTTCATTAATGGTGTTGATTTTTAGACTAATTTGACTGTCTGGACAGCTAATAATTCTTCCTAAAGATTCCATTTTCATCCGTGCTGAACCATTATGATTGGCTAAAACTTTAGGAAGTAGTGTAATCTCACCTCCCCTAAAAACTCTATTGATTTTAGAAATACGACTGTTGACTTGCTCCTCTAACTTTTCTACATCATCTTTTTTAGGGTTAAAGTTTACTAACATTTTTTTTATAACAGTAATTTCACTTTGAACTTTTTTCCTTAACTCATCAAAAGAGCTTAAATGACTTTGAAAAAGTTTGCTCTCTGCTTCTCTTAATGCACTTCTTGGACCAGGTGTTGGAATTTTAGTCTCATCACAAGTACCCCCATAGGTACGCTCTTCAATAGACTCTTTCATTGAGTAGTCACTCAATTTTTTTAGTGAAATATAGACTGAATCAAAACTACTTTGTGCATCTTCTAATGAATTTTTAATTCTCTCTAATTGAAGTGTTACATTTCTTTGAGAAAATTCAGAGGCTGAAAAGATTTTGTAATAAAAGTTAAAACTAAAAAGTACACTAATAAAAAGTGATAACAGATAGGTAACCAAAAGTAAAGAGGCTCTTAATATATGGCGAGAGAAGAACTCTCGTAAATAGAGTTGAGAGATAGAGTAGACTAATGCTAACTGAATGACTCCCACTACAGCAAAAAAGAGTATTTTAGTCAATAACATCCCATCTGATACTAAAGAGATAAACCCATAGTAAGAGGTACTAAAAGATATTAATGAGAGAATTAATACAGCTTGATAGGTAATATGCTGCTTAAAAAAGTTTAAAACTTTGTTTATGCCAATACCAAGCAATTGATAAAAGGAAGGATTTTCTAAGGGTTTAGATGTTTTTTTATACATTTACGCTACATTGTTTTTTTTAATTTTTTCATCTTGCTATAATAGTCTTTTAAAAATTTACTTTTACTTAGGAAGGCAAAATATACAACTAGTAAATTTTAAAGGTGAGTAAAAGTATGTTTTTTTTTTAAAGTATGTTTTTTACCGTTGATATTTATATATATTATACTTTTGATGGATTAAGAAATTTATTATAAATGAATATGATGATAAGAGAAATGGACTTGAATTGATTAGTGAGTAAGTATAAGAGGTTAACAACAACTCAAAAGAGTTGCTGTTAGGTTAAAAGGTTTAGATATTAAAGAACACCTAAATCTTTAAGTGTATCAATAGAAAGTCCAGATACTGTAAGACCTTTTTTAGTTTGGTAAGCTTTTACTGATGCTTTTGTAGCTTCATCCAACATACCAGTTACTGGAGTTTTAAATCCTGCAGCTGTTAATGCTTTTTGGATTCTAGAGATAGTCTCTACTGTCATACTTGATTTACAAAGAACAGGCATCCATTTAACTGACTGGTCAGAAACTTTAACTTGTTTTGTAACCGTTTTGTATGTAGCAGGAATAACAGTTTTCTTAGTTCTTTCAGGAGTAACAAGTTTAGTTACTTTTACAGTTTTATATGTAGCAGGTATAGTTACGGTTTTTGTAGTTGCTGGAGTAGCTACCACTTGTTTAGTAATTGTTTTAGTTACAGCAGGAACAGATACCTTACATATTACTGAAGATGTTCTTGACATACCTGGTTTTTCCATCATAGAATCTGACCATACATATTTTGCATCAGAAATTTTTTGCGTTTTTTCTAATGTTTTGTATGTTGCAGGAATGTTTACAGTTTTTGTAGATGCAGGAGCTGCAAGTTCATTTACCTGTACAGTTTTATAAACAGCAGGAATAGTTACAGTTTTTGTTGTCTCTGGAGTAACAACAACTTGTTTTGTAACAGTTTTGTACTGAGCTGGAATATCTACTAGACACATCATCTCTTCAACACTACAATCTTTATCTTGACATTTTGTCTCTTTCCATACTTTTTTTGCTGGAGCGACCATAACTCTTTCAGTTACAGTTTTGTATGTAGCTGGAACTTTAACCAATTTAGTAGATGCAGGAGTTACAAGAATTCTTTTAGTTCCTGTTTTAAATGCCGCAGGTACTGCAATGATTTTTGAAGAAGGAGCTGATGCTAAAACTTTTTCAGTTGTTGTTTTATACTGTGGAGCAGCATAAAACTCATAGTAACAAGAACCAGCTTTTGCAGCTTCTAAGTTAACTCCTCCAGCTTTTGCAGATGCTAAAACAGCAGATGATGCTACTCTTGCTTCTGGGTGTAGACCAGTTCTCCACTCTGTATACGCAGGTGAAACAGTTACTGTTTTACTCTCTGTTTTATAGGTTGCTGGAACAGCTACGATTTTTGTACTTGCTGGAGTATCTAAAACTCTCTCTGTTACAGTTTTGTAAGTTGCTGGAATAATAGTTAGTTTTGTATCAGCATCTGTTGCCTTAATTTTTTCAGTTACAGTTTTGTATTGAGCTGGAATAATAACTTTTCCATAACATGTACCAGATTTTGCATTAGGTAATGTAAACGAACCGTCACTCGTTTTTTGTGCTGCTACTGGAGCAGTGTTTCTTTTTGCTTTAGGTGTTGACGCTGTTTGAGAACAACCTGTTGTAAGTAGAGCTGCTGCTACAACTGATAATAATAGACTCTTTTGAATTAACATAAATATCCTTTGAAGTTTTAATTTTTATGGTTAAGATATGATATCACAAAATTAATTATTATTTTATTAAAAAATATAAAAAAATAAATTAATTATTGTCTAATAAATAAAAACAATTTAATACATAGAACATTATACTTACGTTAAATATTAGGGAGGAAGCATTAAATAGTGCTATAATTATAGAATGAAAAATGAAATTGATATAGTTATATTAGGGGCAGGAGCAAGTGGGTTGATGTTAGCAGCTCTTCTTGAAAAGCATAATATACTTATAATAGATAATAACAGTAAAATAGGCTCAAAGATATTAATCTCTGGTGGTGGAAAATGCAACATTACCAATGGAAAAGTGAAGCCCAGTAATTACTTGGGAAATCAACGGTTTATACGAAATATTATTAAACGTTTTGACCAAAATGATTTGTTGAATTGGTTTGGAGAGAGAGGATTAAAAACTTTAATTAGAAAGAATAATCAATTTTTCTGTGAAGACTCTGCCAAAGATATAGTAGATATATTAAGAAAAGAGATATCTTCAAAAAGTATACAACTTCAAACAGTAGTAAGAGGTGTGGAAAAAAAATCAGATTTTTTTGAAGTGAAAACATCTAAAGGTACTGTTATTACAAAAAAAGTAGTCGTAGCATCAGGGGGGTTAAGTTTTCCAAAAATTGGTGCAACCTCTATAGGTTATGATATTGCTGAAAGTTTTGACCATACTGTGCATACTCTTAGTGCTGGTCTAGTTGGTTTTACAGTTCAGCCTGAACAGTTCTTTTTTAAATCTTTAAGTGGTATAGCCATAGATGTTAAAATTAGTATTGAAACAAAAGATAAATATAAAGAGATAAATGGAGCTTTACTTTTTGCACATAAGGGAATCTCTGGACCAGCTGTTTTAGATGCTTCTCTTTATTGGAAAAAAGGAAAAATAACCATTGATTTTTTACCCTCTTTAAGTATAGATAGTCTAAAATTGTCCAAGAAAAATATAAGCCGTACTTTAGCTCTTCCAAGTCGTGTTGCCAAGACATTTTTAGAACACTTAAAGATAGAAGATAAAACAGCTAATCAATTAAACTCTGATGAGTGGAAAAAGTTAGAAATGTTAAAAAAATACAGTTTTGCACCAGCAGGTACTTTTGGTTATAGTAAAGCAGAGGTTACAAAAGGTGGAGTCTCAACTGATGAGATAGATGCCAGTTCTATGATGAGTAAAAAAGTAGAAGGTCTCTACTTCTTAGGTGAAGTACTAGATGTAACAGGAGAGCTTGGTGGTTATAATTTTCAATGGGCATTTTCTACAGCTTATGTCTGTGCAAACAGTTTAAATAAATAATAGACGAAAGTGAATATATGGCAGTAAAAGAGATAACTTATAAAGAGCAAGTTTTTAAACTCTCTTATGAAATAGTAAACCCAAGTGCAACCGATGTACTATTGGTTCTTCATGGTTGGGGAAGTAATAAAGAGATAATGAAACAAGCATTTGGGAAAGAGTTTAAAGAGTATAAGCATATCTATTTGGATATGCCAGGTTTTGGTGCCAGTACAAATGAGATGATTTTAACTACAAATGATTATGCTCAAATAGTTCAAAAATTTTTAGATACTTTATCTGTTGAACCTAAAATTATAATGGGACACTCATTTGGTGGAAAGGTGTCAACCCTACTTGACCCTCCCACTCTGGTTCTGCTCTCATCAGCTGGTGTAGTAACAGAGAAGCCTTGGTCAGTTAAAATAAAAATAGCAACGTTTAAATTTTTAAAGCCTTTAGGTATGAAAAAAATAAGAGAACTCTTTGTAGCACCCGATGCTCAAGGCATGAGTCATGAGATGTACGAGACCTTTAAAAATGTGGTCGATGAAGATTTTGAAGCTGAATTTGCTAAGTCAAAAAGTAGGGCATTGTGCTTTTGGGGCATAGATGATACAGCTACACCACTCTACACAGGTGAGAAGATTGTAGCTCTTATAGAAAATTCTAAATTTTATCCTTTAGAGGGTGACCACTTTTTCTTTTTGAAACATGCAAAGTTTATAGCAGATGAAATAACAGAAGATAGTAAAGGATAAGAATGGAAATAGTTAATGTATTAAGTAATGTACTCTTTGTATTAGCATTGGGGTATTATTTTATGACCAACATGCAGTGGTATTCGTATAAGTTAGATAGGGTTTTGTTTCATCATACCAAAACATGGTGGCATTTGGTTTACTTTTTAATTCCTCTCTTTCTTTACTTCGCTGTAAGTCGTGAGACAAATTTTAGTATAGTAGTCTCTTTAGCATATATAGCCATGCTCTATATGTGGAGAAAAGAACAAGATAAACCTTTAGTCTTTACAGGACGGGTAAAACGTTTTTTTGGTGCCTTGATATTTTTTACACTTTTTCTAGTGATGATGAAGTATATTATTAAATTTGAGATTTTAGTCGTGATTATTCCTCTTATTTTAGCTTATTTTGTATCTTCTATGATAGAAAAGATTCTTTTTAGAGGTTTTCAAATGAAAGCAGAAAAGAAGTTAGAGTCTATGCCAAATATGGTAGTAGTAGGAATAACTGCATCATATGGTAAGACCAGTATTAAAAATTATGTAGCTCATATATTGTCTGCGAAGTATAATGTCTATGCAACACCACGCTCGGTTAATACCTTTGGGGGTATATTAAAAGATATTAATGAAGACTTACCTACTGATACAGAAGTTTATGTAGTAGAGATGGGAGCAAGAGGAGCAGGGGATATTGCTGAAATAGCTAAGTTTGTTAATCCTCACTTGGCTGTGGTTGGTAAAATAGGACCTGCACACATAGAGTATTTTGGAAGTTTAGAAAACATACGAAATACCAAAATGGAGATACTCTCCTCAGAAAGACTTAAAGAGGCTTGGGTTCATGATTCTGCTAAGCTTAGTCCTATTGCTCATGTTCATACTTTTGGTAAAGAGATTTCAGGAGTAAAAGCCACTCTTGATGGTTTAGATTTTGAAATGGATAATGAACTTTACCATGCCAATATTTTAGGTTCGTTCAATGCCATGAACTTAGGTCTTGCTATTAAAGTAGCTAAAGCGTTAGATGTAGATGAAGAGAGTATTAAAAAACAGTTAAATTCCTTAGAGCCAACCCCTCACAGACTACAACGAATGGATGCAGGTGGAAAAGTTATTATTGATGACAGTTTCAACGGTAACATAGACGGTATGATGGAAGGCTTTAACCTAGCCTCAACCTACACAGGAAGAAAAGTACTCATTACCCCAGGCTTGGTAGAAGTAGACGACGAGTTTAACATACAAGTAGCCAAAAGGGCAGATGAGGTTTTTGATGTAGTAGTACTTACGGGTGATTTAAACTATAGAATATTTCAACAATATGTAGATGAAAGTAAATTGGTAAAACTTGAGAGCAAAGATAAAATGCAAGAGATGTTAATAGAGCAGACACAAGCAGGTGATTTGATACTGTTTGCGAATGATGCTCCAAGTTTTATATAGTTTATAATTTATGAAATACTTTAATATTATCTTGGTGATTATACTTCTTAGTGTAACCCTTTACTCCAAAGATTATTCTAAAGAAAAAGAGGTTAAAGTATTTATTGAAAAAATGATTAAAGAGCATGGGTTTAACCGTTTTAAGCTTAATAGGCTTTTTGCAAATGTTAGGTTTCAGAAACGTTCGTTGGGTATATATAATCCTAAATATAGAGAGAAGCCTAAAGTTGTAAAAGGTCTGAAAAAAAAATTTAATAAATATGGTAGTTGGACACGATATGAAAAAAATCTATTCTCTGAAAAGAAAATAGATTTGGGTGTAAATTTTATGTATAAACATAAAAATATTTTTCAAAAAGTTTATGAAAAGTATGGGGTTCCACCTGAGTATATTACAGCTATTATTGGTGTGGAGAGCCGTTATGGCATTAAAAGAGGCAACTATCCTATTTTTGATGTTTTAGTGACTTTATCTTTTGAAAAAAACAGACGAAACAGTTATTTTAAAGGTGAGCTAGAGAGTTTCTTAATTCTTGCAAAAAACAATAATTTTAATCCTCTAAAGATAAAGGGGTCTTATGCTGGAGCCATTGGTTTAGGACAGTTTATGCCAAGTAGTTATAAACATTATGCCGTAGACTATGATGGAGATGGAAAACGAAGTATGCAACAAGTACCTGATGCCATAGCTGGTGTTGCAAATTATTTAGAAAAAAATGGTTGGAAAAAATGGGAACCTGTAGCTGAAAGAGTCTCCTTTAAAGGGACAAGATATAAGGGGAAAAAGACAGGCTTTCAGTATAAATATTCACAATCAGAATTAAAAGGTTTAAAGACCATGTATAAATG
Organism: Campylobacteraceae bacterium; assembly: GCA_027068975.1. Taxonomy (GTDB): domain Bacteria; phylum Campylobacterota; class Campylobacteria; order Campylobacterales; family Sulfurovaceae; genus UBA1140. The sequence continues at coordinate 2,177 of JALXFN010000084.1, read as the reverse complement.
GTCATACAAAGAACCTGTATATCTTTTAAAACTTGAGAGGTATAATTTTGATGAGTTATGGTTTGGAGCAAGAAACTTCTACGTTATTACCCGTTACAATCATAGTGTTTATTATGCGATGGCAGTACATCTTTTGGCCCAAAAAATAAAGAGAGGCTACAAAAAAAAACATGCTAAGGTTTTAAGATAGTTTTTTATGAATAGGGGTATGTTGGAAAACAGCATCCTATGGATTTTAAGGATTAAAAATGAGTTATTTAATTGATACGTTAACTAAAAAAATAGGTTTTTTTACAGCCATACTAGTTTTACTCTTAGCTCTGCTCATAGGCTATGATGCCATGATGCGTTATCTGTTTTCAGAGGGGTCTATTGCTCTGCAAGAGGTAGAGTGGCATCTTTTTGACATCGTCTTTCTTTTGGGACTCTCTTATGCTTTGAAACATGACAAACATGTGCGTGTAGACATAATGTTTGCTCACTACTCTAAAGAGACAAAAGCAATAGTTCAAATACTCTCTATGATGTTTCTGCTTATTCCTTTTTCCCTTTTCTTTTTAAATGGAGCATTTGAGATGATGGTACAGTCTTATGTACAAAATGAGGTCTCTTCTGACCCTGGGGGCTTGGCTTATCGTTTTGTTATAAAAGGTGTTCTCTTTGTTGCTTTTATATTGTTGGTTTTACAAGCCATCTCTGAGATTATCAAAGCCTATGCAAAACTAAAATCAAAAAAGAGTTTCTTTTTTGTACTTAGTGGGGTGCTACTATTTTTAATTTTTTCTACGCAAAATTTGGCTTTTTGGACTGACCCTTTATGGTTAATGTTTATGCTGACACTCTTTTTACTCTTAACGGGTTTTCAAGTGGCATTTGTTTTTGCAGGGGTGGCACTCTTTTTTGCACTTATCTCTGATGAGTTGGGCATACATGTACTTGATATGTTGCCTTATAGAGTCTATGGAATCATGGGAAATGTCACATTGATGTCGGTTCCTCTCTTTATTTTGATGGGGCTTATTTTAGAAAAATCCAAGGTAGCAGAAGATTTGCTTCTATCTATGGGAAAACTTTTTGGAGGCATAAGAGGAGGCTTGGCTATTTCGGTGGTTGTGGTCGGAGCCATACTCGCTGCAAGTACTGGAATAGTAGGGGCTTCGGTCGTTATGATGAGTTTGATTGCTTTGCCTTTAATGTTAAAACATAAGTATTCCCCTGAATTAGCCACAGGTTCCATCGCTGCTTCAGGGACTTTGGGGCAGATTATTCCTCCATCGATTGTACTTATAGTTTTAGGAGACCAAATGCATTTAAGTGTAGGTGACCTATTTCGGGCTGCTTTGGTTCCAGGATTGCTACTTATTGGGCTCTATATAGTATATATTTTGGTTTATGCTTATTTAAAAAAAGAGGTTGCACCTGCCATAGAGAACGATGAACCTTACTCTAAAGTTTTGAGGGATGCTTTAAAGGTTATGGTAGCTCCGTTGTTGCTTATTATGGCTGTTTTGGGTTCTATTTTTGCAGGTATAGCTTCACCTACAGAGTCGGCAGCCATTGGGGTGATAGGTGCTTTACTTTTGGCACTTTATAAGCGTAGATTCTCTTTTGAACTTTTACGTTATGCTTCGGTAGAGACAGTCAAACTGACTTCTATGATATTTATGATACTCATAGGTGCTACAGCTTTTTCATTGGTTTTTAATGAACTCGGTGGTGATGTAATGGCTATGGAGTTTTTTAAACATGAAGTAGGGGATAAATGGACATTTATACTCATATCTATGTTGGTGATATTCCTTTTAGGATTCTTTATAGACTTTATAGAGATTGCCTTTGTAGTAGTGCCTATACTGGTTCCCATAGCCCATGCTTTTGGTATTGACCCTGTTTGGTTTGCCATACTTATAGCGTTAAATCTACAGGCATCATTTTTAACACCCCCATTTGGTTTTGCACTCTTCTTTTTAAAGGGTGCAGCAGGAGATATGGTAACAACAGCACAGATATATAGAGGGGTTATTCCTTTTATTTTGTTGCAACTTGTGGCACTATTAATTATTGTAAAATTTCCAAATTTGATATATTTATTTGGAAAATAGAGAAGGAAGAGACATGGAAAAGAGTATAAAAATAGAGATAAAAGAAGATAAGCTAGAAGGGTTAGAGTATTATGC
>JALXFN010000083.1 GCA_027068975.1 Campylobacteraceae bacterium | reverse complement strand
AACTGAAGAAGTTGCAGAAAAGACAGAAGAGAAAACTGAAGAAGCTGCAGAAAAGACAGAAGAAAAAACTGACGAAGCCGCAGTAAAAACAGAAGAGAAAACTGAAGAAAATAATGAAAGTGAAACATTATTAGATAAAGTAAAAAAAGTCTTTAATTAGATTTTTTATGCGTAGAAGGTAGGCTCAATTTCTGAGCCTATTGAAATTACTTAGATTGTCGTTTTTGCTTTTTGTAAAGCTTCAATAACTTGGTCAATATTTGCTTTTGGAATATGTACTTTCCACTCAGGTTCACTCGCATCTGGTTTTAAGGAAATTCCGATACTTGCTACACTTTCACTTTTTGGACCATATGGTTCTGCTATTGTTGAAACAGTAATTCTTCCCTTCGTTCCAGATAAAGTCATTTCATCTATAGCTGTTGTTGTTCCACTCATTATGGACTCCTTATTTTTGATTTCGAGTCGAGTATATCATGATTTAAATTAAAATCACTTCAATTTTATCATGTAAAAATCTTTTGGGCGTTTATAGCTGTCACTCTCACCAACAATCACCACTGCACCATCTGTTGTACGTGTAATTCCGTGTGCAATATCTCTGTTTTTATCGCCATAAAGTTTTGACCAAATAAGTTTTCCTTTTGAATCTAGTGCTATGATATAGTTATCAAAGTCACCTTTTCCCATGGAATTAGTGGTACCAGCGACCAAGTAGTTCCCATCTTTTGTCATGGTAATGGCGTTTCCTTCATCATAATATTTGAAACCATAAATCTTAAACCAAATTAGTTTCCCCTCTTTATTAAAGTACATAACAGCCAAATCAGTTTGGTCAGACATGTATGAACGTGTTGCACCTGTTGCAACTATACCACCATCAGGAGTAGGGGCTACAGCATTGAGTATATCATTTTCATTTTGCCCCAATGTTTTAGCCCAAATTTTCTTACCATCTTGGTCGAGTTTCATTAAAAAGAAATCTGAATCACCTGCACGGCTAACCTCTCTAGCCCCCACCATCATAAAGTTACCATCGGCTGTTCGCGTTAAACTTTTGGCTTCATCATTACGTTTTCCACCAATGGTTCGTTTTGAGATAAGCTTTCCATTCTTATCTAAGTGAACAATGTAAATATCTTTGGCTCCTCTTTTTGAAAAAGATTCTGAACTTCCTACAACCATTACACCACCATCATTTGTACCTGCTATACCACCAGCATATTCATCTCTATCTCCACCAAAGTTTTTTTCCCAAATAACTTTACCATCAAGAGAGAGTTTGGCAACATAGAGGTCTCTGTCAGCATTATCATTAAATGATTTACCAGAACCTAAAACAAGTAAGTTTCCATCTTTAGCACGAGAAATTGCCATACCACGGTCTGATTTTTTTCCACCTAGAAGTTTACGCCATCTTGTAGCACCATCAGCTGTAATGCGTGTTACACAAATGTCAGAACGTTCTGCGTTAAATGATTTACATTCACCTACTATAGCATTGTCCCCATTTTCAAGCATAACAACTCCATGAGCTATATCATCATCATCTCCACCATATATTTTTTGCCAAACAGTCTCAAATGCTGGTTTTGGCTCTTTTTTTACTTTCACTGCTTCTGTCGCAAATAGGTATGGAGAAAGAAGAAGTGAAGTTAAAACGATTTTACCATAGATTTTTATCATGATTTATTCCTTATATTAATGCTCTATTATACTCAATTTTCATCTATTTTTTTAATGATTTGTCATTTTTTATATAAATTTTTATTATAGTCAATAAGTTATGTTACTTATGAAAATCTATTTAAATTAAAAAAGAATATATAATGATAAAAATAGCAACTTCTTTTGTGATATACTTCTATTTTGGAAATAAGCTAATGGTTTAGGGATGTGATTTTAATGGTGGTTAGGAGCGATTAGATGAAAAAATATGATGCCATAGTAGTAGGAGCAGGAATAGCAGGGTGTTCTTCGGCATATTTTTTAAAGAAGAAGGGTTTAAAAGTACTGGTTATTGACCGTTCTGGGGTGGCTGCCTCTGGTGGATCAGCTGCTGCTGGGGCATTTGTTTCTCCTAAAATTGGGCAAGGCTCAGAGCTTCAGAAGTTGACCAATGAAGCGTTTGAGTTCTCTAAAAATTTTTATCTTCAAAATTTTCCTAAACACTTTACTCAAACAGGTGTGATTCGGATTCCAAAAGATGCAGAAGATGCCAAGAAGTTTAAAGAGTATGAAGCTTATAATGAAGCAAAATGGGAGTTACTCTCTTACGATGAATTAGATGCTTTGGGTATAGACAGCAGTTATGAGAGTTTTCTTTTTTCAGAAGCAGGAGTATGTGATGCACCTAAGATGTGTGAGTCTATTTTAGAAGAGATAGAGTATGAACAGTATGAGCTTAAATCTTTAATTTATGAAGATGGTTGCTGGTTTGTAGGTGACTATTGTGCTCAAAATCTGATTTTAGCAACAGGGTATGAGAATAACTATTTTGATATGCGATACATGGGTGTTAAGGGTACTTGGGGAAGTAGGGGGGATTATGAGACAAAGGTTGAGCTTGATGTCTCAATGCACAAGCAAATCTCTGTCTCTGCAAATATAGATGGTATTGTTAAACTTGGTGCCACACATGAGAAAGATGTAGATGTCTGTATTAAGTGTACTGGTGAGCCTTTAAAAAAACTTTTTTCTGTGGCTTCAACCATGGTAGATACTTCTGATTTTAAACTCAAAGAGACTTTTTGTGGTATGCGTTCAGGGTCTAAAGATTACTTTCCATTGGTAGGTGAGGTGATAGATACTACTTATATGTTAGAGAACTATCCCAAAATTGTAAAAGGTGCTAAAGCAGAACTTCAAAAGATAGAGAGTCTTTATATTTGTAATGGTCTTGGTGGTAGAGGTTTTGTATTTGGACCTATGATGGGTAAAATATTGGCTGATAAAATAGTTGATAATAAAGAGATAGATAAAAGGGTTAATCCTGATAGGCTATTTTTAAAATGGTGTCGAAAATCACCTGATTTAGAGAGTTATAGATAAAGGAGTGATATGTCATTAGAAGATAAAGAGCGTTGGGAAAAAAAGTATGCTGCCAATTTTGTACCTCAAGGTAATGTTGAAGTGGTTGAACTTTATGCAAAGCTAGCAGAGGGGAGAAGAGCATTAGATTTGGCCTGTGGTATGGGGAGAAACTCTAAAGTTTTGTTGGAGCAAGGGTTTGAAGTTGATGCACTTGATATTAGTCCAACTGCCATTGCTTCATTACAAAATATAAAGAATCTTCATGCCAAAGAGGTTGATTTTGATACCTATGTCTTAGAAGAGAACAAATATGATTTAATTGTTTGTACTTACTTTTTGAAGCGAGAACTTTTTCCTCAAGTAGAGAAAGCACTTAAAGAGAATGGCGTGTTTATTTTTGAAACTTTTATGCAGCATCCTGATAATACTAAAGAGCCTTCAAACAAAAGCTTTTTACTAGAAGAGGGTGAGTTAGAGGCAACTTTTGATGATAGGTATGAGATACTTCATTTAAAAGAGTTTATGACACAAGACCGATGTGGTGAGTATATTATGAAAGCCTCTATGGTTGCCAAAAAGAGACGTGGGGGTATGACCGACGATGACTTTTGGGCGTAAAAGAGTTCTATTAATGCTTACCTAAGTAGTTTTTATGACATATAGGACAAGGAATTATAGCATCACCTTTCATAGACATTTTTTGAAGCTGTTGTGTAAGTTTAAAACGTGCTTGACAATTATGACATACCACCTCAACATTTCCAACTTGTTCTGGAAGAGTAACTCTAAATCTATTTTCATCAGCAGTTGAAATTTGATTGACAGGTGTTGAGTCTGTTGTTGCAACTTCTTGTGTTGGAGCTTTAGTATTGGTTGTGATGGTTTTTTTATTACATCCTGTTACGGTAAGTGTAAGAAAAAGAGTAGCTGTAATGAGTGTTCCTAGCGTTTTATTCATAGGTTTTCCTTTTTTTATAACTATTATATATAAATTTTCTATATAAAAAGTTAAGGTATTAAATTAGTTTAATATATATATATTATTTTCTTCTTTTAACTCATCTATAAAAGAAGAAGGCTGTTTACTATGGGATATAAAAAATATTTTCTCTTTAGCTCTTGTTAATGCAACATAAAAGAGCCGTCGCTCTTCAGCATAAAGAAACTCATCTGTTTCTTTGGACTGTTCTGATGGGAATCCAAACTTACCATTTTCTAAATGAGTTATGATGACATAGTCAGCTTCTAAACCTTTTGAACCGTGAATGGTATGAAATGAGATATCAAAAAGTTCTAAAAAAGTATTTTGTAAATAAGTTAAATTTTTAGGTTCATAAAAGTTGTATCTACTTAAAATCATAATGCTTTTTTTAGGAGTCTCATTAGTGGTTTTGCTATTTATAAGCTTAATAATTTGCTCTATATACTTGTCCATATTTTTGCTTGATGTGTACCAATAGAGGTAAAAACTTTGATTTTTACTATTTTTTATGCTCTTTATATTTTTATGTATCTGGGCAGGATTTTTTAAAATAAAATTTTGAGAAGCTTCAGCAATTTCTTGATTAAATCTAAAGGTGTAGTCTAGTTTTATGGTTGCAGTTGAACCATAATACGCTTCAAAATTTTGAATAATATCAATGTTACTTCCTGCAAATTTATTGATGCTTTGCCAGTCATCACCGACTACAGTTATGTTGGCATCATTTTGCTTTTTCAATGCAAGTATTAATCGGTTTCTATCTTCTGAAATATCTTGAAACTCATCTATAAATAGGTAACGGTAAGGAGAAAGATACTGTTCTGTCTCTATGGCTTGAGTTGCTTTTGTTATCATTTCGTCAAAGTTTTGACTCTCTTTTTCACTGCTCTTTTTTACTATGTTGTTACCAAAGGCATGAAAAGTTTTTATGGTTATATTTACGTTTAGTCTATTTTTGAAGCGTTCTTCTAGCTCTTGTTGAGCTTTTTTATTAAATGCTAGAACTAAAATTTCATCTTGAGTGGCATAGCCCTTTTTTAAAATATAGCCAACTTTGGCAAGAATAACAGAGGTCTTACCTGAACCAGCTCCTGCTAATATGAGGTTGTTCTCTTCATGGGTAATGATTGCTAGACGTTGCATGGGGGTTAGTGGGTTTGATTCTATGTTGTTAAAGTAGTTTTCATAATTTTTTAATTCATCTTCAAAAAACTCATAGTTAATGTACCTTAGCCAATGTTTTTTGTTTTCATATATCTCAAATATATCAGGAGCCAACTCTCTGTCGAGATATCTTAAAATGGCTTTGTCATTTTGAATTATCTCTGTTATTTCATTTATGAAGTTTTCATATAGCCAACTTTTTTGTAGATAAATTTCTGTTGGAAGTTCTTCAATCTCTTTTTGAATACCAAGCAGATAAGCAGAGAGTTCTAATCGTTCTTGATGTTTTATACTCTTCGCTTTTTGGATTTTTTTTATAATAGGTACCGAACCCAAAAGAGAAAGAGTCAAAAGAGCAGAAATTTCTAGCATGAAACACCTATGCGTGTGGCTGTTAAAAATATATACTCACGACCAGTAATGGTGACTCGAAACTTTTTCTGTTGTAAGTACTTTTTGGCAAAGATAACATCATTAAAAAGAAGCGACATTTCAGAGTAGGGGTAGTTAGGTGCTTTTGCACCGTAAATGAGTTCACCTTCTATCCATCTGCTGTTTGGAAAGCCTAAAATAAAAGCTCCATCATACGTAAGATGCTCTTGTACCAAAGACATTAAAAATGGTTTATAGTTAATGCTTGGACTCTGTAGGGTTCCTATACTTATAATAAGGTCAGATTTTGCTAAATTGAGTTCACTTAGTCTATTAATATCATGTTTATAGAACACTACATTATCTTTAGGAAAACGCTCTTTTGCAAATGTTAAAGCTGTTTGTGAATGGTCGATGCCTATAAATTTAATCTTATCAAAAATCTCTTTTGGAATGAGTTGTTCTATCAGTTCAAACTCATCACCTTTGTTGATGCCTAAGTTTAAAATCTGTTTTCTATTTTGAACCTTTACAGCCTCTAAAGCTTTTTTGTAAGCATGTAAAAATGTGGGTTCTTCATTTTTATTGATGTTGAAAAATTTAGATTCTATTCCATATTTTTCTTCTTGTTTCTCTATGGGTGTAGCGTGAAAAGAGTCGTTAATATTGAGTTTTTTAAAAGTGAGTTGTATCGTTTGTTCATTGACGATTAGAGGCGTAAGCATTTTGCAATGATGAAGTTCAGCCAAGTTGACCCATGCTTTATAGCCTATGGCGTTAGAATTGTTGTCAGGATTTAAAACTTGAAAAGATAGCGTCTCTTTTTCTTGAAGTTTTGTCTCTATCCATGTGGTGATTTCTAGTAGCTTTTGAGTGGTAAATGGTTTCATACTGTATCATATCTTTGTTAAATGCCAACCACAATGAAAAGGACAAGGGTAAAGGATTAATTTAATTTGTTTTGTTTTTAACGTAAATTTTATCTGTTCCTCTGCCTCTTTTTTTGTGCTGTAAAGGTACTTGAAATTTTCACTAGAGTCTAAACAGAAACAAGTGGCTATCTGCTCTAACTCCTCTTCATAGTTTTTTATCTGTTTTTGAAGTACTTCTTTAATATGTTCAATATGCATCTCAAGCTCTTTTAGTGACCTAACATGATAGTAGTCTAAAATCTCTTCATTGGAAAGTTCAGAGAGGTGAGTATAAACTCTACGAATAGTATTGTAGAGTTTATCTTTGTTTTGAATTTTCTTTTTTATGGGCTTTAGAGATTTTTTTAAGTTCATATAGAAAGTATACTGAAATAGTCTAAAAGGGTAGTTTTGATTAAAGTGCTATTCTTTTTATTTAAAATAGATTTGGTTTTATAATATTAAAAAATATTAATAAGTAACAGTAAATAATAAATAAAATTTAATTAAAACATAAGTGGTATTTATATAAAATCTTTAAAATTTATTAGGATAAAAAATGGAAAAATTACAAAAAGAGGGATACAGTACTTTTTTGAATGAGTATTTTAAAAAAAACAGTGATTTGTTTTCTCAACTTTCAAAAAATCAAACACCACATACCATGATGATTACCTGTAGTGATAGTCGGATTAATCCATCATTATTATTAAATGCACAACCAGGTGAGCTTTTTATTGCACGTAACATTGGGAATGTTGTACCTGCATATCAACCAGCTAAAGGTTCAACTCAAGCTGCTATAGAGTATGCTGTTAATGCTTTAAATATACCAAAGATTATTGTTCTTGGACATAGTAACTGTGGTGCTTGTGCCCATATGTATCATGAGCCTAAAGAGGGTGAAGTAGCATTGCCTCATGTTGAATCATGGTTACAACATATTGTTCCTGCAAAGAGTGCAGCGATGTTAGAAGTACATGCAGATGATAGTAAAAATATTTTTGAGTTAACAGAGAAGCATAATGTTATTGTCTCTTTACAGCGATTGATGGAGTATCCATATATCCAAAGTCGTTTAGTAAAAGATGAGATTAGTTTAGAAGGTTGGTGGTTTGATATTGGAACGGGAAAAGTTGAGACTTATAACTTTTCAACAAGATATTTTGAGTCTGTAGTGGAGTAGCTTGATGCTACTCTGATGAAATTTTTTTAAACGTTTTAGTTGTATAATCGTAAGCTTCAAGGTCTCCTGTACCAACATTATACCACCATCCATGAATCTCCATTGTTTTGTTTTCTAACGCTTCAACCACATAGGGGTAGGTCATTAAACGTTGTATAGAGAGTTGAATGTTGTTTTTTTCAGTAATCTCTGCACGATTCTTTTCAGGATTATGCATACACTCTAGTAAGGCTTCATGTTTTGCTGGGTAAGCAAGAGTAAGCCACTCATCTACATGACTAAGTTCAACATGCTCTTCGTCTTCAGTTTTTTCATGATAAAGATGACTACATGCACCACATGCACTGTGTCCCAAGACAATTAGACTCTCTACTTTAAGTACATTGACTGCATACTCTATAGCAGATTGAGTAGCACCTTTGGTTCGGTCGTAAGGAGGTACAATGTTCCCAATGTTACGTGCAATAAAAAGCTCTCCTGGTGTACCAGATAAGATTTTTACAGGTGATACACGACTATCACTACAGGTAATAATCATGGAGTGAGGATTTTGTCCTAAAGCGAGTTCATCAAAGAGTTTTTTGTTGTCTTTAAAATACTCTTTTTTAAATTTCTTGTATCCATCTAAATGTATCTTTTTCATAATCTACCCTTATTCGTTTGATATAGATAAATTATATCTATACTCTCTGCTTTTTTCAATTGTAAGTTAAGATTTATTTAAATTTTATCTCTATTTATTGGGTATATGGATAGTATCTATACATTTTATTTTTTTGCTTATATAAATAAAAGTAAAATGAAACATTAAAGCACTATATTACGGGATATTGTGTTGATAATTATGCTTGTTTGTTTCTATTTTTCTTACTTATATATTTATCCTAACGAATAACTCTTCGTTGATATCTATCATATTTGTAGATATCATCACCAAACATTAGCTGATTGTTGGCATTGACCCATGCTGTTAAGTAGACAAGGTGAATGGGAATGTCTCTGGTCAAATCAATCTCTTTTTTCTGTTTAGTTGATAGAATATGTTTAACCTCAGCTGAACTAATATAAGGTTCATTTTTTGATAAACTTTTCAGTAGAGAGAATGGTTGTGATAGTCGTATACAACCATGTGAGAAAGCTCTCTTTTTCCTTTTGAATAGATGTTTGGTTGGTGTATCATGAAGATAGACCGAAAATTTGTTTGGAAATTTAAATTTTATTTTTCCTAAAGCATTTTTAGGTCCAGGTGGTTGCATAAGTCTATATGGAAATTTACTCTCTTCACTAAGGTACTCTGACCAGTTTATACCTTTTAATGAAACTACAGATGAGTTTTCTTCCCATGTTTCATGTGCTTCAAGTCCATGTTTTTTCATATAATTAGGGTCTTTTAGCATAGCAGGAACAACCTCTTTTCTAATGATTCCAGGAGGAAGTTTCCAGTAAGGGTTCAGAGTAATATACGATAGAGTATCTGAAAAGATTGGGGTAGGATGTTTTGTATCTCCTACAATAACTCTAAGCGTTTTTTTCTCTCTTCCATACTCATAATAGTGTAACATATATTCAGGAATATTAACCACAATATGACGCTCAGTTGCATTACGAGGTAGCCACTTTATTCGGTCAATATTGAGTAAAATTTTGTTTATTTTACTGTTAACACTTATATTTAAAAGTTGCTGTGTTCCTCTTCCTACTACTCCATCGGCTACAGAGTTGTGACGTTTTTGAAAACGCATAACAGCTTTTTCGAGACAGGTACCAAAGTAGTTATTTGATACTTTTGTAGAACATGGTCTGTAGTCGCCTGAGATGCTAAGACGTTTTCTGAGCTTAGCAACTATTGAACCAGATTGTCCTTTTTTTATAGATTTAACTGCTGGAAGCCGACCCCAGCCACCTTGCCATTTTATTTTATAGAGTCGATAGAGAGCAGAGGTTAATTTTTTATAATTATACCCATGTGGAGTAACTTGATTTAAAGTTTGTATAACATTTTCTTGTGACATAAGTGACAAAATATCAAAGTAGAGTGGGTAACGAACCCAATTGCTATCAATACCATTGGCTTGGTTTTGGGCAAGATAGGCATCAAATGATTTCCAATCTATCTCCCCATAAATGGTATGTTGTAAAAAATCATAATAGAGTGTGGTAAGCTCAAGCTCTAGTCTAATGATAGAGGCATTGGTGTGTTTACGCTCTAAATCTTTTTTTAGTTTTTTGGCTTTTTTATTGATATGACTCCGTGGGTCAAGAGTAGTATCTTTTTGAATAGAGGAGAGAAGTTGCATCACTTTTTTCCCTTTAATTCCTCTATTGCTTAGCCAAATAGGTCTGTTTTGACGGCTATTGTAAAAGTTTTGTAGCCTTGTTAGGTTTTGTAATAGATGAGCATCACCATTTAGAAGTTCTCTATTTACATTTACAAATATATTTTGCTTATTCCAAGCTCTGTTTGGTGTAGCAAAAAGTGAAAGCGTTGACAGTAACAGTATAAAAAAAGCTTTTTGAAGTTTCATGAAATTTCCTTTAAAAATAGATTATACTGAAAATTATTGAAAAATATGATTTATAAATATAACTTTAGGATAACTCATCTTCCATTTCTAAAACTTCTAAGTATCTTTCACTCATCTCCTCATATTCTGCTTCAATTTTTTTAAGTTCATCAGCTACATTTACTAAACCTTTTTCTTCATAACAAGCAGGGTCATAAAGACAGGCAGTTATCTCGTCTATTTTAGCCTCTAATGCTTCTATGAGGTCAGGAAGACGCTCTAAGTCTCTTTGGTCTTTGTAGCTTAGTTTTGTTTTTTGTTTTGGTGGATTGACACATTGGTCAACCCCTACGGGTTTTTGTTTAACCTCTTTTTCTATCTCATAGAGGTCGTTGATGTTTTTTTCTATCAGTAGATACTCACTATACTCTTGAAAGGACTCCTCTACTACACCATCTCCTTTAAATATTAGAAGTTTAGTGGCTATTTTATCTATAAAATAACGGTCATGACTTACAAATACTAATGCACCAGGAAAGTTTAGAAGTTTCTCTTCTAAGATGTTAATGGTTTGAATGTCTAAGTCGTTGGTAGGTTCATCGAGGATAAGACAGTCGGTTTTTTTAGTAAAAAGTAGGGCTAAGGCAACACGGTTTTTCTCTCCTCCACTTAGCATTCCTATTTTTTTTGTCATGTACTCTTCTGGAAATAGAAAAGACTTCATGTAGGCGAAAACATGCATGTTTTTACCCATGACATCCACTATGTCCCCACCATCAGGGCAGAAGGTATCTAAAATAGTTTTGTTGTTGTCCAGCATCTCACGATGCTGGTCGAAATAGCCTATTTTAAATTCACCTTGGTCTATGCTACCTTTGTTCGGTTTTAATCGTCCTAAAAGAAGTTTTAGTAGAGTTGATTTACCTGAACCATTGTGTCCTACTATGGCTATTTTATCTCGTTGTAAGATTCTAGTGCTAAAACCCTCTATAAGGTTTTTACCAGCTATAGAGTAGTGTAGGTTCTCTATGTCAAAGAGCATCTTCTTTTTTGACATACCTTTTTCGTCACCACGGTTAAAGCTTTTTTTCTCACGTTCAAGTTCTATTTGCATTTTACGTATAAGGGTAGGGTCTTTTTTGGCTTTTTCTCTTAGTTCAAAGACTCTTGCCTTTCGTCCTTGGTTTCTAGTAAGTCTTGCCCTGACCCCACGGCTTAACCATTCCTCTTCTCGTTTTAAAAATTTTAGAAGTGTGTTGTGTGTTTTTGCCATACTCTTCATACGCTCCTCTTTAAGCACTAAGTAGTTGTCATATCCACCCTCATAAGAGACGATGTTCATGTTTTCTACTTCTACTATGCGTGTAGCAATAGAGTTGATAAAGTGCCTATCGTGAGAGATAATAAGCAGTGTAAACTTCTCTTTTAGTAAAATCTCTTCTAAAAATTCTACCATATAAACATCTAAGTGGTTGGTAGGCTCATCAAGTAAAAGAACATCGGGTTTTTTTAAGATGAGTGAAGCCAAAGCTACACGACGCTGTTCTCCTCCTGAAAGGGAGTTTACATCACGGTACTCATACTCTTTAAGTTTAAACTCTTGTAATACGCGTTCTATTTTGTCATCGAGGTTCCAAGCGTTATGATGGTCTAGGTAGTTACTTACATTGGCATGTTCATCAAGGAGCTTTTTATTTTCAAAATCTTCACTAATAAGGGTGGTAAGTTCTTCGTAACGTTTTTTTGCCTCTTTTAGTTCTGTCAGTTCATTCTCTATGGCATCACGAACATTCAGCCCCTCTGTAAACTTTGGATTTTGGTCAAGAGAGTCTACCATAACACTTCTATCTTTTACACGTTTTCCTTCATCTGCTTCGACCTCCCCAGAGATGATTTTCAGTAGTGTCGATTTCCCACAACCATTTTGCCCAACTACAGCTACACGTTCACCTTCATTAAGCTGAAAATTAACACCTTTTAGAAGCTGTTTTACATCATAGTTTTTGTCAATATTAAAGAGGCTAATGAGTGCCATTATATAATCCTTGAGTAAATTAAATCGTATTTTATCGTAAGCTTTTATAAGTAACTTTACAAATTTAGGTAGAGTAGGTTAAAATACATAAAAATATAGGAGATTATTTTGAAAAAATTATCATTTATCTATTTACCAATTTTGTTTTTTATTTATATTGCTATAGATACATTTTTAAAATTAAATCATTCATCACTATGTGAGTCTACAGGTTGTGCATTAGCAGATAACCTTATTTGGATTGACGGTATTTATCTGAACTATATGGGTATGTTTACAGCCTTTGTTTTAGCTGTTTTAGGTTTGTTAAGTTACAAAGAGAAAGTGAGTAAAAAGCTTTTCTATATGATTCTATTTGCTGCTTTATCTTTTGAGACGCTACTACTAGGTTATCAATACTTTGTTTCGCCAGAGATGTGTAAATTTTGTATGGGAGTCTATGGATTTTTATTTACTATAACTATTTTATCTACACCTCCAAGATACCTTGTAATGATTATACCTGCTATTATTGCTGTGATTACTGCCTTAAGCTTTTTAAATCTACCAAAATCAGAAGCTTTTGTTGTTAAAAATGGAAACTACTTAATTCAGTCACCAACTTGTCCACATTGTAAAAAAGTTAAAGAGTATATGCATAAAGAAAATATCTCTTTTGAAAAAATAGATATAGAGGGTGTAGAAGCGCAAAATTTTGCTAGGTTTATGAACTTTAATACAATTCCTATTTTACTGATTAAAAATGGTAAAAAGGTTCAGATAATCAATGGCGATAAAGATATTATTAAGTTTTTTGAAAATAAATTTGGAGAAGATGATAGCCAAGTCGTTATAGAAGAGAGTGTCTCTATATCGGCGACAAGTGAGAGTACAGACCTTTTTAAAGCAGCAAAAGAGGAAGAGGGTTGTGGTTTTGCAACGTTAGAAAAAGTAGAGAGTGACTGTAGTAAGAAGTAGTTTGTTATCTATATGGGATTATTAAAACCCATATAGTCCTCTTACTTGAATAACATGCTCTTTTATAATTTCAGGCTTGGTTACTTCTGCAAAAGTATAGTTTGACATTAATCGAATATTTTTTTGAGGATAGTAGTTGATGCCTAAAGTTAAGTCTGTCTCCTCTCCACCAATTTTGTTTTTATCGCTTAGATTGATTTTACTAACTCTAAAAGCTATTTCTACTGCACCCCAATATCCATTTAGCCGTTTTTTAAAAGGTTTTTTGATTTTAATTCGTGAAAACTTAGCTGATTTGGCTTTATATTTTCGGTGTTCACCTGTAGCAAACCAACTAACTTGTCCATACCAACCATCAAAATTATAGTTATTTTTGTTGTTAGATGCAGTAATAGCAATGTACTCACCTTGAAAAGAGAATGGACCTTTTACTACGGCAGCTTCTGCACCAAATCTTTTTGTTCTTCTTACATTTTTGATTTTACTTTTTATTAATGAACCATCATACATGTGAGCACCTGCATCGGTAGAGAATTTTATAGACTTCTTATCATACTTGGTCTTTCCTACAGAGAGTCCAAGATGGATAACATCATCTTTTGCATGTATAAGTGCGTAAGTTATTCGTCCAATTATAGAGGTTCCATCTCTCTTTTTTGCTAAGAGTTTATCTAGTGATTTACCAAAGATACCTAACGATATGGTACCTTTATGCTCTCCTTTCTCATAGTTTCCTTGTACTAAAATACCGAGTTTTCTACTTTGTATAAAGGTATCGGTCAAAGAACGCTCCATAAAAGTACCATTTTTAGAACTGGTTAAACTCTCTAAACCTATAGGTTCTTTTATATTTCCTACTTGTATACCTAAATTATCTAATGTATTGTGTTTAACATAGACATCTTTCCACTCATTATTACCTGTTAAACTGTACTCAATTTCATACATGAGTTTAGAAGAGGCTTTCCCTTTTAAGTAGAGTCTTGCACGACGAATCTCTCTGCCATGAGCATTATAATCATCTCCTGTTAAGGTAGACCTATCGAAAACTATCTGCCCACCCATTTTCTCTTCTGACCCTTGGGCAAAGAGAGTAAATAAAATCACTACTATTAAAAATCTCACCTATTGTTCCTTTATTATACTATAGTTTGCACCATGTGTTTCAAAAGATCCATCATCTTTAACTATAAAAATACCAACATCATTTATTGCTCCATCTTTATTGACTTCAACTAGCTGTAGTGCCTGTTTACTCTTATCTTCAACTAACAATACTTTACCATCGTTGAGGGATATGGCTCCAGAGGGTTCATTAATATGTGAAAATTGATTGTTTCTAGGAGTTATATCAATATTTTTGAACATAGCAATTATCATTAAAATTGCACTTAAGCTAAGACCAACTCCAAAAGCAGCGTAAGCTCTTTTTAGCCATAGGTATTTGAGCTTTATCTCTGAACCTAAAATATGTATGTGTTTTATAATATGCTCATGGAGAGATTTTTTATCTTTTAAAATAGCTCTAACTGTTTGTAGGTACTCGTCGGGTGATGCTTCTGACATATCTTGAAAGTAGGCGATAGAGTTAAACTTTTGTAGGTGCTCTTTCCTAATGAACTGAGCTTTGTCTCGTGGACGAATTGCCATGGTTCCAAGAAGTATAGAGATAAGTGCTGTCAGCATAATAGTAATAAAAGGGTACAGCATATCTGGATTGTTAAGATACAACCCTGATGCTGTAATAATAACAGTCAAAATAAAACCGTTAACTGAAATGAGTACACTGGCTTTTGTATCTGCCAACGAGGTCAGCTCAAGGTTAGAGCGTAAGGTATTCCTAAATAGCGTCTCTATAGATCGATAATCTTTTTGTTTTTTTGGTTTTCTTAGCTCTTCGAATACAGTAGTTTTAGGTGGCAACTTTCTATCTTTTACAGCTTTCATAATAGCCTTTAATTATGTTAAATATTATTCATTAATATGATATTATACTTAAATATAGCTAGAATATTGGTGTAAATATAGTAAAAAATAGTTATTTAATATCTGCTAAGTATTAACTTTATCTTTATTGATAAAGTTATAATATAAAGAATCAAGGGGGTTAAAATATGAATATAAAAAGTCAATTAGATAAAGAGGTAGAAAGTAGAAATTCTAAAACAGAGTTATCTTATGAAAAACCAGACCCTTTGCTGATAGCATCTAAATATCAAGATGAAACTATAGCGCTTGTTTGTGCTTTGTTTGCGTATGGTAATGCTAAGTTAATTGTAAAATTTTTAGAGAGTTTAGATTTCTCTTTACTAGAAAAGTCAGATGAGGTTATAGAAAAA
The DNA here is from genome assembly GCA_027068975.1 of Campylobacteraceae bacterium. Classification (GTDB taxonomy): domain Bacteria; phylum Campylobacterota; class Campylobacteria; order Campylobacterales; family Sulfurovaceae; genus UBA1140. The sequence continues at coordinate 876 of JALXFN010000083.1, read as the reverse complement.
GAGCTTTCAAAACATTATTATAGGTTTCAAAAATCAGAAGATGTGGTGGCTTTGTTTATTGCTCTTAAACGTTTAAAAAAGATAGATAGCATAGAAAATATTTTTTATGAAGGTTATAAAAAAGAGCAAAATATTTTAGATGGTTTGTGGAATTTTATAGCAACGCTAAAAGAGGTCTACCCGTATGAGAGTAGGGGGTATAGTTTTTTAATAGGCTCCGTTCCTAAAAAAGTAAACTCTGCAGGAACATATAAACGTTACTTAATGTATTTACGTTGGATGGTAAGAGAAGATGAACTAGATATGGGAATTTGGTCAAAAATAGATAAAAAAGATTTGCTTATGCCTTTAGATACACATACCTTTAAAGTTTCTCAAAAGCTTGGACTTTTAAAACGAAAGACTTATGATATGAGAGCTACTTTAGAGTTGACTGAGACTCTAAAGAGTTTTGATGCAACTGACCCTATCAAATATGATTTTGCTCTTTATCGTTTGGGGCAGGAAAAAATAGTTTAAATGTTAAATCAAGAGTGCTATTAATTTATTTTTTTCAAACCTTTTCTTTTTTTAAAAGTAAAAAAAGAGAAAAATCGAAAGAATTTTTGATAAAATCGGAAAAACCCTTGACATCCTTAGACAATTTCTCTATAATACGCGTCCAAGAACAAAGGGTACGACTTAGAGATTAAGTCGATAAAGTTCCTAGAGTTTTTAAGTGGTCTTTAACAACTAAATATAAGAAAACGAAACAAACGTCTATTTGAGTTTTTTTCGATATTTTTTAAAATAAAAATACGATAAAGAGAGAACTTAATTAGAAATTTTTAAGTGATTCTCTGAAATAGGTTTAAACTTATTTTCATTAATTTTAAT
>JALXFN010000082.1 GCA_027068975.1 Campylobacteraceae bacterium | reverse complement strand
TCCAAATACAGGTGTAGAGCTAGGACAAGCTCATAGACCATGGATTGACTATGAAGAGCATAATGGTTGGTATTATCGTTCAATCTCTAAAACATTAACAGAGACAGGAAATGGTGCTGACTTAAGTAACTCTGCCGATAGAGGTGTAGACTTTAAAACAAAAACAGAGTATTTCTCTAGTGAGCTAGGTCTTTTTAATGGTGAGGGGTATCACAATAAAGAAGATGGAGAGGGGTTAAGTAAAGAGTGGAGATTAACAGGTCATCTACTTGGAACAGGAAAAGAGCATACTAAAAAGTCATTAACCTATGCAAATGTTTCTTTCTTTGGACAACAAAATAGTAAAAGCAATAAACATGGAAATCAAGATTTAAATTGGATGGGTCTTCACGCTGTCTATAACCAACCAGAGTTCCTAGCATCTGCTCAATACATTAAAGTAAGTGATGGTATTGCCTCTAAAAAAGGTAAAGGGTACTCTGTAAATGGTGAGTATAGAGTTACTCCAAAATGGAATCTACTTGGACGATACGACTACTTTGATATGGACGACAATAGTGGAGAGAAAAAAAGAGCTATTGCAGGTGTATCTTATAAGTACAATAAAAATGTTGAGTTTATTGCTAACTACCTTGGAGAGGGTGGTAGTAAACTTGGAACTAGAAATGATAAAATTATGTTAACAGCTGATATTGAGTGGTAGGTTAAAACCTACCCCCCTACTCCCTTAAAATCCTCTATTTAGCAACTTAAGTTGCACTCTTTTGAACAAAGTTTTTCTCGCAATCCTCTTCCATAATCTTTGATTTGGGAGAGGTTAGAGAAAAAGAGAATGTTTGTGTATTCTAAATAAGTTTTCTATAATATAAAAAAATATATAATAACACAGAATTATTAATTAAGCACTGTCCTGAAATAAGAGAAAAAGACTTAATTAACTATTCCTAAGTTCTTTAAAATCTTAATGTATGAGGTTCTGATTAGATATAAAAGCTGTAATCAGATAAAACATTAACAGCATAAAACCCTTGTCTGAAAAGTCAAGGTTGCAAGTTGAGGCAAAAGTTCCTTGGCTTGTAGACAGAGCCAGTCATAATTTGTCTTCGTTAATTAAGTTAAGAGAGGTTGCTTAGTTCTGCTAAGAATTACTTCTTTTATCTCGTATTCATGACAAAGGAAGCCTCTCCCATAATCTTTGATTTGGGAGAGTGAGGTTCACAAAATAGTGTGCTATAGTATTAAAAAAGGATTGAGCATGTTTACAAAAGAGCAAAAAGATATAATTTTACAAATAGCCAAAGAGGCTATTAAAGATGCTGTTTTAAATAGAGATACAATTCCAAAAAATGAGTTACTACAAAAGTACCCATGGCTCAAAGATGAGAGAGCTGTTTTTGTAACTATAAATGAGTTTAATAACCTAAGAGGTTGTATTGGCTCTATTGTTGCTCATCGAAGTCTAATTGATGATATTATACACAATGCAAAATCTGCTGCACTCAATGACCCACGTTTTAAACCTGTAAATAAAAATGAGTTGGACAATTTAGAGGTAGAGGTATCTATTTTAACTGAACCTAAACCTCTACCCTATACTACGATTGAGGATTTAAAGAGTAAAATAAAACCCAATATACACGGTGTCATCTTAGAGCATAATGGGCATCAGGCAACCTATCTACCTAGTGTTTGGGAGCAGGTTTCAAATTTTGATGACTTCTTTTTGTCACTATGTATGAAAGCAGGACTAAATATAAACTGTTTAGAGCTACACCCAAATATTTTTGTCTATGAGGCTATAAAGGTCAAATAGAATGAACTCATTTTACAAAACTATAGAG
>JALXFN010000081.1 GCA_027068975.1 Campylobacteraceae bacterium | reverse complement strand
TGTAGATGAAGGCACATTACCTGAAAATTCTGGTCAAGTTGTAGGAGAAGACCCAAGTTCAGTAACAGTAAAAGCAGGTGAGGATAATTGGGCAGGAAAAGATGGCTATGGTAAGCCAGATGTTACTCCTAAAACAGGAAAAGTATGTGGTATTGTATTTCATGACGTAAATAAAAATGGTAAAAAAGATGCAAATGAAGAAGGTGCAACTGGTATTCTAATTAAAATTCTTGCTGCAAGTGGAAATGAAGTTAAAGGAGAAACAGCTACTGGAGGAAATTATTGTATTTCAAATGTTCCAGAGGGTTCAGTAGAAGTTACAGTAGTTGAGTCAACACTTCCTGATGGAGCAAACTTAACTGTGGGAACAAATCCTACTCATATTACAGTTGTTCCTAATAAACAAAATAATGCAGGAGAAGATGGTTATGCAGGTAATTGTACATGTGATTGTTCATTATGTCAAGGAGGAACTAAATAATATTTAATAATTAAATGTTTGTTATCATCAAAAGTGATGATAGCAAACTAATTATTAAAACTCTCTTTTAGCTTCTCTCTTACAAGAGAGGGGCGTTCTTTAGCAAACAGAAACATCTTCTCTATATCTTTTTCCCATGTCTTCACCGAAACACTTTGTTTATCTTTATCCTCTGACCATTTTTTGAAATGACGTTCCATCTCAGGCTCTATTTCAGCTTTTGCTTTTGCAATAAAAGAGTTTACTCTTTTCGTATTAAAAGTATTGTCCAAATGAAATAAATATCTATCTGTAAATAGTTTAACAAAATTTTCATTTTGCATAAAATAGGTAAATATCAAACTGCTCTCATCATCGTCTAATACATAACCTAAAATATTGTCTCTAGGGTTTTGAAAACCACGGTCTAAGTCAAAAAGTAATGTTCGCCATTTTCCATTTTCTGACTTTAGTCTCCAACGTTTAATATTATGATGAATAGAAGAGTTCCCAAAAAAACTCTCTACAATAATATGGTTTATAAATTCAGGCATATCTATTTGAGAGGAGGCTACTTTAAAATACGCATCATTGCTCATATCATGTGTTTTAATATACTTAATAAGTGATTGATAACTTTCTAAATTTCCCTCTTTTGGGGTATCGTCATTCTCTATCAGGTCAACTTCTTTTTTCCCTATATGATGATTAGATTTTAAATAATCTATGTTCATTTTTTCTCGAATATTATAAATTCCCCAATATTTGGCATTTAAAAATACTACAACGGGCTGAAAAGATTGATAATCTATATCCATTTTATCTTTTACAATTTGGTGAGAAACTCCCTCATGCATCATACTATGACCCCAATGTGTTCCTGAGTTTCTAAGTATAAAACTCTTTACTTTTTTAATTTGAGGCTTATCTCTGAACAAAGGATATTTAATAGATTTTTTTCCGTATCTTTTTTTAGCATAAATGGCAAATGACTTTTGTGGATACCAACGTGTATGATTTCCACTAATTCGCATACCAATATTTTCTGAAACTTTTAGTTCTCCTTTTTCTAAAAAAGAAAATGACGCTGCTCGTATCCATCGTTCATTATAATGTTCTGCAATACCTATTTGCTTGTCATACAAATACTTAGGGTCAATAGCCAAAGCAACAACAGGAAGAGTGATGTTCTCATCAATAAAATAGGTGTGGCTAAGAACTTTACTAGGAAATTTATGCTCTCCAAATACTCTTGCTCGAACAACTGTTGTTTTGGAAAAATGAATAGGGGCTATGTATTTGTTAGATTTTTTCGTAGGTATAGACCCATCTAAAGTATAGTAGATTAATCTATCTTTCTTATCTTTTTTGGTAGTTATCTCTAAAGTCTGATTCCCTTCATAAAAAGCACTTATTTTTGAAAAAATTGGAGCTTTATAACGTTTATTACTTTTAAATATCTTACCATTTTTTTTATGTGGAGAAGGGGTCATGTATCCAATTTTATCTTTTTCCCTACCATAAGAAATATCACTTTTCTGTTTTGGATAAAGAACTTTATCAATAATTTTAGATTGAGCATTTAAAAGTATAACTGCTCCACCTTTACTTGAAAGTTTAAAATTGGCATGAAGTTCTAATGCTTTTTGATTTGTTTCATCTGCCCAAATAAGTAAATATCCATGGGCTACTATTTTAGTGTTTTTAGGTATTTTCCATTTATTTTTAAGGTTAATATTTGTTGAAAGTGAAAAGCCTCCAATATCTAGTGACGTATTAGAATCGTTATATAACTCAATCCAATCAGAAAACTCTTTTTCATCTAAATCTATAGAGGATGAACTGTTTGAAGCCAGTATTTCATTAATTTTAAGAGGAGATGAAATGTTTAGCTCTTCGCTCTTTTTTGTAACTTCTTTTTGCTCTTTCTCCATGGAATATTCTATGTGTAAACTTGGTGCATATTTTAAGTTGCTAAGTTCTAAATCTCTAAATGAAGTAGCCACTCTATCACCAATACCTGTAATAATAAATGCTATCGCATTATTGTCTCTATCCCAATCATCTAAAGCAATAATCTCTTCTATCAACTTTTTAATATCAGGTGTCTGCTGTTCTTCTTTTTCCCCATGTTCAAACCAATTTAGAGGTTGCCAAGTAACAAAGGTATCTCTTTTTTTTCTTGAACTTATATTATAAGGGATATTCAAAAAAAGTTTCGCTTTGCTACTATCTTCTATCTGAATTTTTAAATGAGTTATCTCTTTAGAAGCTTCTTTACTTCTAAACTGAATATAGGCTTTTTTAATACTTGCATCTTTAGGAATATCAATATTACTAAATCGTATACCAATGGTTTGAAGTGTATCATCTTCAGTAAGTTCTAAATCGGAACTTATTGTATTGACAACACCATTTAAAGACTCTTCAGCATCATCATTTACCATAGAAACTTTTTTTTCTATGGTAATGATTTCTGCATTTAATATAGTTGGGATAGAGAATAGTATTAAAAAAAAGAGAAGTAAGTTTTGGAACATATATAGCCTTTTGGTTTTTTCTGTTATAATTTGTTTAATATTATATCAATAGTATCTAAAATTAGGAGTAACCCTTGTCCAAACAACCCAAAATAGTTAAAAATTTTAAAAAATCCACTCCAAAATAATCTCGCTCTGTAGAGACCCTATTTCGTAACAGTTTACGCTCAAACCTTGACCTTTCAGCATTAGCTGATTCTAAGGCAAGTGTTTTTATATTAACCGTTATAATTACAGCTTCAGGACTTCTATCTTAAGAATGCTTAAATGAGCTTATTTTTCTTTTGCACTTGGATTAACATTAAGTGCTGGACTAATGATATTTTCGGTAATGTCACAAAACTATCAAATAAGGTTTTATTAGAGATGAAATAAATCTACCCTTAGTTCTCACTGCTTAGAATTTTAAGAAATCTAATCCTAAAAATCCTAAAACTCTATCTTATAATTTTCTTAGAACAATACAAAGGATAGAAGATGGAACGACGAAAATTTTTAGGCATAGGCTTGACTTCAGCATTGCTTTTACCACTTGGGGTTTTAGCTACGGACTTTAGAAAAACAAAACCAGTTACTTGGACGGCTAAGAGTGTGAATGATGCGATTAAAGCACTTTATGGAGATGTTACATTAAAAGAGAGCAAAGAGATTAGCTTGAAAATACTAAGATGACCTCTAATGGAATGTCTGTTCCTGTTGGGATTAAATCAAAAATTAAAGCAAAAACGGTAGCACTGTTTCAAAACTCTAACCCTGAATCGGCTGTTTCTGTTTGGACAGTTCCTGAAAATGGTATCGTTGATTACAATTTAAAAATAAAGCTAAAAACTATTGAAAATGAAGCATCTGTAGTTACTTTAGTTGTTGAGGGTGAAGATGGGGAGTTTTATGTAACGCATACTTCGGTAATGGTTTTAGGTGAATCATGTGAGGGGTAACCTCCAAAATTTTATAAAGGAAAAACTATGAATAATCTGAAAATAAAAGCAAAATCAAAAAATGGTCTAGTAAAGGCAAAAGTACAAATTAAACATGAAATGATGACTTATAATGTAGCAAAGAGAAAAGGAGTAAATGCAAACTTTATTACTTATGTTGTTGCAAAAGTGGGCGAAAGAACAGTCTTTGAGCTTTCAAGCAGTCAGTTTCTCTCTCAAAACCCTATTTTAAAGTTTAAATTTTTGGCTAAAAAAGGTGAGATTTTAACCATAACATGGAGAGATTTGTCAGGTGACGGTAGCAGTGAATCTATAAAGATTAAGTAATGAAAAAGCTTATGATACTTATTTTTCTTCTTAGTGGTTTTTTACTACAAGGAGAAAACTTTAGAGAGACAAAAAAAGAGGCTTGGAGTAGTACCAGCATTAACAATGCAATGCTCAAACTCTATGGTACAAGTAAGAGTAAAGAAGATGCTAGAATTATAGTAAGCATACCCAAAATCGCAAGTAATGGAGGGGCTGTTCCTATTCATATTAGTACCACTATTTCTGCTAAATCGGTTGCTATATTTACAGATACAACACCTTTCTCGCTGATTGCTGTCTATACCGTATATGATGTTGCCGATTATTTTACTAAAATTAAAATGGGTGCTAGTGGCATGGTTGTTGTCATAGTCGAAGGTAAAGATGGAACCTTATATTCAACGACACGAAGAGTAGAAGTAGCACTGGGTGGTTGTGAAGGTGGTGGAGGTGGAAGTTACTACACTTCTGCATCAAAACCAAGATACAACACAGAGGAGTACAGTTTTGTCAATGAAAATAGATTTAAAGAAGTTGCTACCTCTGCTCTTTCAACATTTAGTATAGATGTCGATACAGCCTCATACAGTAACATTCGTAGATATCTTTTGGAAAACAGAGTACAACCTCCAAAAGGAGTGGTTCGGGTAGAAGAGATGATTAACTATTTTACTTATGATTATGAAGAGCCAACAACAAAAGAACCTTTTGCTGTTCATACAAAAGTAGGGCAGAGTATGTGGAATAAAAACTCTAAACTCATTCAGATTGGTTTACAGACAAAAAAAGTAGATATTTCAGAACTTCCAGCAAATAACTTGGTGTTTTTACTCGATGTTTCAGGTTCTATGTATGATGATAATAAACTGCCACTGCTCATTCAATCTTTAAAACTTTTGACCAAACAGTTACGAGAGAAAGACCAAGTCTCTATTGTGGTGTATGCAGGAAATTCAGGACTCATACTTGATAGAGCCAAAGGCAATGAACAAGAGAAGATAGTCAAGGCATTAAAGAGTTTACGAGCAGGTGGTCAAACAGCAGGAGCCGATGGGATAAAATTAGCGTATGATGTTGCAAAAAAAGCTTTTATCGAAGGTGGAAACAACAGAATAGTTTTAGCAACTGATGGTGACTTTAACTTGGGTCAAAGCAGTGAAAGTGCTTTGGTAGAGCTTATAGAAAAAGAACGTAAAAGTGGAATTTATTTAACGGTTTTGGGTTTTGGAATGGGGAACTACAAAGACAATAAAATGGAACTCTTAGCCGACAAAGGCAATGGAAACTATGCCTATATTGATAATTTGTTAGAGGCTAAAAAAGTTTTGGTCACAGAGCTGGGAAGTACCCTCTACACCGTAGCTAAAGATGTAAAAATACAAGTGGAGTTTAACCCTAAAAAGGTTCACTCTTATAGGTTGATTGGTTATGAAAACAGAGTATTAAACAATGAAGATTTTAAAAATGACAAAGTTGATGCAGGAGAGATTGGCATGGGACACAGTGTAACGGCATTGTATGAAGTACTACTTCAATCTTCTAAAAATAAAAGTGAAGTCGGTTCATTGAAGTATCAAAAAGCAACATTAATTGATTCCAAAGAGTTGGCAACAGTCAAAATACGATACAAACAACCAAATGGAAACCAATCGCTTTTAATGAGTCAAGTTATTAATGAAGAGGATAATGACATTAAAGAAGATGATTTTAATTTTGTTCAGACCATTGTTGGTTTTGCCATGTTGCTTCAAGAGTCAGAATTTAAAAAAGATTTGAGCTATAAAGAGCTTATAGAATTGGCTAAAAATTCTAAAGGTAAAGACAAAGAGGGGTACCGAGCTGAGTTTATAAAGATGATGGAGCAGTCGGAGTTATTGCAACAAAAATAGTGTTTAGCTAGAGATTCAAAAGTGGAAAAAATAAAAAATAAAATTTATTAATTTCTTCACTTTTGAAGTTGTGGTTTAATTAAAGCTTTACGATGGCATACCACCACCAAGAGCCTCTTTTACATGGTCATCAGCCATAGAGATATTCCACTCTGGTTCCCACACAACATCAACTTCAACGACTCCAACGCCATCTAGCTTTTCAACAGCCTCTTGAACCCAAGTTTTAATCATTTGGTGTAGAGGACAACCACGGGTGGAGAGGGTCATAACCACTACTACATTACAGCTCTCTTCTACAATAGCATCGTAGATAAGCCCCATCTCTACTAAGTTAAAGCCAACCTCGGGGTCAATGACGGTACTTACTGCATCAAAGACTTGCTCTTTTGTTATTTCACACATATTTTTTCCTTTAATTATAGGAGTAGGGACTTTAGTCCCTAAATTCATGGACTAAAGTCCATGCTCCAAGATTATTCTCCGTATCCTAACATTTCTCTCATAGAAATGTATAGAAAAATTGCACCTACAGCCATAAAAGCAGAACCTGCATGGAATAGAAAGTCATTTTGAACAAATAGCCCAAGACCTCCTAAAATGGTACCACCTGAAGAGTACCAAAACATCATTTCTGCTTTTCTTTTAGGGTACATCTCATGTAACATAGGTACTTTCTCTTTTCCCACCAGTGGAGCAAAACGCTCGAACCAGACTAGAAAAGGGACTATTTTATAGAGGTGACCGTTTATAAGAAACCCTATAAAGCCTAACATGAAAAACCATACCGAGGTATGGAGCCAAGGTTCAGATGCTCCTAGCAGATAGATTACCCCTAAAAGTAAAGAGAGTATTAGTGCTGAAAAGCCAAATAGCATTGACTTTGCCCAGATGTCCATCTCTTTTCTAACGGTTAGTTTGTAGATTATGTAGATTTGATAGATATAAAATACTACACCTACTAATGTTACACTATATCCAAGCCATTGTACGCTCTCTATGCCTATTAATGCAGAGATAAAAACCATGCCTACACCCATAGCTACCAAGTTGAACCCTATTTTTACAGCTTTGTCATCAAAGCCGTGTGCCAGTGAAAACATGGGTAAAAGAGTCATAGAGAACCCCATAACCGTAAGTAGTACAAAACCACCAATTACAGCATAGACATGTGCTTTTAGTATGGTGTCTATATCTATAGATAGAGTACCATTTAACCCCAAAGCTATGGCAAAACCAGTTAAGATACCCACTAAAAGGTAGGCATTTGTTACAGCAACTGTTTTTACGGTTAGTGTCTTTATCTCTGCTTTTTTGAGTGTTACAAAAGCCTCTAAGGCAAAGGTAATCATAGAGACCAAAACCAGTAATCCACCATAAGGAAGTAGTGCTGGTTCTATCCAAAAACCTATTATCATCACTATCGTACCAATAGCAAGTAGAGGTAAAATGACATAGTACAGGTCAACAATAGCATGACCAACCTCTAAAACCACAGGAATAAGCTGTGCCATAGCGCCAAAGATAATAACCATAACAAAGCCAAGTAAAAAGAGGTGAACCCACCCTGCGACTGCCATCTCTTGGTAAGAGAATGTTGCAGAGAAAGCAAGAAGGGACATCATAGCGATGAGGTAAAAGATGACCCCTGTTTTAAAAAAAGGAGCAACCAGTTTTAGTGGTGGTGCAAAATCTTTAGATATAGGAGTCATTAGCTATTAACCAGCACAACTGTTTTTAGTTAGGTCAGCTTTTTCGCTCTCTCCTGCAATGTAAGAGAAGATGATTTTTACTCTACCATCAGCCAACTCTTCTTTTTCGTGGCTGTAGTTTTCACCAATCTTACCAATAAGCCCACCAGGGAACTTGTGGTTAATCATTACCAGCTTTTTATTTGCAGCATCAATAAGTTTTAAACCAGCCATTGCATTTACCATTGGGTCTGGTGGTCCACATTTTGAAGTATCGAACTCAAAGTATTGAGTCTCTTCTATGGTATAGGTATAAAAAGGTACAGTCGCACCCATCACTTCTAGTTCAGTTTTTGTTAAATCAGACATATCGTCTCCTATTTATTTTTTCTTATTATAATTATAAGTTCTTATAAAAATCTTGATGTTTATCAAGATTTTATATTCATCTATTTTCTCTATTATGGTATCTTAAAGTAGCTATGTTTTAGTACTGTAAATGATGTTAACTTTTTCTCCTTCTCTAAACCAAGTTTTGCTGCTGCTTTTGGGTTAACAATATAGTAACCTAGTATGCTCTCTATCTCATCGCCACTCTTTAGCTCTTTGTCAAAAGATAGTACTCTTTTTTCCTTAGCTTTTATCATATTGTCTTTAACCACTTGCGTTGCTAACCATGGCATAGATGGTTTGTTGTTGGTTCCTATGACCTTTACAAATGTTTCTGTTTTTAATGCTTCTGTTTTTCCAGCTCTTTTTAGTGTAGTTTTGAGTTGTACCACACGAAGAGGGTGGGTTAAAAGGTTATGAGGTGCTTTGTTCTCAACCGTTATAGTAAAGCCTTTTAACTCCTTTTTAAAGTCAACCTCTACATACTTCTTTAACATCTCTGGTTGGTTTCTTGCTCCTGCAAAACCATGAAAAGCATGGGTTTTACTTTGACGTATGGAGGTTGCACTTCCTTTAACTTTAGGCATATGGCAGGTGATACAGTTGCTCTCTTTACTTTCTGCTCCTGCTTTATCTGTTTGACAGACACTGAAGCCTTTTCCATTGTGTTTGTGTGAGTGACAACCCATACAGACTTTGCCAGTATAGAAGTTCTCGTTAGTATAGTCTATATCGTGATAGGGTGAACCCGTTGTCTCTTTAACCAAACCAAACCATGAACTCTTTTCATGATAGATTACTTTTTTATCTTCCATTCCTTTCTCAGCAGAGTAGAAAGTTTTAGCTTTGCTCTCATAGATATTTTTGTTGGCTTTGGGGTGATTCTCTATAGCTGTAATCGTATGACAAGTAATACAAGTTATTCCTTCGTGTGATGAATTATTTGGAGTATGACACTTGGCACACTTGTATTTGCCTTTAGCTTTAGCTGGGTGTCTGTTCCAAACAGCTGCATGAACCTTATCATCTTTAATAGAAGAGTTCTTATGAAATGATGTTTGAAATTCATTGTAAATGGTTGGGTGACAGCTCTTACAAGTAGTAATGTCATCAGTAGCAGAGAGCTGTAGGGTTAAGAGTGTAAAGAGACTTAGAACTAGTCGCATAGAGTTTCTCCTAAGGTATTTAGGAGAAACATTATCCTATTTATATATAAAATGAATTGATTTATGTCAACTTATAATAAAATATTATTTAAATAATAAGTAAAATATATATAAAATATTTTATAAATTCAATTAAGATTAAGGTTTTAAAGATAATATTTTAACAATAAAACATAAAAAAAAATAATTTATGTTAAAATATAGAAAAATAAAGGAGTCAGGATGAAATTTATTATAATAAGTATACTGTTAAGCCTATCGTTATTTGCAGGAGGAGATATTCTACCTGTAGACCCTATAAGTAAATTTGAAAAGATGGATAATGAATTTGCTAATAATTATGTGGATGATAGAGATGTAGAAAACAGTTTTAAGCCGATAGTTGTAGATAATTGTGTTACAAGCTGTGGCGAACCAGCTGAGATTTTAGCATATCATGGAGAAAATATCCCTATTGCAGAGACATTTCCTTGTGAGGCCTACGAATCTTTTAAAAATCATTAATCATTGCAGGTTGTTAATATTACAATAGTTTGATATTTGTCAATAGTAAAGTAGAGTTTTTTTATTATACTTTACAGATGATGAAAAAGAAAAAAAATGTTCTCATTACAGGTGCAAGTACAGGTATGGGAAAAGCTACAGCTCTATTTTTAGCTAAACAAGGTTATAGGGTTTATGCAGGAACACGTACGCCTAGTAAAGCTTTAGAGATAGAGCGTGATAATCTTCATCTACTTGAACTGGACATTACCAATAGTCAAAGTATTCAAAGAGCCATAGCCCAAATAGGGCAGATAGATGTTTTGGTTAACAATGCAGGATATGGCTTGGTCTCTACAGTAGAAGAGCTAGACGAAGAGGAGATGTTCAACCAATTCAATGTAAATGTTTTTGGTGTGTTGCGTATCTCTAAGGCTGTTATTCCACTTATGAGAAAAAAAGAGAGTGGAGTGATAATAAACATAAGCTCTTTCCTTGGAAAAATAGGATTGCCACTACTTACCATGTATAACTCTAGTAAATACGCTGTTGAGGGTATTACCGACTCTTTACGTTATGAGTTACGAGATTTTAATATTCGTGTTCACTCTATTATGCCAGGTTTTTTCGACACTCAGTTTGCACGGTCAAACTTGGTGACCAACTTGGAGACTTTTGATAAAAACTCCCCCTATGCCAAAATGGTAGCAAATTTAGCCCCCAATATAGTAGAGCAGATAAATAGTGGAAATGATGCACAAGAGGTAGCAGAGATGATATTGGAAATCATAGAGAATGAAAAATTCCCTGCAAGAGCTACAGTAGGGGAGAAAGCAAGTAAATTCATTCCCATGAGACGAGAGCTTAGTGATGAGGATTTTGAACGTAGAGTTCGAGAGTATTATCACCTGTAGGTTTGACCATGTCAAACGTCAAAAGCAACATTGCATAATATAAAGGTTATATCCTATGGAAAGTCTATTTTTTAACACTCCAAATCAACGCTATAAAATAAGTGAAACAAAAGTAGACATCTCTAACGGTATATTCTTCTACGATATCTCAAAGAAAAAAGTCCAAAACATCAAACTAAAAAACCTAGATCGAATGATAATGATGGTGGTAGTAAAGCAGGGAATAGTACGCATTGAAAATCATACAGAAAATAAAAAATATACTTTAAAAGAGAACAGTGTAACCATCTATGGCTCATCGAGACAAGATTTTACTCTACATGTAAATGCTGAGGTGTTTATCCTCTTTATAGCCGATTTTTTTCTCAAACGATACTTAAGTTTTGAGAGTCATGAGCCGATAGATTTTTTATATGACAAGATACAAAAAGAGATTATTTTAGAAGAGATAAATCAACAACCCGTAGATGCGTTGAGCCTCTATCTTATAGAAAAAATTATTGATACTAAAGGTGAAAAGAGTATGAGAAGCATTCGTTGTATGTATCGAGTTATGGAGTTTATAACTCATCGTTTCTCTCTACTTGATATGATAGATGATAAGATAGATGAGGAGGAGATAACGATAGCATCACGAGCCAAAAGCCATCTTCTAAGTAGCTTTACAAAACCACCAACCATAGAGGCATTGGCTCACCTCTGTGCTACCAATGAAAGCAAACTCAAAAAAGTTTTTAAAAAGGTCTATAAAAGCACTATCTATACCTATATTCAACAGCTTAGACTAGAAGAGGCTAATCTTCTTTTAAGAGAGGAACTTATGACGATTGGAGAGGTGGCTAAGAGAGTAGGCTACAAACACCAAGGGCATTTCTCTAAGCTCTTTTTTGAGACGTATGGGGTCTATCCTAAAGATTTGTTGAAGAGGTAAGTTGAGTTTTAATTAATACAATTGGTTATTGAGAAGCGTATTGTTTTTTATAGCATTTTTATAGGCTGATGATTGAAGGGTTTTTTTTAATTTAACTATATCTCGCATTTTATGAACATCACTACCTACAAAATCAACAAGACCTAGCTTTATTAATTGTAAAGCAATTTTATAGATTGTTTTAGATTTGTTTTGTAATGATTTTATATTTATTTGAAAGAGTACCCCATGTGCTTTTAGGGACTTGTATAGCTCTATATCATTCTGAAGATAACGATAACGTTCAGGATGAGCTAAAACAGGGATATAACCTTTTTCTTGTAGGCGATAGATTACCTGTTCTAGTATCATAGGTTTAGATCCATAGTCTGTCTCAAATAAGATATAGTTTCCCATAAAGGGAAGTAAATCATCATTTTCTATCAGCTTTAAAAACTCTATATCAACATAATATTCTGCACTTGCTTCTATATCTATATTTATATTCTCTTCTTGTAGGGCATACTGTACTTCTTGTAGTTTTTGAGTGATGGTTTCTTTATTATTGGGGTAGAGGTCTGAGATAACATGTGGGGTAATAATAAGTTTACTGTAACCTAAAAGTTTAAATTTTTTTATAATGGCTACAGATTGTTCAATGGTTCGAACCCCATCATCTATGCCAGGCAAGAGATGAGAGTGGATATCTACTTTAATAGGGTTCGTGTAGTTGAAAAGGTTGAAAAAATTAAAAAGTTTCATATTCTTGATTAATACTCATAGCCATATCCATAGCCATATTCACCTGCTTGTTCTTTTGAAGCATTTATAATCAAACCAATATTTTTGAACTCATACTTCTCAATCATACCTTCAAGTGTAGAAATAAACTCTTTTTTAGCAAAGTTTTCTCTGATGACTATAAGATTTAAATCAGTATATTTCATAATGGTTTTTGTATCAGTAACAATACCTATTGGTGCACTATCAATAATGATGTAATCATACATACTTCGTAACTTGTCTAATAGCTCAGGTAGTTTTTTTGATAAAATAAGCTCAGATGGATTGTCTGTTATTGGACCAGATGTTATAATGTCTAAATTTGCAAACTCAGTTGCTCTTATAATCTCTTTTAAATCATGAGTTCCATTAAGATAGTTAGCAATCCCAATACTGTTGTCTACTGAAAAAAACTTATGTAGAGTTGGTTTTCTAAGGTCAAGGTTAATAACAATGGTTTTGTATCGAGCCATATCTAGCATAGTAACAAGGTTTGCTACTGTTGTTGTTTTTCCTTCTCCAGCTATTGTTGAAGTAACTAGAATAATTGTTGCTGAATTTTCTTTTTTACTAAATTGTAAATTTGTTCTTAGTGTACGGAAACTTTCTGCAAATGGCGATTTACCTTGATCTCGTACTTCTAATTGGTAATTTTTTTGCTTAGTAAACGGTATCGTTCCATAAATTGGTAATGATGTTAGTTTCTCAATATCTTCTTTACTCTCTATCTTTGTATTTCTTTGATTACGGATGAGTGCAAGAATTGAACCTAAAATAGCTCCCAATAGTAGACTGATAAGGAAAATTATTGAACGCTGTTTATTGATAGGTTGATATGAATTATAAGCCTGGTCAATAATTTGGTAGTCAGAAAAAGTTGCAAGTTGTATAATATTACTTTCAGCTTTTTTCTTGAGTAAGTACTCATACATTCTTGATTTAACTTCATAATTTCTTTTAATATTAATCAGTTGTCTCTCTTTTGAAGGGAGGACATTCATTTTACGTTCATAATTTAGTTTACGTTGAGTGAGGTTATTGTTTTCATAATCAATATTTTTACTTAAATTCTCTAAGTTATATGATATCTTTGTTCTAATACTTTCAATTTGTCGTCGAACACTTTGTAATTTTGGGTATTCATCGGTATATTCAGTACTTAGCTCTTCTTCAAGAAGTTGAGCATCTTGGAGTTTTGTGATAAGTGATAAAGTACTTTGATCATTAAGTTTAGATAATGATGGGGCAATTGCATCTAAATTAGAGTTGTTTTGAACAAAATTAATTAAGTTATCAATGAGTTTTTTCTTTAGTTTGTTTTCTGATTCTTGAATTTCTATATCACTTAATTGTTGAATATAGAGTGCAGCTTGTTCTGAAGGTTTAACAAAACTTTTAGAAACTTGGTATTGTTCTAGTTGCTCTTCTGACTCTTTCAACTCTTTTTTAATATTTTTAAGCTCTTCAAGAATAAAATCGGATGTTCTGTTTAATCTCTTATTTTTACTATCAATACTATACTCAACAAAACTAGTTGCCAATGCATCTACATAATGTTGTGCTCTATCTGCTATAGTGTCTTGATAATTAATTTTGATTAAAGAGGTGTCTTTTTCTAACTGAGTAACTTTTAATCTATCTTTAATGATGTTTTCAAATACTTGTCTTTGTGTTCCATTAATAACAAAATAGATAGGCTTCTCTATTTTATGAAGTTTATTTACTGTTAATTGAAAATATTTGGTTTTAACCTCTTTCCCATAAGCCAATTTTCCTAAATCTCCTAATGTAAAAAGCTCTTTTCCAAATAGGCTATTTTGAATCTTCTCTTTATATGTAGGATGATAGGTTATTTTGTATCCATCATCTTCTGTGGTTAATGTTAGTTTTTTACCCATTATCTTTGGGTCTAGAACTTTTATTTTTGTTATTTCAATGGGCAAGTCTTTATAAATTTCAACTGTTTTATACCCTTCATCTATAAAATATTGTACCTTTAAGTTTATTTCACTTAATGCTTGGTTATTAATTTTATAGGTTTGGAGAAGTGAAATCTCTTCTGTAACCTCTTTAGACTTTGTTGTAGAGACAGTATTATTAATTAATTCTCCAGACTGTGTCTTAACATTTGGTTTTACCTTAATAATAGCATATGAGCTATACAGAGATGGTGTAAAGTAAAGATATGCATAACTTAAAAGTCCAGCGAGTATAGTAGAAAGAAATATAGACCACTTATATTTCTTTAGAATACCCATTATGTCTTGAACCTGAAGTTCATTCGTTTTATTGTTTATATTGGCTCCCATGGTTAACTCCTCTTTCCTGATTTGGTTTTAGTTAGATAAAAATTTAATACTAACAAATGGTTGTAATATATTACTAATAAGTCTAAATATTGGACTAATTTCATCAACTCCTACGTTAAATGCTTTCATACCGTTTGGCATAACATAAACAATGTCATTTGGCTTAATTATTAGATTTGCTGTTTTTAATGAGTTGACATCTGTTAAGTTAACAACTCTTGTATGGACACTTGATGTATCTCCTCCTCTAAAAATAAGAATAGATTTTCTATTTGCTGAATCTGTTAAATCACCTGATTTAGCGATTGCTTGAAGTAGAGTTAAACGTTCATTTTCAAGCGGAATTTCACCTGGGTTTTTAACTTCACCAATAACATAAGCCCTTTGATTCATTACTTCAAGTTGAACATCAGGATTCTTAATGTAAGTACTTAGTGCTTCAGATAATTTATTTTCAGCCTCTGTTTGGCTTAATCCTGCGACATGGATACTTCTAATAAGAGGCATACGCAGGTTACCTTTAGAGTTTACAAGAATTCCTCTCTCTTGAGCTATATTTATGTTAGAAGTACTAAGCTCAGGATGCTTGTATACGATAACAGAGATTCTATCATGAGGTTGAATTTTATAGTCAAATTGTACATTGGCTACAGTAGATTCTTGCTCTTGGGGTAATGTTGTATTGGCAGATTGATTAAGTTCTGCTTTATTGAATAGTAGATAGTCATCTTTTGTGCTACATCCTGAAAATCCTATACTTATAAAGGATATGATTAATAAATAATTTTTCATCTAGTTTACTCCGTATTTAAATTGTATGTTGATTAAATTATGATCTTACAAAAATATAAATGATTGTAATATCACTTAATTTAACGATATGATAATAATAACAAAACTTATGTATATTTATGTTAAAAAAACAGTTTTTAATATAAAAAATGTTTTTTATTTTTTATTTTAAGTAAAAAGTTAAGTTAAACTCTAAAATTATGAAATTCTAGAATAACTAAGATATTTTTTTACATTTAAATAGTATAGCGAGTTTTTATTTGGTTCATTTACTTTGTTTATTTAGTCAAGTTTGTTAAAACAAAGAAAATATTTATTTATAATTAAGATAAAGAGGAAAAGAGTTTTTTAAGTTTATATTAAAGACCCTTTTTACCTAAAACAACGCCAATTGTTTGTAATATAATTTTTATTTCAGACATTAATGACCAATTTTTAATATACTCTAGGTCATAATTTAATTTTTGTTCTGTATCATAACGGTTGCGTCCATAAGGGTAAGAGACTTGTGCAAGTCCTGTAATTCCTGGTCTAACCAGATAACGTTTTTGATAATCTTTTATTGTCTTTTCGTATTGATTAGATAGAATATCCCATTCAGCTCTTGGACCTATAATGTGCATTTCACCTTTGATTACATTAAGAATTTGAGGCAGTTCATCAATTCTTGTTTTACGCATAAATTGTCCAAAAGGAAAAATCCTAAGGTCTTTATCTTGGGTATATAAACCCAGTTTAGTAGTCTCATGAATATGCATACTTCTAAATTTATAGCAGGTAAATGTTTTTCCATGTAGTCCTACTCTTGTCTGTTTAAAGAAAATAGGTCCAGGAGACTCCTTTTTTATACGAATAATAATTAAGGCAACAATTGGTATGGTAGCAATGATAAGTAGAGTACTTAATACAAAGTCAACTACTCTTTTTTGAAAATATGCAAATTTTGAGTATGTTTTTAACTGAGAATCCAAGGATTTAGGGTAGTATTGCTTGTCATGAGGTATATTGAGTATTGAGGCATTCACAATATTATCCTTTTTTTTTATGATTTAATTTATATTAGTTTATATAAGTATAACATTAAAAATAGTATAAAACAATAAAAGTATATAAGTTAAATTTAATTTTCTGATTTTTTATAGAATCTAAACTT
>JALXFN010000080.1 GCA_027068975.1 Campylobacteraceae bacterium | reverse complement strand
TCATAGTGTTATCCTCGTATAATTAATTTCAAGAGTAAAATCTTTTTTTTCAGTTTTTAATAGAAAAAATCTTACTCTTCTAAGATTGAAGTACTAACTTCAAATCTTGTAACTATCACAGTCAATGACTAAAGGTAAAACAACATTTTTTTCCTTATAGCAGGATATAGGAATTGTTTTTATATTTACTGACTACACCATTAAGCCAGTTGGTATCTTTAGTTGTTAATCACTTATTAAAAGCTGTTGGGATAGCTGTTATTTTAGCATCCACATCACATAGATTAACGAGGCTGTGAAACGCAACATTGAAACTTTTTGTTTTTATGTTGGACAACCAAAGATTACACACAAGGATTATAAGAATGAATTACGTAGGTATAGATGTAGCAAAAACATTTCATGTGGTTTCCATTGTTGATGAGAATGAAACCAGAGTTATTAACAAAGCTTTTAGGATAGAGAATACAATAAAAGGTTTTAAAAAGCTTCTTAAAGTATTGGAGAGTATCTCTTTAAACAAAGATGATTTTGTTCTTGGTTTGGAGGCAACAGGGATATATGGTGAGAACCTTTTGGAATTTTTAAAGTCAAAAGGTTACAATATTAAACTATTGAATCCGTTTCAAACATCCAGATATAGAGAGCAAAGAACGATGAAAAAAGTAAAAAATGACAGTATCGATTCCTTGATAATAGCCTACCTTCTCAATGATGGAAAGTACAGCTCTGGGTATGTCACAGATGACGAGTACCAGTCTCTTAGAACACTCTATCGTAATCGTGCTTCCATACAGTCTGATATGAAAGAAGTAAAGAAGAGAATACTCACTCAGATAACGGTGACATTTCCAGAATTTGAAGGTTTTATTAAACCTTTTTCTGTAAGTGGTTTAGCTTTACTTGACAAGTATCCTACGGCACATCATTACAAGCACAGCAGTGTAGACAGGGTTATAAAACTCTTCCGTCATATTCAAGGGAACAACTTCAATCAAGACAAAGCGTTAAGGCTATTGGCATTATCAAAGGACTCTATTTATTCAGGTAAAGCCAAAGATGCCAGAGCCATAGCGATTAAAAGCTCTATCAGGCTTTTAAAAATGTATCTTGGTGAACTTGATATCATTGAAGCTGAAATACTCTCTTTGCTTGATAGTAAAGCAATGGTTACTACCGTTGATGCACTAGGTCAGGAGATTACAAAAAGTGATACGCTTATAGAGAATCTAAAAACCATACCAGGAGTAGCAGACAAAACCATTGCTGCTGTACTTTCTGAGTGTGGAGACCTAACAAGGTTTCCAAGCATTCCTAAGTTCATAGGATATCTTGGACTCTTCCCGACAGAAAACTCTTCAGGAAAATCCAAGAGTGTGGGGCATTTAAGCAAAAGAGGCTCATCATTGGTGAAGCATGCACTCTATATGAGTGCTGTAAGTTGCTTGATACACAACCCTCAAATGAAGCAACTCTATGACACCAAACGTTCTCAGGGTAAATCTAAAAAAGAGTCTATTATTGCAGTTTCAAGAAAACTTGCAACAATCATATACTCTATTTTTAAATACAACACACCTTATAATCCAAATCGTGTATTTACAAATTAGTCATGAACAGTGATAATTAAAAGATCACAAGTTAGTACTTCTACTTGTTATTGTCGATCAAACAGGTTTGATCTTTAAAGCACTTGTGTTGAAATTTCTCTCAACATACAAAAGCAAATGCTTAAAACATCAAACTTCTCAAGAATTTTCTTCTTGAGTGTTCTTTTAAAACTTATACCAAGAAGGTATTGTCTTTTTCTATTTTTCAGTTATCCTTTATAAAAAGGCTTTATAAGGATAGTATAGAAC
>JALXFN010000079.1 GCA_027068975.1 Campylobacteraceae bacterium | reverse complement strand
ACGTTACGCTCTTACCAATATCTGACTCATTTACATCAGCACAATAATGTGTTCTCACTATTCATTCCTCTATTATTTATACATAGAATATATATAATTAAAAATTTTCGCGATTATAGCAAATTGTTGCATAGAAGTAGGAGTATTTTACTAAATCAATAGGTATATACATATCGCAAAATTAAAAAAGATTACAATTTGACATATAAATAAATTGATGAAGAGATATTATGTTATGCTATCGACAATAATTCGTAAACAAGTAGGAAGATATTGTGTCAAAAGAACAGTTAAGTAACATAAAAATAGTTGGTTTTGTATTGAGACCAGACTCTTTAGATATATTATCTCTTTATCGTGAAATTAGTAAAAAATTTGAAGATAAAGGAATGGAAGTTCTTTTAGATAGTGAGTCGGCAACGATGATTGGCTTTAAAGGTATAGCGTTTAAAGAGATGTGTGATAGGGTAGACTTGTTGGTTTCTCTTGGTGGAGATGGAACACTTTTAGGTTTAGTAAGAAAAAGTTACGGTTTTGATAAACCAGTATTAGGAATTAATGCTGGTAACTTAGGATTTTTAGCTGATACTCCTATTGAGTGTATTGATGAAATGATTGAAATGCTTCTTATTGGGAATTATAGAGTTGATGAGCGAATATTGATTGAAGGGTATATAGAGCATGATAGGGGTAAGCGAGATGAATTTTATGCGTTTAATGATGTAGTAATTACTCGACCGACTATAGCCCATATGATAAAACTTGATGCATTTATAAACAATGACTGGTTTAATACTTATAGAGGTGATGGATTAATTATCTCTACTCCAACAGGTTCAACGGCTTATAATCTTTCACTTGGTGGACCAATTGTCTATCCTATGTCGAAAGTTTTTATTATGACACCTATCGCCCCACACTCATTAACTCAACGTCCACTGGTATTGCCTATAGAATTTAGTATCAATCTTAGCTCCCCTGACAAATTGGTTGTTATGATTGATGGACAAGATGATTATATTTTGAATACTGAAGATACATTGGTAATAAAAGGTGCCAGTAGGACAGCCAAACTTTTACACAAAAAAGAGCATAGTAATTTTAAAGTTTTAAGAGAAAAACTTTCGTGGGGTGATGAATAATGATTAATAGAGTTTATTTAAAAAATCTTATCTCTTTTTCTGAAGTAGAGTTAGAGCTAGAAAAAGGTTTGGTGGTTCTTTCTGGACCATCAGGAGCAGGAAAGTCTTTGTTTATGAACAGTATCTTGTCTACTTTTGGTTATGGTACAGCAGAGGCTACACTTTGTGAAGTCTTGGTAACTAAGCCTTCAAGGTTAGTACATGAGGCATTTGATTTTGAAGATGAGTTGACCGTTCGGAGTATTAAAAAAGAGAAGACTCGTTACTCTATAGATGGACAAAATATCTCTAAAAAAGCTTTAAATCAGCTCTTTTCTCCTTTTGTTCAGTTTTTATCGGTGAGAGATAAGAGTGGTTTTTCAAGTAAAGATTTATTAACGCTTATAGACAATAATTTAATAGCCAAAGATAAAACGTTTAAAAAACTTTTAAAAGAGTATAAGAGTCGTTATGAAAAGTATAAAGTAAAGTTAAGTCAACTAGAGAAGATAAAAGCAGATGAAGCAAAGCTTGTAGAACTTATAGAATTTACAGAATTTGAGATAGATAAAATAGAGAGCATTAACCCTCAAGTTGGAGAAGATGAGGAATTACTAAAGGTTAAACATCAACTCTCACGAATAGATAAAGTTAATGATGCACTAGAGAGTGCAAATGGAATTTTTTCTTTTGAAGAGTCAGTTTCTGAAGTATATAGACTTTTAGATAAAGATGACTCTATATTTTCAGATATGATGAACCAATTACGTGCAGATTTTGAAGATATCGAGTCACTTTCTGATGAGTTAGCAGAAGTTGATATTGAAGCAGTATTAGATAGATTAGAGAAAATTTCAGCATTAAAAAATAGATATGGAAGTATCGAAGAGGCACTTGCTTATGTGGCTGAAAAGAAAAAAGAGTTGGCAGGTTATAAAAATATAGAGCAAGATAAAAGTATGCTAGAGTCTTTTTTAACTATGGAACTAACAGAACTTACTATTTTAGCAAAGAAAATCTCTTTGACGAGAAAGAAAAGTGCCATAGCTTTAGAAAAAGTTTTAAAAGGCTATTTATCAGAGTTAAAGTTACCAGCACTTAAATTTCTTTTTTCTACTGTAAGTTTAAATGAAAATGGTGAAGATGAAATAGAGGTAAATTTAGATGGTTCAAGAGCCAATACACTTAGTGGAGGAGAGTTCAACCGTGTACGTTTGGCACTTATGGTGGTAGCTCTTTCAGGTGTAAAAGAGGGTGGGGTGCTTATCTTAGATGAGATAGATGCCAATGTTTCAGGTGATGAGTCTATTGCGATTGCTAATATGATTTCAAAATTATCAGAAGTTTATCAAATATTTGCTATTTCTCATCAAGCACATTTAGCCTCTAAAGCTAATCAACATTTGCTTATTGAGAAATCAAAGGGAGTAAGCAGAGTAACACTATTAGATAAAAATGGACAAATAGATGAGATAGCAAGAATTATTGGTGGGGAGAAGCCCAATGAAGAAGCTCTTAGTTTTGCGAAGAAGTTATTAAACTAAGAGCAGTCTGAAAATTAAAGAATTTTAAAAATGATGAATCATTTTTTTCTGTATATTTTGACGAATTTTTGTAGCCAGTGGTGATGATGATTGAAGTAAAACTAGAACGATTATAGATGAGATAGTTTTCATGGTTTATCCTTATATGTTTTTTAACTAAATAGAAGTATATAGAGAGAGTGGGTAGCAATAATGAAAACTACAATATTTAATATTATAATTTTTGTTAGTTTTTAGTTTCTATAACATTAAAAAATCAATTAAAATACTAATGGTTTGTATTCTATTATATTTTATTAGAAAAGAACAATTTTATAAATTATTTTATATAAAACTTGTTAAAATCATAAAAACATAAAAAGGAGTTCTTTGAAACCTTTAACATTATTATATATAGAAGATGACATTGATATACAAGAGATTTATATAGAGTTTTTAAAAGAGTTTGTTGAAACAGTTCATTTAGCTAATGATGGAGAAGTTGGATATGAGTTGTATCTTTTACATAAGCCAGATATTATTTTACTTGATATAAATATGCCAAAACTTGATGGATTGAGTTTGGCAAAAAAAATACGTCAAACAGATAAAGAGGTGCAAATCATAATTACAACAGCACATGCAGAACAAGACAATTTATTGAAAGCTATTGAACTCTATTTGGTTAAGTATATTTTAAAGCCAATAGATTTCAAGGAGTTAAAAGAGGCTCTAAATAAGGCAATAAGTGAGTTAGAATACATTTCTGATAATGAAAGTACTGAACGAGATGTATTTTGTCTTGATAGTAATACCCTTTGGTACAGAGATACAGAAAAATTATATTCCCATAATGTTGAAGTAAAATTAACAAAAAATGAACGTAGGTTATTATCACTTCTTTCGACAGACGAAAATAAAGTATTTACATTTTTTGATATTTTTAATCATATTGCACAAGACAATTTTAATAAAGACTATGATGCTAATCAAGTTCGTGCTTTAGTAAAGCTGTTACGGAAAAAAATTCCAAAAGAGTCGGTTATTAATATTTATGGAGAGGGATATCGTTTTAACCCTATAAATATTGAAGATTGTCAAAAGTTAGATTCGCTAGAGTAATTTAATAGTATTTTATATAGTTTAGAAATATCAATAGGTTTATGTAGGTAGCCATTCATTCCTGACTTTAGCGTCTTTTGTATATCCTCTTTCATAGCTGAAGCAGTAATGGCATAAATTGGTATCTTTTTATCGGTTTTGCGTATCTCTTTCGTTGCTTTATAACCATCAAGTATAGGCATTTGAATATCCATAAGTATAATAGAATAACTGTTCTTTTTATGAAGTGCTATAGCTTCTTCTCCATTTTCTGCAATATCTATTGTTATATTGGTCTCCTCTAATAGACCTAAAATAATCTCTTGATTAATAAAGTCATCTTCAGCTAAAAGTATTTTTGTATCTTTAAGTTTTTCGATATTTATTTTATTTTCTAGTTCATTTTTTATGGAGATTTTATTTTGTTCGATAGAATTACAATTTAACTTTTCAAGTTCAATTTCAAAGATAAAATTACTTCCTATATTAAAAGTGCTTTCAACCCATATTTTCCCATTCATCATCTCAACAAGCTGTTTAGAAATAGCAAGTCCTAAACCTGTTCCTCCATACTTTCTACTGATGCTACCATCTGCTTGAGAGAAAGGTTTAAAGAGTCTCTCTTGGTCCTCTTTTGTCAATCCTATACCTGTATCTTTGATTTCAAATCTAACTCGATTAGTACTGATTTTATTAACAGTAATATCTATACTACCATTATTTGTAAATTTAATGGCATTGCTTAGTATATTAATAATTATTTGAGAGAGTCTCAAACTATCGCCATAGAAAGAGTGTTCAATGCTGGTTGGATAGTGAGTAGAGATAGTAACATTTTTTTCTATCGCTTGAAATCGTAAGAGTTCTATCGTCTCATTTATTATATTTTTTAACTGAAAGTTAGATTTTTCTAGTTCAAGTTTTCCTGCTTCAATTTTTGATATATCTAAAATATTATCAATAATAGCAAGTAGCCTTTTTGCTGAATTATCAATTTTTTCAATAAAATTACGTTGTTTGTCATTTAGGTTCGTTGCAAGAGTTAAATAACTCATTCCAATAATACCATTCATGGGAGTCCGTATTTCATGACTCATATTGGCTAGGAACTCTGACTTTAATTTTGCTGTATTCTCTGCCTCTATGTTCAATTTTTTTAGTTTGTCATTATCTTTTTCTAGTTTGTTCTGTAATTGATTAAATCCACGAACAACTTCACCAATTTCATCTTGGTATTCATCTACTATTTTTTTAGAAAAATCAGGTCGGTTTGTATTTAAGTTTCTAATAGAGTATTGAACTTTATGAAAACGACGTTTGATATGATTATACATGTAAGCAGACATACCAATAACAATAATGAGTCCAATAATAGAGAGACTTAAAGAGAAAGAGAAAAACTTTGCATTGCTAAGTTCGAGGTCATTTAGAGAGAGTGATAGATTTTTAAAAGCATTTTTATGTTGTTCTGTTAAAACTTTTTTTGTTTCGCTATTGAGATATTGTAGTTTTGTAATAGATGGTATACTGTCAGCTCTTGTACCAGATATAAGTTTATGGCTTATTTCTGTAGAGAGTTTAAAAAACTCTTTAATAAGTTTTTCTTCTTCTATCAATTTCTTACTATGAGGATATGTTTTTAAAGTTTTAATATTCTTTAAAATATTATCTTTTTCAATTTCAGCACTTTTGAGATAGTCAAGGTCATTCATTCTTACAGCATTAATAAC
>JALXFN010000078.1 GCA_027068975.1 Campylobacteraceae bacterium | reverse complement strand
CTGTTAGCCTTAATAATTTATAAATTTTTTTATCTATTATACACTTAATTTTTATAAAAAGTCTATGATATTGTTTTTGATGGAAAAATATTAAAATTAACATCTTCTATATTTTAGAGTATTTTTTATTATTAGTTTTAATGTGATTTATTGGAATTTTTTAATAAAAACTAAAAAAAGTCTCTTAACTATACTTTTTTTTACACATTTAATTAGTATCATATATTAAGTTAAATTATTAAGGGAGAGTCATAATGTATAATTTAGATACTATTATAGAAGAAAACATAGCAAATGCTCTTAACAACTTAGCAGATAAATATAAAAAAAGAGGCGTATATGAGGCATCAAAAAAGATATATTTTGAAGCTCTAAAGTTTCGTCAAGAGTTATCCACCATCAATAAAAATAAACAGCTACCTCTTATAGCTGAAATATTAAATTCATTAGCTATTATCTACAAAGATGAAAATAGATATGATTTAGCCATAAACAACTATAAAAAAAGTATTTTAATTAGAAGAGCTTTATTTGATACTAATCCCAAAAAATATATCTATATTTTAGCAGCAAACTATACAGAGATAGCCAACTTATATAGAAGAGAATATAAATATACTCAAGCCGAATATTATTATAATAAAGCACTAAAAATATATAAAAACTTGCCTAAAGAAGAGTCTCAAACGTCTCAAATAAAAATACTAAATATCTATAATCACCTAAGCATAATTTGTAATGAACAAGATAAGTTTCATGAAACAAAAGATGCATATTTAGGAGCATTAATGATATATAAACGTTTAATTACGAATGAGTCAGATACATATAAGTCAGAACTTAGTACCCTACTTTATAATCTTGCTTCACTTTACTTAAAAAACAACAGACAAAACAAAGCAGAAGAAGCTTATCTTTTAGCTCTTGAGTTTTTATTGGAACTTTATGAAAAAGAGCCTAAACTTTATAAAGAAAATCTTGCGATGACTTTTCACAATTTAGCCAACATTTACAACTCAAAACATGAATACAATAATGCTCTACTAGCCTATAAAAAAGCTCTTAACTACTATATCTCTTTAGCTGAAGAGAGTCCATTAAAGTATGGTGACTATGTCGCTACAATTTTTAGCGATTTAGCTTCTTTCTATATGCAACAAAGAAAGACTAAGTTGGCACAAAAATTTCACTTAGGTTTAGTAAAGCTCTATACAGAATTAAACCAGTACCATGAGGGTAGCTATAATTTAAAATTAGCCTCTTCCATTATCGATGGCGTTCGCTACTATGACCAACATAGCTTGTCGCTTTATCAAGCAGAAGCTATTTTACAAAAGCATAGAGAGAAAAGAACAAAAGAGTTGTTAAATGAGATTTACTCTTTACGCCAAGAGAAAAACTTTGTCTCTCATTAACTCATAAATTAACCGTAGGTATAAACCATGTTATACCTACATCGCTTCTATTCATATACCATTAAGCTACACAATGTATACTTCAAAAAAATGACACATAGGTTCCAATTTTGAAATTTACCCATAAAAAACTCTTTATATTTGACTTAGATGGTACTCTTATAGACAGCTCTCCTGACTTAGCATTGGCGATTAACCACATGCTTAAAACACTTAACCGTGACACTTTTTCTACCGATACCATTCACTACTGGGTAGGTAATGGTGCCGAAACACTGGTCAAACGTGCTTTATCGGGAAGTAGTAGCATAGATGAGACTCTTGACCCCATTTTATTTGAAAAGGCGTTAAAAATTTTTTTAGATTTTTATGCTAAAAACTTAGCCGTTGAGACAGTAACGTACCCTGATGTAAAAAAGATACTCACCATGTTGCATGGATGGAACTACCGTTTAGCCATTGTGACCAACAAACCATTTGCTTTTGTAGAGCCTATTTTAAAAGCTTTAGAACTTTCAGACCTCTTTGAGCTTGTCTTGGGTGGGGACAGTTTGGAAGAGAAAAAGCCAAACCCACTGCCACTACTTCACGTCTGTAAAAAACTGGGTGTTTCAGTCGAAGAGGCTGTTATGCTTGGGGATTCTAAAAATGACATACTCGCAGCCAATGCTTGTGGTATGAATAGCATTGGTTTTACTTATGGGTACAACTATGGAGAAGATATTGCTACTTACAAACCAAACTTTGTTTTTGATGATTTTGCTGATATACTCAGCACCATATAAAGCTAGGAAAGATTATGTTAAAAGAAAGTAACATTGCTATTATTGGTGGTGGAGTTGCAGGTACAACAGCAGCTATTTATTTGGGACAGATGGGTTTAAATGTTACCCTTTTTGAAAAAGAGCCAAGCTTAGTCTCTGGCCCTCCCTTTTGTCACTTACACGCTGGGGGGAATCTCTATCGTGAAATATCAGATGAACAGTGTGTTAAACTACTCAAACAGTCTATTGATTTTTTACGTTTTTACCCTTTTGTGGTCGATTATCGCCCTACGGTTATTGCTCTTCCTTTAAGTGATAAAAGTACACCAAAAAGTCTACTTCCTCGTTTAAGATTACTTCAAAGTGAATATGAAAAACTGATTGCACATGACCTGAACAACAAAGTTTTAGGTGAAAGTTCTGACTACTACAAACTCTATGAAAGAGAAGCGTTAGAAGCTCTTAAACAACGCCAAACCGTAGAGAGACCAAGTAACGCTGATGAGTGGATGATACCCGTAGCACAAAACATAGACCTCGACAAAGTACAGTTTCCTCTTATTATGGTACAAGAGTATGGGCTAAACCTTTTTCGTTTAGCAGGAGGGGCAACCTTAGCCTTAGAAGTACTAGAAAATGTAACTTTACATACCAAAACCACTGTAAACAGTCTAAGAAAAAATGATGAAAACAGATGGAAAATATGCTACACAAAAAACAGTGAAAAACAAGAAGAGTATTTTGACTACCTCATCAATGCAGCAGGGTTTAGAACAGGAAAAATAGATGATTTGGTTAAAGTTCCTTGTAAAAAAATGGTGGAGTTTAAAGCTGCCTATGTAAGCCAATGGGACGGCTACAAAAAGACTCTATTTCCTGAAATTATCTTTCATGGTGAGCGTGGTACACCACAAGGTATGGGGCAGTTTACACCCTACCCTAATGGCTACTTTCAGTTACACGGCATGACTGAAAATATCACTCTTTATAAAGGTGGTTTGGTTTCAAACACTCCTTTAAGTTGTCAACCAGAACTGGCTCAAAGTTTTATGCAAAAAATCGAAGAGTCATGGAGCAAAGAAGAGGTAGAAGAGAGAACAAGCTCTGCTATTAGGCACATAGCACAGTTTATTCCTGCCTTTGAGACAGCTACAGTAGGAGGAAAACCTCTCTTTGGAGCCCAACAAATCCCTGGAGATGACCCTACCCTACGTGTAGCAGAGGTCTCCTTTCCTGCCGAACATTATGCACGGTGTGAGATTGTAAAAGTCTCTTCTGTGATGGATATGATGGATGCCATTGTAAAACAACTAATAGAGCTTAACTTCATTGATGCTTCTGTTCAAGGAAAAAGAGACTTAAGCTACCTAGATAATCTACATGAAGAGAAGATAACAGCGTATGCAGAACAATCAGCACAGCTAAGAGAGTACCCAACATGCTTAGCCAACAGAAATGTGGTGCTATGACCTACTTAGAGACCCTTAAGCACCCTGTTGTTGCCAGACTAACCCTCATTCAGTTTATCTCCTACTTTGGAACTTGGTTCTCCCAAGTTGCCATAGCATCTATGTTGGTAGAGTATGGAGCCTCTGAGATGGCTATTGCTTATGTCTTTATGATGATAATGCTTCCTGCCATTCTATTAGCCCCCATATCTGGTTGGATTATTGACCGTATAGAGTTTAAAAAACTGATGCAGATTTTGCTTCTCATAGAGATAACCATGACCCTACTTTTTATGACCATTAACTCTATTGAGAGCATCGGGTGGCTAATGCTGTTTTTGTTCATTCGCTCCCTAGCTGCTTCTACTCTCTTCTCAGCAGAGATGGCACTTTTTCCAAAGATTTTAAAAGGAGAGATGCTCAAAAACACCAATGAAATTCACTCTATCGTCTGGTCAGTCTGTTTCGCAGCAGGTATGGCACTCGGTGGTTTGGTGACTTACTATTTTGATTATGACACAACCTTTATGATAGATGTCGTTCTCTATGTTATTGCCTCGTTTGTACTGTTAGGGTTGCATATATCACTAAAACCTACAAAGCACACCGAGTCAGCCATGGAGATGATGAAGAGTGGATTTGTCTATCTGAAAAATCATAAAAAACTACTACATCTTATCATCTTACATTCAAGCATAGGCTTTACCTCTTTTGATACGCTAGTAACACTCTTAGCAGACCTACACTACAAGTACATCATCGCCATTCCCCTAGCCATAGGGTGGATAAATGCCAGTAGAGCCATAGGACTATCCATTGGTCCCCTACTCTTTAGCCGTTTTATCAATGAAAAAAACCTACACTACTTCTTTTCCCTACAAGGTTTGCTTATTATTTTATGGTCATTTATACAAAATGACTTTAGCTACTCTCTTATAGGCATCGTTGTTGTAGGTCTACTCTCTACCTCACTATGGTCATACACCTACTACCTCCTACAACAAGAGATAGAGAGCCAATACTTAGGAAGAGTCATAGCCTACAACGACATGATATTTATGATGACCAATATACTCGTTACATTTTTTGTAGGATACGCTGCCAAAATGGGAATGGAGTTGAATTATATTACTATAGTTATGGGAAGTGGGTTCTTGCTTACTGCTGTTTATTATAGGTGGTTTCGTGGGTGTTATGCTTTATAATGTTTTTAAAAATCATAAATTAAAGCTTTCAATCCATCAGAGAGTCTAAAGTCATTCTCTTCTACTTGCTTAACTATCTCTATAGCTCTATTTTTAGAGATAATCTCTTTTTCTAAAAGTTTTAAGACAATCCCAACAAATCCAATAATATTAATCTCTAAAGATTTAGCAATCTTTCGACCTTTTCTCTCGTCGATAATCAATGGAAGTTCAAGTTTTTTTGCCAATGCAATAGATTCTGACTCTCCTCTATCTAACCTTTTTCTAAGCATTTCATACATCTCATTATGCTCTATGGCGATAAGTTTTAATCTGCTTGAGAGTATATAAGAGTCAATTTTTTCTTTATGGTAAAACTTTTGAGTAATCTCACTGTATACTTCATCGGTAATTATTATCTCTTTAAAAAGGTCAAAAAGCAAAGAGAAGTTATTGGTATCTAAAAGGGTTATAAGTGTAGAGCTATCGGCAATAATTATCTTCATAAATCTTTAAATGCCTTTAACTCATCTTCTACATCTGAAACACTATAATCTATGACTGGCATATTCATAGAGGCAAACATTCTACGAAGTTTATCTTTTCGTACTCCTAAAAACTCTGCTAGTTTACCAAATGAAATTTCACCTTTTTTATAGAGGTCAAAATAGAGAAGCTCTTTTATGCTTTG
>JALXFN010000077.1 GCA_027068975.1 Campylobacteraceae bacterium | reverse complement strand
ATTTTTTTTAAAATAGTACCCATTAAAAAGACCATAATTAAACGCTTTTATATAGAAGCTATTAAAGTTTTTAAAAGTTGTGAAAAGTTTTCTTGTAAAATTTTTTTTATTAGTCTAAACTTTTACTATCACATTAACTACACAATTATTCTAAGGAGAATATGTATGAAACATTTTAGAAGTTCGTTTATCATCGCTGTTTTGGGTCTACTTTTATCCATCTTTATAGGAGGAGTTCATGCTCTCTATATAGTGGCTCTTTTAGCTGTATTAGAGATATCACTCTCGTTTGACAATGCAGTGGTCAATGCTAAAGTGTTAGAGACTATGGAGCCTAAATGGCAAGAACGCTTTATTACTTGGGGTATTCCCATTGCTGTTTTGGGAATGCGATTTATTTTCCCAATTGTTATTGTCGCTATAGCTAGTGGTTTAGGTATTGGGGAAACCTTTATACTCGCACTAAACGAACCACATGAGTATCATAAAACATTGGTTTCAGTTGAAAAGCTTATCTTCGCTTTTGGTGGGTCTTTTTTACTTATGGTTTTTTTAAGCTTTATCTTTGATACAGATAGAGAAGAGAAGTGGATAAGTATCATAGAAAATAGCAAACTACTTGAGAAAATGGGAAGAGTATCAAGTTCAAATATGATCATTGCAACAACTGTAGGATTAATTATAACCTCAATTACTATGAGCTATGAAATTTCTCTTGCATATTTTGCAGGTGTTTTACTCTACTCTCTTATTGCGTCATTAGATGACATTTTTAATACAAATGGAGTAAGAAGTGGTATTATGGGATTTTTGTACCTAGAAGTACTAGATGCTTCATTCTCTTTCGATGGAGTTATTGGAGCATTTGCATTAAGTAGCAATATTTTCATTATCATGATAGGGTTAGGAATCGGAGCAATGTTTGTACGTTCATTAACCATCTATATGTTAAGAAATGAAACCCTAACAGAGTACCGATATTTAGAACACGGAGCCCACTATGCTATTTTGGCTTTAGCACTTATCATGTTGGTTAAAATTTTCTTCCATATTGACGAAATTATTGTTGGAACAATAGGTATAATCTTTATTGCCGTTTCAGCCTATCACTCCATTAAGGCAAACAAAATACCTGCAATTATAAAAGTTGAAAAGTAAACAAAAAGGAGAGAACCTTTTAAAAAGGTTTTACTCCTTATCACTAGTTTCTTTTTCAACATTTTTCATCCCATTTTCAAAGTTATAATATATTTTTTTATGTTAAAATATATTATATAGTTACTTATGAACTATAAATTAAACTAAGGTAAATAGATGAATAAACTATTATGGATAACATTAAGCATAGGACTAAGTTTTCAGCTTCTATCTGCTACATCAGTCCAACCACTAAACTCTGGAAAAGCTGTTAATGACAGCGTTAAACAAAAAGAGAAAAAGTATTACAATATAACCGTTCCAAAGAACAAAAGTATTCGTGTTAACTTAACAGGGCTAGAAGCTGATGTTGACTTATACATCAAAAAAGGAGATGAAGTCAGACTCAGATATAACGATTGTTTCTCATCAAATAGTAACACAGAGAATGAAGAGTGTATTGTTACCAATGAAGGTGAAAGCTCTATCTACTCTATTTTGGTAAATGGATTTAAAGCAAGTTCTTTTAATCTAAAAGCCACCATAGAAGCTGCTGAAGAGATTCCTACTTTAACAAGTGAGCCTATTACAGATGCAGTTGAACAAAAAGAGGGAAAACAGTACAGACTTGAAGGAAAAAAAAGTAAAGTTATTACCGTAACCCTTTCAGACCTAACGGGTAATGCTGACCTACGTGTTAGAGTTGGAAGAAAAGCTGGTTTACACTCTTTTAATTGTAAATCCATTAATCGTGGTACTAAAACAGAAGAGTGTGTTATAAGACCTAAAAAAGATGCTACTGTTTATGTTCATGTTTATGGACGTAATGCTGCTAGTTATAGTTTGAAGGCTACACAGAAAAAAAGTTTTCTTTTCCCATTAGAAATGGCTTTAGAGAAAGGAAACAAAGCTTATGAAAATAATAAAAACTGTGAATCAGATGAAATAGTTTGTGCTGACAAAGGCAATAGACTTATATATGTATTAGAGAGTGAGCAAAACATGAATGGTGATTCTTCATTGGTTAAGTCTAAACTATATAAGATAAGAAATAAAAACTTTATCAATAAAATGCCTATTGATTACATTGATGAAACTAGAGTTCCTTCCTCTCTCATCAAAATTAAAAATAGTGATTTAATAGGAATTAAAATACATGAGCATCATCATCCTAGTAATTATAATATAGACATATACTCTCCATCTGGGAAAAGAATACTTTCCAAGAGTTTTATATATACCCAAACAGCCTTAGAGACTATAAAGACTATTGAAAATGGTTCTAAGCTGGTTATAAAATATATAAAGTCAGAGTATGGGGATATGGATGTGACTGACAGAAGATTTCTGGATACCTATGACATAAGTAACACCTCCAATGTAAAACTCATTAGTCATGTAGAACAACCTTGATAAAAAATACAAATCAATTCTCTCCATATATTATGGAGAGAGATTATACTCTCCCTTCCTCTTAAACTTTTCATAAACAAAATCAATTTTGTATATCTAATTATATTAAATTATGTTTTTTTTAGTATTTTTTTGTTAAACTATTAATATAAATTCTAAAGGATAATGTTTTGAAAAATAAAACAATCAATATAAAGAAAACATTATTAGATATTTTTTTTATTCTAATTATTTATAACCTCTTTCGAGGAGTCTTTAACTCTACCCTAACACACTTAGACGAAAATATCTATTTCTCTTCCTCTTTTTTTCTCTCCTCTTTTACTAATTTAAAATTTACACTTTTATTTGGAGTTGTCACTCTATTTTTGGGTTACAATCGACATAAAATAGCATGGAAAGAGTTTTCTGATTATAAAGTGCTTCGAGTTCTTCTTTTTGCTATTCTTTTACCTATATTTTGGGAACAGTTTTTTTATGATTATAATTTTTATTTGGATACTGATGCACTTATAGATAAAACTCTGCTACTTCTTTTTATGATATTAGTTTTTATACATCCAATATTTGCTTTAATGGTTCTATTTATAGGATATATCTTCTTTCATTCTATAACCTTTCCATTTGATTCAGCTGGGGCACACATGCCTGAGTTTACGCCAATATACCATATCTTAATACTTTTTATTACCTTTTTAATGGTTAAGTCCATTAGTTATTTTAAAGATATAGATACAAAGCTGTTTATTTTTTTAGCCCTCACCATTC
This sequence comes from Campylobacteraceae bacterium, assembly GCA_027068975.1. Classification (GTDB taxonomy): domain Bacteria; phylum Campylobacterota; class Campylobacteria; order Campylobacterales; family Sulfurovaceae; genus UBA1140. The sequence continues at coordinate 14,043 of JALXFN010000077.1, read as the reverse complement.
ATGCTTCTAACTATTTTATTCCAGGAGTAGCCAAGATAGAGATTAGCCCAGAGGGGTGGAACTGGGCTTTCAATAATGAGATTAATAACCTATTTATCTCTGCATATATTAATGGTTGGTTTGGGTTCTTAGAACAGGAGACAGCACTAAATATCGTTAGCTATTTAAATAAAATTGACGTACTCTTTACTTTGAGCAATATGTTCATACAGCTAGGAGCCATATTTCTTTTATACAATAAACGTCTTACTCTTTTTATGTTTATAGTTTTTGAATTTTTTCATCTTGGTATAGTACTAATGAGTGGCATACTGTTTTGGCAATGGATTATTCTAAATTTAGGGTTTTTTTATGCCATAAAGCATTTGTCAAAAGAGAATTTAAACTTTCTTTATAATAAGAAAATGTTTAGAGTTTTTATTGCTATTGTTCTCTTATCTCCACTAATTTATAGACCATTTGTTTTTGCTTGGTGGGATTCAAATTTTAACACTATTTATGATATTCATATTGTGACAGATGACAATAGAAGCATTAAACTTAGCAGTCAAGATATCTCACCATATGATGAGATATTTGCACAAAATGCAAAAATAAGTTTTATAGATAAAGAGCCAACATTTGTTAATAATAGAGGAATCCTACTAAAAGATAAAAACTATTATTCAAATAGTTTTTATCTTATCTCTCGCTATTTAAAACGAGTTAAACATGATGTAACAGTAGACCCTTTCCTCAATAAGAGCTTTATTATATACAAAGCATTAGAAGATGCCAAAAGTATAAAAGATGTAAAAAATGTTCTAGCGAAATATGGTCATGTTGATTATTCTGAAAAGAAAAAGAAGGTTCTTGCAGATTTTCTACAACAATATTTCAAAAATTATAATAAACGAGGTAAAAAAACTCCATTATATAAAAAATTTGGAGCACCTTATATGTTGTATGATTTCACACCATCAGGATTAAGTGGTAACCCAAAAGTAAATCATATTGATATATATAGAAGAGATGTTTGGTATGATAAATCAAAAATGGCTATTAAGTCATTTGGGTATAAAAAAATTATGGAGATTCCAGTTCAATGAAAAAAGTAAAACTTTATTATGATGATGAGTGTCCATTTTGTAAAGAGTATAGTAAATATATAGAGTTAAGAAAACAATATGATATCGAGATGTGTAATGCACGAGATAACTTAGATAAGATTGAAGAGTTTAGAGTTAAAGGCTATGATATCAATAATGGTATGATAGTTGAAATAGAAGATGACTCCATGCTCTATCTTGGTGCCGATGCAGCTAAAATATTGGATTCAATGATAGCTAAAAAAGGTTTTATTGATAAGAGTATGAGTTTTATTGTAAAGCTACCTCTATTTAATTCTATAATTTATCCTATTATCAAAGCCATACGTATCGTTCTTCTAAAACTTTTAGGAAGGGATTACCATCTGTAAAAACAGATATTTTTAGATATTTAAATATATTGTTTTTAATGTTTTTATGTTATTATATATTATATAGTCTCCTTTTTACTGACTATAAATCCAACAAAAAGTAAAAAAATGAATAAACTATTATGGATAGCATTAAGCATAGGACTAAGCACACAGCTTCTGTCTGCCACATCAGTAACCCCGTTAAGTTCGGGAAAAGCAATTGACGGTTTTGTTAAACAAAAAGAGAAAAAATATTACAATATAACCGTTCCAAACAACAAAAGTATTCGTGTTAACCTAACCCCACTAGATGCAGATGTTGACCTCTATGTTAAAAAAGGGAATGAAGTTAGAGTGAGGTTCAATGACTGTTTCTCTTCTAACAGTAACACCGAAAATGAAGAGTGTATTGTTACCAATGAAGGTAAAAGCTCTATCTATACTATTTTAGTAAATGGATTTAAAGAGAGTGCTTTTACTCTAAAAGCCTCCATAGAAGCTGCTGAAGAGATTCCTACTTTAACAAGTGACCCTATTGCAGATGCAGTTGAACAAAAAGAGGGAAAACAGTACAGACTTGAAGGGAAAAAAGGTGAACCTATTACTGTAACTCTTTCAGACCTAACGGGTAATGCTGACCTACGTGTTAGAGTTGGACGAAAAGCTGGGTTACACTCTTTTAATTGTAAATCTATCAATCGTGGTACTAAAACTGAAGAGTGTGTTATAACACCTAAAAAAGATGATACGGTTTATGTTCATGTTTATGGGCGTAATGCTTCAAACTATAGCTTGAAGGCTGTTAAAGGAACTACTAACCCTTGTATTACCAAGGAAGAACTCAAAAGAAAAATAAAAAACGAAGAAGATGTTACTAAGGTTAATACTTCTTGTATTACTGATATGAGTAGCTTATTTAAAGATAAATATTCATTTAATCAAGATATTAGTAACTGGAATGTTTCTAATGTTACAAATATGGGCTATATGTTTGCACTGGCTGATTCATTTAATCAAGACATTAGTAAATGGGATGTTTCTAATGTTACTAATATGAGTGGTATGTTTCATGAAGCTGCTTCCTTTAACCAACCTATAGGTAAGTGGGATGTTTCTAATGTTACAGACATGAGGAGTATGTTTTATGCTACTCCTTTTAATCAACCAATCGGTAACTGGGATGTATCGAATGTTACAAATATGGGAAGTATGTTTGAGTCTGCAGCTTACTTTAATCAGCCTATAGGTAATTGGAATGTCTCAAATGTTACAGATATGAATCATATGTTTTTTATGAAAAATGCAAATGGAGATTTCAATCAAGACATAAGTAACTGGGATGTATCTAATGTTACAAATATGGGAAGTATGTTTTTTCAGCAAGGTGAAAAAAATGGATTTAAATTTCAAAACCATGACCTAAGTAAATGGAATGTAGAAAAAGTAACAGACCATTGGGGTTTCTTTAATAAGGAGCTTATTCATAATAACATAGAACCAAAATGGAAAGATGCTTCATCTTCATGCATTAGCTTAAATGATTTAAAAACCAAAATAAAAAATAATGAAGATGTGACCAAGGTTGATACCTCTTGTATTACGGATATGAGTAATTTATTTGATGGAAATAGTGAGTTCAATCAAGACATTAGTGGCTGGGATGTTTCTAATGTTACAAATATGAAGGGAATGTTTTATAGTGCTACATCCTTTAACCAACCTATAGGAAAATGGGATGTTTCTCAAGTTAACGATATGAGTATGATGTTTTATAATGCTACCTCATTCAATCAACCTATAGAGAATTGGAATGTTTCTAATGTTAGAGAAATGTGGAGTATGTTTAAGCAGACAAAAGTATTTAATCAACCTCTAAACAGATGGGATGTCTCTAATGTTAACGATATGAGTGGTATGTTTAGTTATTCAGAAGCATTCAATCAACCTCTAAATAAATGGAATCTTTCTCATACTACTTCAGTGTTTACTATGTTTGATCATGCAAAAGCATTTAATCAAAACATCAGTATGTGGGATGTTACAAATGTTAATGATTGGAGATTATTTAATAGAGAATCAAAATTAACAAATGAGATGATACCTAAAAAGTTTAGATAACCATCAATCAAAACTTATCTATAGAACGACTAATAATAGGTCGTTCTATCTCTAAAAATATTTCTTCACTTTACTCTAAATTGATTACTTTATGAATCTTAATTAAGAAACCATTATAATCTTTTATGCTATAACTTAATAAATCAGATAAAAAAGGTCTCAATTATGGAAGAGCTTATAGAAGCAATTGAAAATGATAGTATTGTCACGTTAAAAAAACTATGTAAAAATGGAATTGACCTAACCCAACCCATAGATGCTGGACTGGAGTATGGACTTGAAGAGCCAGACTACATGCCTACCCTCTTTTTTGCCATTAGAAAACATGCCTCTATAGAGTTTATAGAGACCCTTTTGGAAAATGGTTTAGAGTTAACTCAAGTTGATGATGATGGATTATCTGCTTTAGATATTGCCATTAAATTTAAACGTGAAGACGTTATAGATTTTTGTGTAAAACATGGAATGGATGTTAACGAGACATCTCGTCCAAGTGGTATTACTCCTATTGTTCTGGCTGCTTGTTTTAACAATACCAAAATAGTTGAACAACTTATCAAATATGGTGCAGAAATTAATGCTCAAGACAACAATGGAATGTCAGCTAAAGATTATGCTAAAAAACTGGGTCAGAAGAAAATGGTTAAGTTTTTAGATGAACATGGTGCAAAATACAACCGTTATGTTGAAGATGCAAGAAGAGAAGCCAATGAAGAGTTGGCTCACCAAGCTCAGAAAGGCGATATGAACAATCGCCCAACCCCTACAGAAGATATGGGGTTTGACTCAATTTAAAATTAAGAGAGTAGCTCTACGACTTTCTCTATAGGACGACCTATAACAGCTTTGTTACCTCTAATAACAATAGGTCTCTCTATAAGCTTCGGGTTGGCTACCATAGCCTCTATAAGTGCCTCTTCAGAGTTTTCATCTTTGAGATTTAACTCTTTATAGACAGCCTCTTTGGTTCGCATTAACTCTCTTGCTGACATATCTAACATCTTTAAAAGCTCTGTCAGTTCTTCTTTTGTAGGAACATTTTCAAGGTATTTTACTACCTCTGCATCTATCCCTCTCTCTTCTAAAAGTTTAAAAGAGTCTCTCGATTTTGAACATCTTGGGTTGTGCCAAATTTTAATGCTTTCCATAGGTTATCCTTGATTTTTTTTGACATTTTAACCAAAACAGATTAAGGCTTTTGAACATCAATTACCAATCGTGCAGGAGATTCTAAAGCCATTACTTTAATTTTTGTACTCTCTCTAAGATTTATATCTATTTTATATCCACTACCATCTAAATATTTTGCAAAACCTATCTTTTCTACTATACTAGAGTTTTCAAATGTTGGAAACTTGGCAGAAAATTTTTCATATCCATTAAAAACAACTGTAACAAGTTTTTTACTGGGGTCAGAATCTACCTTGTAACTACCTATTTTAGGAGCTTTACTATTAATACCATCACTGTCAAAAACAAGTCTTATATAGCTGTCATGGTTTGCTTTTCTGATAGATTTTATATCTAAACCATCTGCAACCGTACCACCTTCAAAGTGTTGAACATTACTCTCTTCTTGCTCTATTTGACTCTCCTTAATAAACTCTTCTTGCGATATATCTCTAGGAATAACATCACTTAACTCTCTATTGGCTGAGGCGATCTCTTCTATATAGTTGTCTTCACCTTGGTCAATAAAGTAAGACTCAGAATGAGTAGGGTCATCATAAAGTTCATCAACTGCAATATCATCTACTTCTATATCATCCACAAGATTATTCTCTTTATTTGATGTATTTGTATCATATTTTGTACCAGTCTCACAAGCTGTAAATAGTAATAAAATTCCTAAAAATAACACTAGTTTTCTCATTATTTAACCTTTCTTAAATTAAAATTATTTTTTATTATAACTAATTTTATTATAAAAAAATAAATTATAATACAATAGAGAATAAGTTTAAACTTACCTCTGTCCCTTTATTTTTTGTAGAGTTAATTCTAATTATAATCTTCTCATCATCACAATAGGCTTTAACCAATGCTAAACCGATACCCTCACCATAAGTTGTATTGTCGAGTTGATAGTAACGTTCATAAATAGTTATAAGTTCCGTCTCATCCATACCTATTCCATGGTCTAAAATTTTTAAATAATTATTTTTTAAAGTTATCTCTATCGTAGAGTTTTTATCGGAATATTTCATAGCATTAGAGATAAGATTATCCAACACCTTTTCAAAACCGATTTTATCTACATATACTCTATGGGATTCTAGCTTTAAAACAAAGGGGTTTCTATTTAAAAGTTTCATCTCTTCTACTCGTTCCACTATCAATTCTTCTAGTAAAAACTCCTCTTTTTCTATACTATGTATCTCTTTTTTAATGCTGTAAACCAGCTCTACATATAGGCGTTCTAAGCGACTTGTTGAGGCATCTATACGAGAGAGACGTTTTAGACTCTTTTCATTATCTTTGAGTGTTCTTTTTAGCAAATCCGTATTGGCTTGTATCGTTGAGATAGGAATATTTAACTCATGTAAAATCTCTTTTGTAAGATGCAATAAATTCTCATCTACTTTGAACTTTTGACTTAAAATATAAGTATTTAAAATATAGCCAAAAAGTACTGAAATAAGTATAAAAAGCCAAGCACCACCAACAAAAGCATCTTTAGAAAAACCACAAGCTTCAAGAAAAATATAAAACCCAAAGAGTAAAACAACAATAGAGACCACATAAAGAAGCGTAGCCATAACAATATGCCTATTCATCTACACCTCACTTTGAATAAAACGATAACCAACCCCTCTAAGGTTCTCTATTGCCGTAGGGAAATACTTCTTTAAAGAGGTCACATAAACTCGAATAGCCCCTAAACTCGCCTCTTCATTCGTATGCCAAAGCTTTGATGATATCTCCTCTATTGTTACCACTTCTCCTTTAGCAACCAACAGAAGGAGTAGTAGGTCAATTGCTTTACTTGTAAGAGACAATGATTTACTTTCACAATAAAGTTCTTTGGCATTACAATCAAGAGTATAGATGCCAAGTTTTATTTTATTGCTTCTGATTTGTCGTCGTAAAACAGCATGAATACGCAAGAGAAGTTCATCTAAATCAATAGGTTTTTTCATATAATCATCAGCCCCTCTCGTGAAACCTTCTCTCATAGAGGCTTTATCATCACGAGAAGTTAAAAAAATAGTAGGGGTAACATCATTGGCAGAACGAAGTTTTTCGAGTAAATCAAAGCCTGTTTCATAAGGAAGATTAACATCAAAAAGATAAAGGTCAAATTTATGTTCATAGGCAAGGTCTAACGCTGAGTAAGGGTCTAAAGCCGTATGTACCTCAAATCCCTCCTCATCTAAGAAGTCTTCAATGGTTTCATTAAAAAGTTTATCATCTTCTAGGAGTAGGATTTTTTGCATTTTATGGTGTCTCTATATTTATAATTTATTATAAATAATACTATTATAGTTATTAAATTTATACTATTTAAAGTTAATAAGTTTAATCTCATTGGGTAATTTAACTAAATTTTTTAGATGGTTCTATAATGTAATTATGATATAATAAAATTTGATATTTTTAAATATCATTAAACAATAAATGCTTATTTAGGCAAATGAATCTAAAAGGAAAATTATGAAAGTAATACAAAAAATTTTTATATTAATGCTATTTCTTAGTACATTAACTATTGCTACAACAATTACAACATGGAAAACAGATTACTCTATAGGAGAGAATATATGGATAGAATTACATGATAAACCTAACAATAATGAAGATTGGGTAGGAATTTATCCTGTGGGAAGCAGTAATGATTGGGAAAATGTTGTCCAATGGAGATGGGCAAGAGAGACTTCAGATGCTACAGACCCTGGAGATTGGTATAAATTTACAAATTTAGAAGAGGGAAATTATGAAGCAAGATTTTTTCTCAATAATACTTTTGTGACTGAAGCTTCAGTTCCTTTTTCAGTAGTTAGTTCTGCCACACCTAATATAAAAACATGGAAAACAAACTACTCTACAGGAGAGGATGTATGGATAGAGTTAGAAAACAAACCTAACAATAATGAAGATTGGGTAGGAATCTATCCTGTAGGAAGCAGTAATGATTGGGGGAATGTTGTCCAATGGAGATGGGCAAGAGAGACTTCGGATGCTACAGACCCTGGGGATTGGTATAAATTTGAAAACTTACCAGATGGAAACTATGAAGCAAGATTTTTTCTCAATAATACTTTTGTTACTGAAGATAAAATTGAGTTTAGTGTAGGTGATAATATAAACTATGCTGAAGTAGGTTCCTACCTTGATAGTGTAACTATTGAAACGCATAATGATTATATAGTATATAAACCATCAGAAAATTTGAACAATATGCCAATTGTTTTATTTGCTTCATATCAAACAGTAATTGGTACTCCAAATGACCCTAATTATTCTGTTAGATTTGAAGGTCTAATGAAATTTGTTGCTTCCAAAGGAGTATGTGTAATTGGTGCCACAAAAAATCCTCTGCCTATTTATAGCTCTACAGGTGTAATTGATACATTTAAAAATGCCATCACAGAAACTTTAGGACGCTATCCAAATATAGACAGTTCACGACTTGGAATAATTGGACAATCAAGAGCTGGAGGACAAATATTTAAAATAATGAAAGAGTTAAAAGTTGCAGGTTATGGAGCAGAAAAGAGTTTTGTTATTGCTACAGATGGTTCCTTTGCACATGGAATGAGTAAAAATGATTTAATGACATTTCAAGCAGACTCACTATTTATCCAATATGGTGGCTATTTAGGAAACATCACTGACCCAAGAAGAACATTGAGCATCAATAAGCTATTACCAAACAATATCAATAAAGGCTTCATCGCGATTGAGACAAATGTTGGTCATGATTGGGATGCACATAGATATGGATATGGATATTTGAATACCATTTTAGCTAAAAGTAAACTACTTAAATCAATTGGAGCCATGATTCAGTATGAATTTTTTGATAACCAAGATACTACTGCCTATAACATAGTGTTTAATCCACAAAAAACATCTCAAACAATTCAAAGTATCATTGATGCACCTTTAAAAGCCGTTGGGGATTATAAGTATGATTGTGATGGAAGAGAAGAAGAGAATGACCCCAATTACTATCAATTACAATTCAATTATTGTACGGAATATTTAAACTAAAGAACGTCTCTAAAATAATCATTAATAAAAGGTAGGCAACAAGCCTACCTTATCTCAATAAAACAATTATTTTGAGAGCTACATAAACATCCCACCATTAACCTTAAGTGTCTCACCTGTAATGTATGACGAGTGGTCACTTAAAAGAAATGCTGTAGCTTCTGCCACTTCAGAGGGATTACCAAAACGTCCCATAGGGATTTTGGCTGTAAAGGCATCTTTTACCTCATCTTTAAGGACATCGGTCATCTCTGTTGCAATGAAGCCTGGGGTGATGGTGTTGTAACGAATCCCACTTCCTGCAGCTTCAATGGCAAATGACTTTGTCATGGCAATGGTTCCACCTTTTGAAGCAGCGTAGTTGGTCTGTCCTGCATTTCCTGTCTCACCGACAATAGAGGCGATGTTAACCACCGAACCAAAACGTTTTTTACGCATCGCTTTTAGAGCCTCTCTACACCCTATAAAGGTTGACTTTAAGTTCGCATCGACCACTGCCATAAATTGTTCTGCTTTCATACGCATCGCTAAACCATCTTTGGTGATTCCTGCATTGTTAACCAAATAGGCTAACTCACCATCAGTAGCAACAATCTGCTTAATCGCATCAACAAATGCACTCTCATCACTCACATCAAAACCAATAACCTCTGCCTCTCCACCTGCATTGATTATCGCCTCTTGTACTGCTTTTGCCTCTGCTTCACCACTTCGGTAGTTGACCCATACTTTAAGTCCAAATCCTGCTAGAGATTTTGCTATCTCTGCACCAATACCTCTACTTGAACCTGTAACAAGTACATTTTTACCTGTAAATTTCATTGTTTACCTTTTTTAATTATTGAGAATATTGTAGTCTATTGGTTGTTAAATAGTTGTTAAATTGTTATGAGAAATATTAAATTTTGAAGAATAAGTGAAGTTAATGGCACAGAAGGTATGCCCTTAACTTCTAACCATTAGGGAAAAACGCTTTTTTTACCTTATCAAAAACATCATAATCCTCATCTTCCAGTTTATTTTTTACAATAATATGATTTAACTGTTTCAGTACGGACATTTTAGTATAGGTCTCATTATGCAAAGCATTTGCTATGATAGATATTTGAGTATCTATATTGTACTCCTTTTCCATCACCTCATCAAGAAGACGATTTGCCTCTTCACAGGTTGCAGATTCAAAATCTTGCTTTATAAAACGGCAAAACAGAGGTCTTTCTACTTCTAAATCTTTGTTATCCATTTTAATAACATGACAGAAAAGTGCAGCTACTGACTCTTTAATCATTGCATCCATAATATCCCCCTTTTTTTAATTGTATACTTACATAATATCAGAATAAACATAATTTTAGATAAATGTGTTGTTTTATGTTACATTTTAAATACTCTTTTAAATTAATGACTCATCCATCTCTTTAGGTACATCTAAGCCCATAATCTCTAGTACTGTTGGAGCAACATTATTTAAAGCACCACTTTTAACTTCTGTTACGCCTTTAGCCATAACATAACACCAAACTTCACCCACTGTATGATTGGTCAAAACATTCCCCTCACTGTCCTGCATCTCTTCACAGTTTCCATGGTCAGAAGTTAACACAATGGCATAATCTTCTTCTTTTGCTTTGGCAATAATCTTACCCAACTCATTATCTACAGCAGAGACAGCTTTACATGCAGCCTCATAATTTCCTGTATGCCCTACCATGTCACCATTGGCAAAGTTAACAATTATCAAATCATACGCCTCATCCATTCCATTACGAACAGCATCCCCTACCTCAGGAGCTGACATCTCGGGTTTCATATCATAAGTCTTTACATCAGGACTAGGAATTAGTACCCTACTCTCTCCTATCATTGGCTCCTCTACTCCACCATTAAAAAAGAAAGTTACATGAGCATACTTCTCTGTCTCTGCTGTATGCAATTGAGTTAATTTGGCATCCGAAACCACTTGTGCCAAGGTATTAACAGGAACCTCTTTAGAGAACATTACAGGGTATGGGAAAGAGGCATCATATTGGGTTAAGGTCACAATATTTAAAGGTAAAAATACTCTCTCAAATCCACTAAACTCTTTATCTCCTAAAGCTGTTGTAATTTCACGAAATCTATCTGAACGGAAGTTTGCCATAATAACTGCATCATTCTCTTTCATTCCCTCATATCCGTCCAACGCTACTGGCTCTAAAAACTCATCATAAACATTAGAACTGTATGCCTCCTCAATATACCCCTTAGCACTCAAATCTGTAGAGGCTTTTGCAGTAACAATAGCATCATAACCCTTTTGAACACGCTCCCAACGGTTGTCTCTATCCATTGTATAGAAACGTCCACCTATGGTTGCTATGTTTATGTTATTACTACAGATACTCTCTATCTGTTCCACATAACGTTGTGCAGAATCAGGAGAGACATCACGCCCATCAGTAATAAGATGCAAGAAGACATCTTTTCCTCTTTTGGAAGAGAGTTCTGCCAACCCTATAATATGGTCAATATGAGAATGAACCCCACCATCACTAAGCAAACCTATAATATGCACTCTACTACTCTTCTCTAAAGTACTATTAAGTGCCTCATTTTTCTCCATACTTCCATCACTAAGTGCCAGAGTCACTTTTACCAAATCTTGATAGAGTACCCGACCAGCCCCTATGCTCATATGTCCCACTTCAGAGTTTCCCATCTGCCCTTCAGGTAAACCAACACTTAATCCATGTGTTGAGATTAATGCCTTAGGAGTATCTTGCATCAACTTATCATAAGTTGGTTTTTGGGCATCTTTAAATGCATTACATGTGCTATCTGGTTTACAACCAATACCATCTGTTATAATTAATACTGTTTTTTGAACCTTCATTCTACTTTTGACCCCATATTTATAAAATTTTAGTAAAATATCACGTATTTACTTAAATTTAGGATTTTTATTAACCATGCTATATTTTTTCTACGAACAATTAAACATCAATCTTTTTCAATATATCTCTGTTAGAGCAGGTATCGGTTTTTTTATCGCTTTTTTACTTACTCTTTTTTTACTACCAAAATTTATGGCTTGGGCGATAGCAAGAAAAGCACAACAACCTATTAACAAATATGTTCCTAACCATGCCTCTAAACAAAACACACCTACCATGGGAGGTGCTGTCTTTATTGTTGCTACCATTGTTGGTATTTTACTAACTTCCAACCTTGGAAACCACTATCTTATTGCTGGTCTCATAACGGTTATAGGTTTTGGACTGGTAGGGTTTCAAGATGACTTAGGAAAAATTTTAACAGGGGATAACCTTCAAGGTCTTAGTAGCAGGGGAAAACTTTTACTTCAAGCATTTGTAGGCGTTGCTGTAACTTCTTATCTTATTTTTGTTGCTGACTTTCCAACAACCATCTATGTACCATTTGTAAAAGAACCCATCTTTGATATGGGAAATTTTTCCATTATCTTTTGGGTTTTTGTTTTTCTAGCTACTACAAATGCTGTAAACCTAACCGATGGACTAGATGGACTGGCAACGGTTCCTTCCATTATATCTTTAGCAACTTTAGGAATCATCGTCTACCTTACAGGTCATGCCATCTTCTCAGGCTACTTACTTATGCCAAACATCAAAGGTGTTGGTGAAGTAAGTGTCTTAGCAGCAACCCTATCGGGTGCTTTACTTGGTTTTTTATGGTACAACTGTTACCCAGCAGAAATATTTATGGGAGACACAGGTTCTCTTGCCATTGGTGGGCTTCTCGCCTACATGGCAATCATCGGAAAAAGTGAACTTTTACTGGTACTTATTGGATTTATTTTTGTCATTGAAACTGTTTCCGTAATTCTACAAATAGGAAGTTACAAAATTCGTAAAAAAAGGGTCTTTCTCATGGCACCTATTCACCACCACTTCGAGATGAAAAAATGGGCTGAAAACAAAATTATTGTTCGTTTTTGGATGATTGCATTTTTATCTAACCTTATTGCATTAATTACACTAAAGATACGATAATGAAAAAGCCAACTCTTTTCGGATACGGACTAACCACAAAAGCCATTGCTAAAAAACTCGGTGGAGGATGTATATTTTATGATGATAAAACAACAGAGACCTATATAGATAAAGAGAACAATATCATTCACCCATCAAGCTATTTTAATCCTGAAAAAAGCCAATTAGAAGTTACAACACCGAGCTTTCCACCTTCACACCCTTTGGTTAGTGCTGCTCATAACCTTATAAGTGAATATGATTTCTTTGCCAAAGAGATGCCTTTTAGCATTTGGATATCAGGAACCAATGGAAAAACAACCACCACTCAAATGCTCACCCATCTGCTAGAAAAAAGAGGTGGAGTCTCGGGAGGAAACATCGGTACACCTTTGGCTGAACTTGACACAGAAGCTCCCATATGGATACTTGAATCAAGCTCTTTTACTTTGCACCATACAAACATAGCTTCTCCAAACATCTACTTACTTCTTCCTATTACCCCTGACCACCTAGACTGGCATGGAACAGCAGAACAGTATGAAGCAGACAAACTAAAACCTCTTCTTACCATGAAAGAGGGAGAACTGGCACTCATCCCAAAGGGTCTTAATCTACCTGAAACAAATGCCTTTGTAGTAGAGTATGACTCAGCAGAGTTTGTAGCGAACTATTTTGAGATAGATAGCTCAAAAATCAACTTCAAAGCAGCCTTTTTAGAAGATGCTCTTTTAGCTTTAGCTGTAACAAAAACCCTCTTTGATGAGATAGATTATGACACCATCAACAGCTTTAAACTGGACAACCACAGACAAGAAGAGATGACAGACGCTTTAGGAAGAGTATGGGTAAATGACTCAAAAGCCACCAACTTAGATGCAACAGTACAAGCTGTAAAAGGTTACGATGATAAATTCATAAGACTCATCATCGGTGGAAACGATAAAGGAGCCGATTTAACCCCTCTGTTTGAGCTTTTAAAAGATAAAGAAGTACATCTCTATACCATTGGTGCCAACAGTCAAAAACTGGCTCTACTAGCCAATGAACACAACATTAACTTTACAGCTTGTAAAACACTTGAAAATGCTGTCAATACCATCGCCCAAGAGCGAACTCAAAATGACATAGCCCTACTCTCCCCAGCAGCTGCCAGTTTCGACCAGTTCAACTCCTACAAACATCGAGGAGAAGAGTTTTTTAGATTTATTCAGAATATAAAATAATTTAATATTAATTTAAGTATAAGTGGCTATAATTTCAGCCACTTCAAATAAGAAG
>JALXFN010000076.1 GCA_027068975.1 Campylobacteraceae bacterium | reverse complement strand
ATTAAAAACAGTTGTAATTATTTCTTTACTAACCATTATGAGCTACTTTGGACTTATAACCTACAAACATGCTAAAAATTATGAAGCAATAACCTCTCAAATTGCAACTGTTTGTGACGCAAATGCTTTAGCAAGTGGAAAGATAGATGCACTAACATCTATCATCTCGTTTGGACTTGTTAAAAACAAATATAAAACTTCACTCCTGCAACTCAAAGAGAAACAAAAAATCTCAAAAGAAAAAAGTATGCTTTATCTTTATTACTTCATGGGAGCACTCATACTTATTTTAATATTTTCTTTTACATGCACATTAAGAGGTGCAGCATTAACCTTAAGTTTTTCAACATTTATCTCCTTAATTTATGGGCTTATTAACCCCATACTTATGGTAACCATACATAAAAATATTGACTATTTAGGAGATGTTATTTTATCATTCGAGTCTAAAGGAATTATTGGTTCTATTAACAAGTTATTTCAAAATGGAGAGACCATTATAGCCATAACTATTTTGCTTTTTTCAATACTTCTTCCACTTTTAAAAAGTTTAACTTTGACCTTTACTCTACTCTTTAACCAATATTCATGGAGCAGACATTTGGTTAACTTTTTTAAACATATAGGAAAATGGTCAATGATAGATGTTTTTGTAGTTGCAACATTTTTAGTCTACCTAACCAGTAATGGAGGGGGCATAAGCCAAGCAGAAATTGAAGTGGGACTCTACTTCTTTTTAGCCTATGTCATACTCTCTATGATTACTACCATGCTAACACAGAAAGTTTTACTTCAACAGGAACATGAAGTTCAGTCCACGCATAGCATAAATAACAGTGACTGAAGTTACTGCTCCTAGATAACCATCTTAACATCATGATGGTCTTGAAATGCCTTAAAAAGAGCATTTCTATCCTCTTCTGATGCTACTTCACAAGCAGTAGTCAAAGCATAAAACTTCCCCTTACTAGAACTTTTTCCTTTACTAGTACTATAGTCTCTCTCACCCATGACTTCAAAAACACAAGCCTCTAAAAGCTCTTTGGATGTTCCTATTATTTTATAACCCCATTCGCATGGGTACTCTATATCTGGTCTTTCACATCTGTTAGCGTCTAAAATCACCTGATTTTCCTCCTGATTTCTTCTCTAACTGAATATTTTTAATAACCATTCCTTTATCAATGGCTTTTAGCATATCATAAATAGTTAATAGTCCAACAGACACACCTGTTAGTGCTTCCATCTCAACCCCCGTTCGTCCTTTGAGCTTGGCTTGAACTGTCAGTTTAAAACCTGGTAAATCCTCTAACTCTTCTATATCTGTTTTTACAGAAGTCAGCATCAAAGGATGGCACATCGGAATAAGCGTACTGGTCTGTTTTGTTCCTTGAATAGCAGCTATTACTGCTGTTTGTAAAACAGGACCTTTTTTTGTAATATTGTGAACCACTGCATTATATGCTTCGGGAGTCACTTCTATAATACCCGATGCAATGGCTATACGGGTAGACTCTTCTTTATCTGAGACATCTACCATTTTTGGCTTATTGTTCTCATCTAAATGTGTTAAATTCATTTTTTACCTTATTTGGATAACTTTTTAAATTTTATCAAAAAAAGATTAGACTTCATCCATAAAAATAGAAGAAATAAATATAGAATATAAAGTTCGTCCATCATTAATGCGAATAATAGAATATGCTGAAAAACCTAAAAGACCTGTCAGACCTAGAATTATACGTAATACAGCTCTGGCTTCTATAGCAGGACTTTTTGCTGGAATATTTCTGGCTTTTTTAAGGGAAAATATAGAAGAAAATTAAGGATATTTTTTTATTTGTAAATCCGGGGTAACTATAATAATTTTTTTTATACCCTGGAATTTTTTTATCAAATCAGGTACTTTATCAGGGCCCAGTACAAATA
>JALXFN010000075.1 GCA_027068975.1 Campylobacteraceae bacterium | reverse complement strand
GTAGTAATATTTAAAAATAGAATAAAAATGAACTTTAAAAGGTTGAGAAAAAAGTGCCGTAAGATAGGGTAAAACATACGCATAGCCAACAACCGTTAGGTCAAGTCTAAAGCCAAGAAGAAAACTCTCTAGGAGTTCAGAATTTAAAGAGATATTTGTAGAGTAATAGAGGAAAAAAGCAAGACGCAAGAGTGTCATTACAATTAAATAAAATAGTCCAATAAGAAGTGATTGTTTAAAAAAAATGTGAGTTGATTTCTCTTTCGCTGTTATCATGGGGAATTATATTGGGTTTGAATAAAATTTAGATAAAATTTCATTTATATAAATATGAGGAGAGTATATGAAAAAAATATTTAAGCTCTTAGGGCTTGTACTGTTAGTTATTGGGGCTTTTTATGTGTGGCAAGTCCATTTTAACTATCGGTTTGAGACCATCTCTAAAGACAAGGTCTATAAGTCAGCACTTATTCCACCTGAAAAGTTAGAAGGTTTTTTGGTTGACAACAAGATAAAAACAGTCATAGACCTTCTTGACCCAGGGGTACAAGACAATCTTAATCCTGCAACTCAAGCTGAGATAGATGCAGAAGATAAGGCTGTAAAAGAGATAGACAAAAAGCATGGGCTTAATATTAAACATATTAATATTCCTTCAGGGCAAGTACCGAATAAAAAAACGTTAAGTAAGTTTTATGAAATTTTAGATGATAAAAGTAACTACCCTGTCTTAATTCACTGTTATCACGGAACAGGTCGAGCTCAGATTTATAGTGCTATCTACCGAATGGAGTACGAGGGGTGGAAAAATGAAGATGCACGAGCAAAGACCAGATTTATAGTAGAAGGGCTTGGTTACCACAGTAGTTTTTCTGATGGTAGAAGTAAAGGTGACTTCTTGATGAACTATAAGCCAAGAAGTGCAGAAGAGAACAGTACCCTTAATCAGTTAAAGAATTAAATAGATGTATTCAACAAAACTTCCTAAACTTATTCGTTTTCTAATTCAACTTGTCGCTTTAGAAGTAGTTCTTTTTACCCTCTTTAGGGTAGCTTTTTTCATTGCTTTTAAAGATTATGGAACAGACTATACTACCTCTGATGTTCTCTACTCTTTTTGGCTTGGCTTTCGTTTTGATTTGCAATTGGCACTCATAGCAAATCTTCCTCTTTTTCTTTTAGGAGGCATACCTTACCTTGGGATTTTCAAGTCAACCTTTGGTAAATACTTTTGGATACTCTATATTCTTATTACCAATATAGCATTTATCGTACTTTATGTCATTGATTTTCCTTACTATGATTTCTTTAAAAAGATGGTGGACTCTTCTATTATTCGTTACTTTTATGATATTGGAGAAGCCTTTAAAATGGTAGCAGAGGGTTACCCCTTAATTCCTACACTTATTGGTTTTGCTCTGTTTGTTTTAGGGCTTTTCTTTTTTCTTAAAAGCCTTGTTAACTCAAAATATAAGCAGATTGATATAGTTAGAACAACCAAACAAAAAGTAGCTCTCTATACACTCTTCTTTCTCATCTACTTCTTTGGAGGTTATGGAAAGTTTGAGCTTTACCCATGGCGATGGTCAGAGGCATTTTACTCTTCAAACAGCTTTTTATCGTATTTGGCCTCTAACCCTGTTACGTACTTTAAAAATACGCTAAAAAATAAAGACATTAAGTATGATATTAACGAAACTAAAAAATACTATCCGTATATGGTTGACTACTTAGAGATAAACCCTA
This sequence comes from Campylobacteraceae bacterium, assembly GCA_027068975.1. Lineage (GTDB taxonomy): Bacteria > Campylobacterota > Campylobacteria > Campylobacterales > Sulfurovaceae > UBA1140. Next base: position 15,732 of record JALXFN010000075.1, on the reverse strand, counting down.
GTGATAAAGAGAAACTAAGCTTGGTGCGACGTGTGACTCCTGAACATACAAAAGAGTATACGTTTAACAAGCCAAACATCGTTTTTATCTTAGGTGAATCTACCTCTTATGCACGAAGTAGTATTTCAGGGAATCCTTTAAATGCTACACCTTTTATAAAAGAGATGAGTGACCACGGTTTAACTTACTCTCGTTACTACACCCCACACTCAGGAACGGCAAGAAGTGTTTGGACTTCAACCACTGGTCTGCCTGATGTTGAGCGAATGCGTACAAGTTCACGAAACCCTATGGCAGTACAGCAACATATGATAGTTAATGCGTTAAAAGATTATGAAAAGTTCTACTTTATAGGTGGAAGTTTAAGTTGGGGAAATGTTCGAGGTGTAGTGGGGAATATTAACGGCATTCATTTATATGAAGAGCAAGATTATAAAAACTCACCACACAATGACGTTTGGGGAATCTCTGATGCTCACTTAGCAGGTGAAGTAAACACTGTACTGAAAAAGCAAAAAAAGCCATTTTTTGCTTTTGTTCAGCTCTCTGGAAACCATTCGCCCAATAACATCCCTGATGAAAATTTTGGTTTTAAATTTAGAGAAGATGTTTCAAAAGAGGATTTACTTAAATACTCATTTGATGGAAAGATAGAGCAGTTAAATGGACAGCGTTTCTTAGACCACTCGATTAAACGTCTTGTAACCTTAGCTAAAAAAGAGGCATACTTTAAAAATACCATTTTTATTTTTGTTGGAGACCATGGTTTAACCAGGCGTGGAGACCATATGCATGAGGCAGAACAGACTTTTTTGACACATACTATACATACACCATTGGTCATTTATGCTCCTGAACTTATTAAACATAAAAAAATTGACTATCCTGTGTCAGAGACAGATATTATGGCAACCATTGCAGGGTTAACAGGGGAGAGCTATGTTAACTCTGCTATTGGTCGTGATATTTTAGATAAAGATTTTGACCATAAAAAACACTATGCTTTCTACATGACACATGAGGAGGATTTTAAAATAAACCTTATAGGTAAAGAGTTTATTTTTAGAATGAGAGCCAGTGGAAAAGATAAAAGACTTTTCAAATACTATTATGATAAAAAAGATAAAAATCTTATAGAACAGTATCCTGAAATAGCCAAAGAGATGGAGGGAATTTGTAAAGGGATTTTTGAATCAACACGTTATACGCGTTTTCATAATGACCCTAAAAGCATAGCCAAAAGGCTTAAAGAGATTGACGAGAACTAAAGGTTCTCGTACAACTCCTCTTTATAAAACTCTTTCCAGCGTTTATGTTGCCAAAACCATTGGTTAGGTTTGGCTCTTATAACCTCTTCTAAGACTTTGGCTTGTGCCTTGGTCATGCTCTCTAAGTCCTCTTCTTGGTTTTCTGTCTTTAAGCTTTTAATGGGAGGGTAAATGGTAACCGTATAGTTTTCATAATCATCCGTAGAGATATAAGCAGGAATAAGGTCAATACCAAACTTACGAGACAAAATAGAAGCCAAAGGGGTATGGGTGACCTTATGGTTAAAAAAATCTACATTAATCGATTGTTCAAGTGGTAGATGTTGGTCGGTTAAAATACCCACTATTTTCTTTTTATTTATAGCACGGATACACCCTTTCATGGCTCCTTTTTTATAAACCATCTCCACATTAAAACGCTCACGGTTTTTTATGAGAATATCATCCATAACTTTAGAGTCCAACTCTCTACCCACACCCACTAAAGTTAGGTCAAATTTTATGGCTATGGATTGTGAAAGTAACTCCCAGTTTCCGTAGTGTCCTGTTACTAAAATAAACTGCTTATTCTCTTTTTGATAGGCTTTGATTATCTCTTCATTTTTAAAGGTGACATTTTTTATGACCTCTTGTTTTTCCATATTGTCACGGTAAATAATACCAAAAGTGGTATCGATGAGGTTGACAAAAGCATCAATACCTATCTGTTTTTTCTCTTGCTCTGAGAGTTTGTTGTCAAATGCTAAGTCTAAATTGTTGTGCATGATTTTTTGATGTTTCTTGCTGACCGTGTAGGCAAACCAAGCCAAGCCACACATGAGTTTAATAGTGGCTTTTCTAGGTAAAACCTTGAGTAAGAGTCCAAACGTTTTATAGAGTCCAAGGTAGAGGTAATCAACCATTTAGAAGCTCCTTAGCTAATAAAATAACTTTATGTGTAGATATTTTTTGAATGGAAAAGTCACTTTTATCAAGGTTTAAAGGGTCAACTTTTGTTTTAGATTTTACAACTTTGTTAATGGGTGTAATATAGGTATTTCTATACTCAGGAGTATTGCCAAAAATAGTAACAGAGGGGACATTTAAAGCCCAAGCCATGTGGGTAGGACCAGTATCTCCACCAATAACAATTTTAGCTTTAGATATAACTCTTTTAAGTTCATCTAAATTGAGTTTGGGAGATGCTATTACATTTTTTAACGATTTTTCCAAATAGAGTGCTACCTCTTTTTCATAATCATTTGCCCAAATAACAAGAGTCTTTTCATTTAAACGCTTTGCAACTTCTAAAAATTTCTCTTTAGGATAAATTTTATTTGTCACTGATGCTCCCACTACAAATACTATGTAGTTTTCTATCACAATGGGTAGTTTATTTGAAGTATTAAAATATAGAAACTTCTCTTTATTTAAAATTTGTTCTTGAGTAATATCAATACCTAAAGGTTCACAAAGTACTTTAATGTTTCGTTCAATAGCATTTTTTTCATAGGCAATATTCACTTTGTGTTTATACAAATAAGAAGCAATACCTTCTCGAATGGATGTTTTAGAAAAACCAGCTATAGCTTTTCCTAACAGTTTAGAAGTGATGGAAGATTTTATGAGTCCTTGGGCATCAATAACTAAGTCATAATTATTTTTAGAATAAGTTCTAATCTTTTTAATTTCAGAGAAAATTGTTATTTTATCTTTTTTAATACTTTTTAGATTAACTGTTAAGATGTTGTTTATATGAGGATTGTTTTCTAAAATTTGTGCAAAACCTTGTTCTACTATCCAGTCTATTTGAATATTTGGTTTGGCTTGTTTAATGTACTGAAGTGCAACCATGGCATGGATAATATCTCCCATAGCAGAGAGTTTTACAATGGCGATTTTCATCTATATCCTTATAGAGTATTAAAACTTTTCTCTAATTTTATCTAAAAACTATAAATGGAAGTGAACGTTTAAACAATACCTTTCAATTTAATTTGCTATAATCACGATAATTAATAGTAAGGAATAGCTTTTGATAGGAATTGTTGATTATAACATGGGGAACTTGGCTTCTGTAATAAATGCTTTTGAAAAAGTTGGAGCAGATATAGTTGTAGAGAGTGACCCTGTAAAACTAAAAGAGTACGACAAGCTAATCTTACCAGGGGTCGGTGCATTTGGTGATGCGATGGAACATCTAAAAGAGAATGGTATGGATGAGGCTGTAAAAGCTTATGCTAAAAGTGGAAAACCTCTTTTAGGAATTTGCCTTGGAATGCAGTTACTTTTTGAGAGTTCAGAGGAGTTTGGTTCAAGTCAGGGTTTAGGTTTGATTGAGGGAAAGGTTGTGGCGTTTGATGAGAGTAAATTTGACCAAAAATTAAAAGTACCACATATGGGTTGGAATGAACTATTTCAACAATCTGTAGGGGCAGACCAATGTGTCTGCCCACTGTTCGCAGAATTAGAAGATGAGTTTTACCTATATTTCGTCCACTCATTCCACGCTGTGTGTGATGACAAATACGCCATAGGTAAAACCTATTACGGTTATGAGTTTGTATCTGCTGTAAACAAAGATAATATCTATGGCATACAACCCCACCCAGAAAAGAGCCATGAGAATGGTTTAAAGATTATTGAGAATTTTGTAAAATTGTAGGGTGTAGTCCCCAACTACACCGTCAAAAACAAATTCAAAATTTATAAAAATATGAAACATTATTAACACGGTGTAGACCGGGTCTACACCCTACAAAAGGAAGAAAAATAAATGACAATACTACCAGCAATTGACCTAAAAGATGGAAAAGCAGTAAGACTAAGCAAGGGCTTGATGGATTCAGCCAAGATATATAGCGATGAACCATGGCAAGTTGCCAAACGATTTGAAGAGTTAGGGAGCGAGTGGGTTCACTTGGTTGACCTTAATGGTGCGTTTGCAGGGAAGCCTGAGAACTTGGAGCAGATTAAGAAGATACGTGAAAACTGTAACCTTAAACTAGAGCTAGGTGGAGGAATTCGTGATGAAGAGACCATTAAGATGTATTTGGAGCTTGGGATTGACCGTTTAATTTTAGGCTCTATCGCTGTTAAAGATGCTCAATTTGTTAAAGACATGGCTGCTAAGTATCCTATCGTTGTAGGTATTGATGCCATTGATGGTATGGTAGCTGTTGAGGGTTGGGCAGAAACTTCTGACATGAAGGCTACTGACTTGGCTAAAGAGTTTGCAGCTTGTGGAGTTGAGGCGATTATCTGTACAGATGTTGGTCGTGATGGGATGATGACAGGGGTCAATGTAGAGTTTACAAAAGCGATTCAAGAAGCATCAGGTTTGGAGACTATTGCTAGTGGTGGGCTTAGAGATATGAGTGATATTTATGCTCTGCTTGAAGCAGGAGTAGATGGAACGATTGTTGGTAAGGCTTTTTATGAAGGGACACTTGACCTTGAAGAGGCATTTAAAATAGCGAATAAGGCAAAGTGATGCAAGAGAAATATTATGAATTAATCATGACAATTAAAGAGGAAGATTTTGTTGATTTTATAGCAGATTTTGTAGCTAATATTTCAGGTGATGGTTTAGAGATAGGGACAGATAAAATTATAGTAAGAAGTGAAAATGACGTAGCTTTTATAAAAGATGCTGTTGAATCTTTGGTAGGTACATTGGGTGGAACCATTGATATTGAATATAAAATTGAGGTTAAAGAGAATGTAGACTGGATAGCTAAGTATCAAAACTCTGTCGAACCTATAGAAGCTGGAAGGTTTTATATCTATCCAAGTTGGTATGAAGCAAAAGAGGGTAAAATCAACATCAAAATTGACCCTGCATTGGCATTTGGTTCTGGTCATCATGCAACAACATTTTCTTGTTTAGATGCTATAGGAACTTATGTTAAGGGCAATGAACGAGTTTTAGATGTAGGTTGTGGTTCAGGAATTTTAGGTTTGGCTTGTAGAAAACTAGGAGCTAAGGTAGAGCTTTGTGATACTGACCCCATATCGGTAGACTCATGTGAACAAAATTTTGCATTGAACAATGAAGAGTATGAAGAGCTTTGGGAGGGCTCAGCGAACCAAGCTCAAGGGGAGTATGATGTGGTTATTGCCAATATCATTGCAGATGTTCTAAAGTTTATAGTTCATGATTTAAAAAGAGCTACCAAAAGAGATGGTATATTGATACTCTCTGGCATTTTAGATAAAAAAGAAGAAGCAGTTTTAGAGCTCTATAGTGACTTAGAACTGTTAGAACGAAAACAAAAAGATGAGTGGGTAACACTGGTCTATAAAAATATAAAGATGTAGGAAAAATAGAAATAGATGAACAGTCAAAATAATAATCAAAATAATAATGATAATAACAATAACTTCTTTAATGATAATCCAATGTTGGCATTTGGATTGTTTGCATTGGTTATTATTATTATCTTTAAGTCATTTTCAGGTGATGGTAGTTTTAACAACATCATGGGTAATCAACGTATCGTTAAGACAGAAACGGTAAAGTATTCTGAGATTAAACAGTATATTAAAGCTAATAAAGTTGAATCGGTTAAGATAACTTCTTCAACCATTGAAGCTATTGCAAAAGGTGGTACTGTTCGATTTGTGGCTCAAAATGTTCCCGCATTTGATGATAAGCTTATACCTCTTTTGGAAGAGAATAATATTACTTATGAAGGTAGAATGGGAGAACCTCTTGTTAATGAATTGATTAGTATGTTGTTGCCTATTTTTATTTTCTTTGGTATTTGGTTGTTTTTGGCTAAAAAGATGTCAAAAGGAATGGGTGGAATTTTAGGAGCTGGTAAGTCAGATAGAATGATAAATTCTGAAAAGCCAGATGTTAAGTTTGATGATGTTCAAGGGGTACAAGAGGCTAAAGATGAGGTTGTTGAAATTGTTGATTTTTTAAAGTTTCCAGAGCGTTATATTGAACTTGGAGCAAAAATTCCAAAAGGTCTTCTGCTTGTGGGACCTCCTGGTACAGGTAAAACACTTTTAGCTAAGGCTGTTGCTGGTGAAGCAGGAGTTCCTTTCTTCTCAGTAAGTGGTTCAAGTTTTATCGAAATGTTTGTAGGGGTTGGAGCAAGTCGTGTTCGTGACCTTTTTGAACAGGCTAAAAAGGTTGCTCCATCTATTATTTTTATTGATGAGATTGATGCTATTGGTAAGTCAAGAGCATCTGGTGGTCAGATGGGTGGAAATGATGAGCGTGAACAGACATTAAACCAGCTTCTTGCAGAGATGGATGGTTTTGGTACGGATACTCCCGTTATTGTATTGGCTGCAACTAACAGACCTGAAACTCTCGATGCTGCATTGCTAAGAGCAGGGCGTTTTGATAGACAAGTTCTTGTAGACAAACCAGACTTTGCAGGGCGTTTGGCCATTTTAAAAGTACATTCGACTGATGTTAAGTTTGATGACTCTGTTGATTTAGAAGTAGTTGCAAAACAGACAGCAGGTATGGCAGGTGCTGACTTGGCAAATATTATTAATGAGGCAGCACTTTTAGCAGGTCGTAGAAACAAAAAGAAGATTGAGCAATCAGAACTTTTAGAAGCTATTGAGAGAGCATTTGTTGGACTTGAAAAGAAAAATAGAAAAGTATCAGATGTTGAGAAGAGAATTGTAGCTTACCATGAGAGTGGTCATGCACTTATGGCAGAACTCACTAAAGGTGCAACAAGAGTTACAAAAGTATCGATTATTCCTAGAGGTTTAGGTGCATTAGGTTATACACTACATTTGCCAGATGATGAAGATAGATTCTTAAAGCGTAAGTATGAGCTTATGGCTGAGATAGATGTACTTCTTGGTGGACGTGCAGCAGAAGAGGTATTTTTAGGTGAAATCTCTACAGGTGCAGGTAACGACCTTGACCGTGCAACTGCCATTTTAAAAGATATGATTATGGTATATGGTATGAGTGATGTCGCAGGTCTTATGGTTCTGTCACGAAGCCAAAGCTCTTTCCTTGGTGGAGGACAGATTAACAATGATTTCTCTGAGCAGATGTCACAAGATATTGATGCAAGTATAAAAGCTACTTTGAGTGAACGTTACGAGTATGTTAAAAAGACACTTAAAGAGTATGATGGTGCCATTGAAAATATGACAGCTATTCTTTTAGATGTTGAGGTAATCGAAGGAGATAAAGTTCAAGAGATTATTTTAGATTTTGAAAAAGAGAATGAAATGGAGTCACGTATGGCTCATCTTAAAGAGGAAGAGGCATAGTCTTCTTTTAATAATCTTCTGTTATACTATCTCTTTTAATAAATTTAAAATAATAACAGGAGAGACCCATGAAAAATTTTCGCAATGTAATAACAAATTTTAACCAAGAAACTACTCTTCTTCTGCTTCTCTCAAAATAATCCCACAATTACATTTCATTCGTTTCTAATTAATCCGATATAGGATAGAATTAGACAATTTTTTCACGTACTTAAAATTTTATATAAATTTTTATGTTACGTTTTTATTTATAAGGTAAAGATAATGAGCAAAGAAATCATTAAAATATTTGACACAACATTAAGAGATGGTGAGCAGAGCCCTGGGGCTTCGATGAACACTGAAGAGAAAATACAGATAGCCATTCAGTTAGAGAAATTGGGGGTGGATATCATAGAAGCAGGGTTTGCAGCTGCAAGTCCTGGGGATTTTGATGCGATATCTAAAATAGCACAACGCATCACAAACTCAACCGTTTGTTCTTTGGCTAGAGCTATAGACTCCGATGTCAAGGCAGCTGGTGAAGCCATAGCCCAAGCTAGAATGAAGCGTATTCATACCTTTATTGCGACCTCTTCTATACATATGGAGCATAAGTTAAAGATGACTCCTGATGAAGTGATAAAAAGAGCAGTAAGAGCCGTAAGCTATGCACGTGAGTTTGTAGACGATGTAGAGTTTAGCTGTGAAGATGCTGGGCGTTCGGATATAGGCTTTATGAAAGAGATATCTGATGCAGTTATAGAAGCAGGAGCTACTACCATTAACTTACCTGATACTGTGGGTTTTAGACTTCCTCATGAGATAGGGGAGATGGTAAAAATAATGTCAGATTATACTAAAGGAAGAGCTATTATCTCCGTACATAACCACAACGACTTAGGCTTGGGTGTTGCCAACTCATTGGAATCTATAATGAATGGTGCTAGACAGGTTGAGTGTACCATTAATGGATTGGGAGAACGTGCAGGAAATGCAGCTTTAGAAGAGATAGTAATGGCATTGAAGACTCGTTCTGATGTTTTTTCTAATTTTGAAACCAATATTAATACTAAAGAGATTTATCCTGCTAGTCGGTTAATAGCAAATATTACAGGTATAGAGCCACAACCAAACAAAGCCATAGTAGGTAAAAATGCTTTTGCTCATGAGAGTGGTATTCACCAAGATGGTATGTTGAAAAACCGTGAGACCTATGAGATTATTACTCCTGCCGATATTGGCTTAGATATGGATGATACTTTAGTTTTAGGGAAACACTCTGGACGTGCAGCGTTTAAAGATAAGTTGGCAAAATTAGGCTTTACTTTGGAAGAGGATGCATTAAACTCTTCATTTGAGCGTTTTAAAATTATGGCAGATAAAAAGAAAGATATTTATGATGATGACTTAAGAGCTTTAGTAACCAATGAAATGACCAAAGCTCCTAAAATTTATGAGTTGATTTCATTGCAGTTAATGGACTGCTCTAATGGTGTACCAAGTGCAGCTGTAAAGATTAAAAAAGATGACAGTGAAATTATAGAGGCTGGAATAGGTCAGGGTACAATGGATGCCATATTTAAAACCATAGATAGAATCTCTGGTTTTGATGGTACGTTGTTGGACTACAAAGTAAATTCGGTTTCAGAGGGGAAAGATGCTTTAGCATCAGTAACGGTGAAAGTAGCGTTTAATGAAGATGAACCTGCGATTATAGGACATGGTTTAAACATAGATACCATGTTAGCAAGTGCTAGAGCATATATTGGTGCATTGAACTCTTATTTGAGTATGGAAGGGAAGTTGAAAAAGCGTCATTCTGATAGTAGTCAAACAGTTTAAAAGTATAATAATTTTAAATATATTTAAACATGCTATAATATTCTTTTAAAAATAAGGAGTATTATTATGAAGGTTTTGATTGTATTATTTGTTATTACTGTTATAGGAATTTTGATTTTATATATAGCTAGGAAAAACAATAAGAGCAGAAAAGAGAATTTAAACATTATCAAAGATAAAGATAAATTAAACTTTTATCTTAGCGATGATATGTTGTTTTCAATAGATTTAAATAAAGAGGTTAAGATTACACATGCTTTAATTAGAGCAATTAGAGATGAAATTTCTTCTCTTGAAACAACAGTAAGAAAGATAAGTTTGATAAATATTGGAGATGAAGTATTGGAAAAAAGATTAAATAGAATGCTCAAAAGAGCGCAACAAAAAAGATAGAAAAAAGGCTTAACTCTTACTAAGTATACATAATAACCCTATTAATGAATTTTTGAGTGAAATTGTTACGAAATAACGAAAGAAATAAAAAAATAGTATGCTTTTACTTGTAAAAAAATAGTTTATGAGTACACTTATACAATTACTCTACAAATAGTTATTAAACTGTTTGTAGAGTCTAAATGTGTAGAAAATTACTATATTTTTCTACCGCTTTCCAATTCTTATCACTTTTGGTATGAATGTATTTGTGAATACAATAAAATTTCTTTTAAAGTTTAAAATATGTTAAAAAAAACAGTCATTCTTCTTTTTCTATTGCCTCTCTCTCTTTTTGCTCAAATTATTATGGGCGCTGAAAATAGCCAAGCGTATATGCCTGATTTAAAGGGTAAAAATGTTGCTTTGGTGGTCAATCAATCTTCTTTAGTTTTTGGTGAACATTTGGTTGATAAACTTTTAAGAGAAAAGGTAAAAGTTAAAAAAATCTTTGCACCTGAGCATGGATTTAGAGGTAAAGCTGATGCTGGTCAACATGTCAAAAATGGGGTTGATTCTATAACAGGGTTGCCTATAATTTCTCTTTATGGAAAACATAAAAAACCTACAAAAAAAGACCTAAAAGGTATAGATATTATAGTGTTTGACATTCAAGATGTAGGTGTTCGTTTCTATACGTATCTCTCTACACTTCATTATATTATGGAGTCAGCTAGTGAATCACACATTCCTGTTATTGTTTTAGATAGACCCAATCCTAATGGTGGACGAATAGATGGTGAGGTTTTAAATTTAAAGTATAAATCGTTTGTAGGAATGCATCCTGTACCTATTTTGTATGGAATGACTATTGGTGAGTATGCTTTAATGATAAATGGTGAAGGGTGGTTGAAAGGTGGAAAGAGAGTAGACTTAAAAGTAATACGTTTAGGTAATTATTCTCATAACTCCTATTATTCTTTAGAAGTGAAGCCATCCCCTAATTTGCCAAATGATTTATCTATCTATTTATACCCTTCCTTAGCATTTTTTGAAGGAACAACTTTTTCAGCAGGGCGTGGAACCACACAGCAGTTTCAACTCTATGGAAGTCCTTACTATAAGAAAAAGAATTTTTCATTTATACCTGTTTCACGTGAAGGTGCAAAGCATCCTAAACATGAAAATAAAACCTGTTATGGGGTTGATTTAAGTGAAGAGTTTATAAGTGCTACTGATGGTATTAATTTAGCATATATTTTAGATGCTTATAAAAACTATCCTTACAAGAAGAAGTTCTTTTTGAAAAATAAATTTATAGATAAATTGGCTGGAAGTAGCAGTTTACGTAAGCAAATAATTGCAGGTAAGTCAGCAAAAACTATAAAAAAGAGTTGGCAAAAGGGTTTATATAACTTTAAATCTATACGTCAAAATTATTTAATTTACCCATAGGAAAGAAGATGAGTGTAAGAGCAGTATTGGGGTTATTAATTGGTATACTTTTTTTTCTTCTAGTAATGGCTATTTTTAACAATAGAGTCATTACTACAACGGTACTTATTCAAGAGGGGCATGTAGGAAGAGTTATAGGAAATACAGGTTCTATTTATAATGGTTTAGTAGAATCTAAATGGAACAGTATCGTAGGTAAAGAGGTAGAACGTCTTTTGGAAGCAAAGGGGATAGATGTAGAACGAGTAGGAGCTAAAATTCCTATTTGTAATGCTGAGATTGCTATTGCTATTCACTTTGATGGCTCTGAGCAACATTGTGCTACAGGTGCTTCTATAGGTCGTAATGCCGCTCCTGATGCAAAAGCTATGGCAAAGCACTGGAGAAGTCAATATGGTAGTTTTTTCCCATTTAAATGGCATAAAGACAACTTTACAAGAAATTTATCACACTATTATGGTTTTTCACAAGTTCAGACGACTAAGGGTTTTTTGGTACTAGAGCTTGGAGAATTGACATGTAAAAAACAGACCGATTGGTTACAACCTCGGTTAAAACAGGTGGCAGCTAAGATTGCCAATTTTATTATTAAGGAATTAAAACAATGAAAATGAACAGAATATTATTATCACTTTCAGCTCTACTTATTATGGGGTGTGCCAATGATGTAAAAAATATAGAGACAAAAACACAGGTTATCCAACAAACGCAAGGTAAAGAAGCAAAAGTTATAGAGACAACAGTAATAGATGCACCTAGTGCAAAAGTCTCTATTGTAGAAGCTCCAAGCATAGAAATTATAGACAAACCCATAGATTTTGGGCAAGAGCGTATAGATATGACCAAAAAGTACATTAAAAAACATTATGGTTTTGAGGTAGACAATATAGAGATAGAGCCAAAAATTATAGTTCTTCACTGGACAGCAGATATGAGTTTTGATAAAAGCTTTAAACGTTTAAAACCTCAAAAACTCTTTTCTGATAGAAAAGATATTGTAAAAGCATCAGCTTTAAATGTTTCGGCACATTTTTTGATTAAAAGAGATGGAACAATCTATCGACTTATGCCAGAAAATTGGATGGCACGTCATGTGATTGGTCTGAACTACTCAACCATAGGGGTTGAAAATGTAGGTGGTAAAGGAAATAAAAAAGATGACCTAACTCCTGCACAGCTTAAGGCTAACATCGCGTTGGTACGTTACCTAAAAGAGAAGTATCCTACCATTAGCCATATGATAGGTCACCATGAGTACAGAAAGATGGAAAATACCGAGTTTTGGCTAGAGAAAGATAAGGGCTACCGAACTAAAAAATCAGACCCAGGGGATGCTTTTATGAGTAAAGTACGTAAAGCTGTTTGGGATTTGAATTTGAGTGGGGCAGGGAAGTAAACTCTTTATGAAAAATTTAGAAAGAGATAAATTAGAAACTTTACTGACAATTATAGGAAGCAATCCTTCATTAAGATTGGCTCACTTCTGTAGTGATGGTGAAATTTTGGTTGATATGTTGCATGAGTATTGTTACCCAAAAGAGTATGAATATCAGATAAACTGTACCAACAAGCATTTTTATGAAGAGAATGTAGAGAAGTTTAAAGATTTTGATACCACCATTGTTCGTGATTTCTCTTTAGAACGTAAATCCTATATGATGCAAGGGAAACAGTATGACTTTATTTTTGTAACCACCATTATTGAAGAGGAGTTTCAAGAAGAATTTTTAAAACGCCTACATAGAATCATACTTAATTCTGGAAATGTTTTAATTTTTATACCTAAAGGAAATCATAACGAACGATATAAGTGGATAGAGCTTTTAGAAGAGTGTAATTATGTGGCTACAAGTACCATAGATGACCTGTTTGAGCATTATGATGTGATTGTTTCTAAAAAAATGCATGGTTGGGGGAAATAGAATTTAAATTGTTGGCATTATAAATACGGGTAGACACATTGGTCTACCCCTACGGGTCATGCAAATTTAATTGTTGTAGGGGCAGACCGATGTGTCTGCCCATAATTAGTACATATAATTACTCACATTGAGTAACAATAGCCCCTACAAGATCAATAAAGACTGTAGCTGTTCGTTCATCAATATCTTTATCAATAACTGTACGTGAAATCTCTTTTTCCAACTCATCATCAAGCCCTCGCTCCTCAAGCATCTTCTCTGCAACTGCAAGTCGTCTAAAGACCTTCTCTAGCTCTTGCTCTACAATATTTTGATTAGCAGTACGTGCAATTTCAAAATAGCTAGATTGTGGTGTACGACCAAAAAAGTCATCTAGTCCATAATCTTCTTCATCTTCTATCTCTTTACTCATGGTAATTCCTTGGGGATTTTTGCTCGTTCCCACCGTCTCGGTGGGAACGTATAGATAAGTTTTTTACAAATTAAATTCCAATATGCATTCCCAACGAGGACGTTGGGAACGAGTTTAAATTATGCTTCAGCCATAGCCTCAGTTGCATATTTCTCACCAAGGTCATAAGCTTTTAAGTTAAGCTCATGAACTTTTTTAGGTACTTTTGAAAGCATGGTATCAACAAGAAGCTGCTTATCTAATGCTTTTGTGTAGGTATTTGCAATAGCAAGTGCAACTACTGATTGAGTAATTACGTTTCCTACCTCTTCTTTAGCAATAGTAATAATGGCAATCTCAACGATATTCCATCTTTTTCTATCTTCATCTGTTGGGTGTACAAGATTTGGCTCAATTACAATTGTTCCACCATCTTTTACACCATTTTTAAACTGCTGGTAACTTACATCTGCAACAGAGAGCATGAAGTCAATTTGACCATCAATAGCATAAGGATAAAAAATCTCTTTATCATCTAATTGAATATCAACAACTGTTGCTCCACCACGAACTTGTGATGTATAGGTAGCAGTTTTTACTCCAAAACCACCCTCTTTAATCTTTGCAGCAGCAAAAATCTCACCAGCAAGAAGAACACCTTGTCCACCAACACCAGTAAATCGCATTACAATTCTACTCATAGCTCTTCTCCTTATATTTTTTTCTTAAAGTCATCTTGAGTAATCTTATCTCGTTTACCTTGATGTACTTTTTTAATCTCTTCATACATATCACAATACTCTCCTGCTTCTGTATCTTGCTTTAAAATACCTGTAGGGAGAAGATTGAGTTGCTCTTCTGGACTAAGTTTATCATACTTCTTTTTAGACATAGTAATACTATCAATCCAATCAAGATTTGCCATAGCAGATTGCATCTTATTTTTTCTACCAAGGTTAATATGACAGTTAGACATAGCCTCTACATATGAGAAACCTTTATGTTTCATAGCTTCATATAGAACTTTTTCAAGTTTCTTAGGTGATGTTACATTCTCTCTTGCAACAAATGAAGCTCCAGCAGCCTCTGCTAACTTACAACCATCAAAAGTTGGGTCAATATTTCCAGCTTTTTGTGATACAGTCCACATACCCTGAGGAGTAGTTGGAGATGTTTGAGAGTTAGTTAAACCATAGATAAAGTTTTGAATAATAATTAAAGTCATATCTATATTTCTTCTACAACCATGAATAGTATGGTTACCACCAATTGCTAGACCATCACCATCACCTGCAACACAGATAACATGTTTATCTGGATTAGCAAGTTTAATCCCTGTAGCAAAAGCAACCGTTCTACCATGTGTTGTATGTACAGTGTTAAAGTCTACATATGAAGAGAATCTTCCTGAACACCCAATACCTGAAACAACACAGACATCATCTTTTTCCCATCCAAGCTTTTCAACTGCACGGATAAAGGCTTTGAGTATAACACCATCACCACATCCCCAACACCATAGTGTTGGCATCTTATTTACTCTTAAGTAGTTGTCATAGTTAAATGCCATCTTATAGCTCCTTCACTTTTTCAATAATATCACTTGGAGAGAATGGACGACCATTTGTCTTAGTTAGTTTTGCAATGTCCAATCTTCCCATACTTCTTTGAATCTCTTCTAAGTACTGCCCTTGATTAAGCTCTACAGAGAGAACTTTGTCAAATTTTTGTCCAAGCTCATAGAGTCTCTTTTGAGGAGATGGCCAAAGTGTAATTGGTCTAAACATACCAACTTTAATTCCCTCTGCTCTAAGCACATCTACAGCCTCTTTAATTGCAAGAGAAGCAGAACCATATCCAATAAGTAGAATCTCTGCATCATCTAACATATACTCTTCGTTTGATTCAATCTCATCTTGATGCTCTTCAACTTTTCTAAAGAGTCTATCAATAAGTTTTCTACAAGTCTCAATCTCTTCTGTTGGGAATCCCATTGCATCATGGTGAAGACCTGTAAAGTGGTATCTATACCCTTGGAACATTGGGTTAAGAACTGCTGGTTGGTCTTGAGGTACATCATAAGGTCTATACTCTTCAGCAGGTCCATCAAAGGTTTTTCTAGGAACAATTCCTTTTTTTACCTCTTCAACTGTTGGAATGATAGCTTTAGCGTGCATATGTCCAATAGTCTCATCTAGTAGTACAAATACAGGTTGCATAAATCTATCTGCTAAGTTAAATGCTCTTACTGTCTCTGTATAAC
>JALXFN010000074.1 GCA_027068975.1 Campylobacteraceae bacterium | reverse complement strand
CCCGAATTTAAACCCAAAGTGCAATTTCTAAACTTTTAGTATTTGATAAGAAATACGAAAAGCTAAAAAATAGTAACTTGGGATTTGAAGAGGTTAGATGTTAAAATTAAACTTCCAAATCCAACCAAAGATAAAGGAAGTAAAATGTCGTACAAACATCTAACCCTGCAAGAAAGATATCTAATTAATGCTTATAAAAGTATCAAAACACAAAAAGAAATAGCCAAAATGATTGGTGTACATCCATCTACAGTATGCAGAGAGCTAAAAAGAGGAAGAGGTAAAATAGGTAAAGATTATTGGGTGATAGCATCTCATAAAAGAGCTGTAAAATTACAAAAAGAGAAGTCTGAAAAATCAAACCTAAAACTTACAGAAGAGAATAAGAAACTCATTAAAAAATATCTACATAAGCAGTTCTCTCCAGAACAGATATCTGCTATATTAAGTCGAAAGCATCAAGAAGAGATTTCCTATGTTAGCATCTACAAATATATTTACCAAAATAGATTAAATGAGGATGATATTTACAAGCAACTAAGACATAAGGGTAAAAAACGTATAAAGTATGGAACTAGGAGTAAAAGCCGTATTAAAGAGAGAATTTCAATCCACAAAAGACCAACTATTGTTGATGAGAAAACACGACTAGGAGACTTTGAAATAGATACCATTATTGGAGCTGGTAGACAAGGAGCAATTGTAACCATAGTTGATAGAAAATCAATGTACTTAAAACTCTCTGTTCCCTGTAGTAAAAAATCAGATATTGTAGCTAATGAGATAAAGAGACTTCTTAGCCCATTTAAGAAAAAAGTACATACCATCACTACTGATAATGGCTTAGAGTTTGCAGCACATAAAAATATCTCAAAATCTTTAAAATGTGACTTCTATTTTTGTGACCCTTACAGCTCATGGCAAAGAGGTTTAAATGAAAATATTAACGGTCTAATTCGTCAATATATACCAAAAGGTTCAAACTTTGAAACTATCAATAAAAAACAAATTAGAAAAATTGAAAACTTACTGAATCACAGACCAAGAAAATCTCTTGGATGGAAAACTCCCTATGAAGTTTTTCATGAAAAAGTTGTAGCATAGGAAAAATGAGGTATGATTTTTTAGATTTTAAAATTGCACTTTGGATTTAAATTCGGGAAAATAGCCTTCACTATGTTAAAGATGTAGCTTTTTTAGAAGACTTTAACCGTATGAGAACTGAACAAATTCCTATTGTGACTTCTTTACTTAGAAGTATGGCTATTAACCTACTCAATTTCAATAAAATTACTAACTTAACTCAGTCTCGTAAATTATTTGCTTGGGGGATTAATAACTTGTTTTCTTTAAAGGGTATTTAATTTTGAATTACCGTGTAAATCAACTTTGTTAATGTCTATAATCATATACAATAGAATATGTATCTTAATAAAAAATATCTAAGATATAAATATAAACTGTATCACAAACGAAGGTTTAGATATAATTCTTTAAAAAAGAGTTTCCGTGATTTCATTTAAAGACTTACCCCTACCCTCTAATGTCTTAGATAACCTAACATCATTAGGTTACAAAAACCCAACACCCATTCAAGAAGAGGCTATTCCAGCTATATTAAAAGGTAATGATGTCATTGCCAAAGCTAAAACTGGCTCGGGTAAAACACTTGCTTTCTCTCTGCCTCTTGTTTTAAAACTAGATGAGGCTGAACACTTTCCTCAAGCACTTATTATCGCTCCTACACGTGAACTTTGTGAACAGATTTCAGGGGAGATTCAAAAACTGGCTCGTTATAAATCTGATGTAAAAGTAATAACACTTTATGGAGGAACTTCACTTACTAAACAGGTTGACTCTTTAGAAAAAGGAGCTGATATTTTGGTGGGAACCCCTGGGCGACTGCTTGACCACTTTTCACGAGAGACCATACATCTAGGTCAAATAAAAACTCTCATACTTGATGAAGCAGACCGAATGCTCGACATGGGTTTTGCTGATGATATTTTAAAGATAGTCTCTAACTTACCTAAGCAGAGACAAAGTCTGCTCTTTTCAGCCACCTACCCTGAAAATATTGACAAACTAACTAAAGTCATTTTAAAAAACCCTGTAGAGATAAAAGTAGAGAGTAAAGAGAAAGCTGTAGCCATAGAGGAGCATGTTTATAAAGTTACAGACAAAGACAAAGCCCTACTTGCAACGCTTCAACACTATCAGCCCTCTTTGGCTTTGGTGTTTTGTAATACTAAAGTAAAAACAACAGAAGTGAGTGAGATGTTACATGAAAAAGGCTTTGATGTAGCAACACTCAATGGTGACCTTGAACAGTATGAACGCCAAGAGATGTTACTTCAATTTGCTAACGGTTCACTCCCTGTTTTGGTTGCTACTGATTTGGCAGCAAGAGGTTTAGACATAGAAGCGATTGATATTGTAATAAATTATGACACTCCTATGAAAACAGAAGATTATACACACCGTATAGGACGAACAGGAAGAGCCGATAAGAGTGGTTTAGCTGTCAGCCTATGTGATGAGTATGGATTAAGTAAACTCTTTGAAATTAAGCCAAATTTGGAGAGTAAAAATATAGACAGACTCAAACCCAATAAAAACTTCTATATGCAAGGCTCTGTTGCTACACTCTGTATAGATGGGGGAAAAAAGAAAAAAGTCCGTGCAGGAGACATCTTGGGAACGCTCTGTAAAGATATAGGCATAGAGAACAAACATATAGGAAAAATCAATATTTATGCTACTCACTCTTATGTAGCTATTGATAAGTCAGTTATTAAAAAAGCATTTAATGGTTTAAAAAATGGGAAGATAAAAGGTAAGAAATTAAGGGTATGGTGGTTGTAGGGTCGGTTTACCGACCACCTACTTTAGCAGAATCTAAAACTTTATTCAGTAAATGCACCCACAGAAGTTAAGCGTTCATAACGCTGATTAAGCATCTCATCAATCGTTAACTCTTTAAGAGCAGCAACATTTTCAAGGAAATACTTTTTTACTACCTCTGCTGCTCGTTTTTTATCTCTGTGCGCTCCAATTAATGGTTCATCTAAAACATCATCTACCAATCCATGCTCAAGTAAATCACTTGGTGTAATTTTTAAGGCTTTTGCTGCTTGTTCAACTTTTGCAGGGTCGTTCCATAAAATAGCAGCACAACCTTCAGGTGAAATAACAGCAAATACAGAGTAACGCATCATTGCCAGTTTGTCAGCAACACCTATTGCTAACGCTCCACCTGAACCACCTTCACCTATAACAATAGATATCATAGGAACTTTAATATTTGTAAACTCAAAAAGGTTCCTTGCAATCGCTTCACTCTGTCCACGCTCTTCAGCACCAAGACCAGGGTATGCACCTGGAGTGTCTATAAGCATAAGAACGGGGATATTAAACTTTTCAGCAAGTTTTACAGCACGAAGTGCTTTTCTATAACCCTCAGGATTTGGCATACCAAAGTTTCTTTTTAACTTATGTTTGGTTCCACGCCCTTTTTGCTCACCAATAACCATGGTCTTTTGACCATCTATATAACCTAAATAGCATAAAATAGCCGGGTCATCACGAAATGCTCTGTCTCCATGAATCTCATAAGCATCATCCATAATCAAACGAATATAATCTAAAGCATAAGGTCTATCAGGGTGACGTGCAAGTTGTAACTTCTGATAGTCACTTAGTGACTTCATCGTCTTTTCAACTTCTTTTTCTAAATCTTTTTCAAATGTCTCAATTGCAAAATCATCATTTTTTGCACGAGATGAGTCAATGTCTTGTTGAATCTGCTCAATTTTCTTTTCAAATTCTAGATACGTTGCCATATAACGTCCTTATACTTTTTTGAAGATTACAACACCATTTGTTCCACCAAAACCAAACGAATTACTCATAACAACATTAAGTTCAGCATCACGTACACCAGTAGTTACATAATCCAAATCACAATTCTCATCTGGAGTTGTATAGTTAATTGTTGGTGGTAATTTTCCATCACGCATTGCCATCAGACAAACGACTGCTTCAATAGCACCTGCGGCACCTAAACAGTGACCGATTTGTCCTTTAATCGAACTCATTGGAGGACAGTTCTCTTTACCACCAAACAACTCTTTTACAGCTGCTGTTTCATTTTTATCATTGGCTGGAGTTGAAGTACCATGTGCATTAACATAATCAACTTTTACATCACCTGCCATTCGCATAGCTGCTCTCATAGCACGAAGTGGTCCATCCACTACAGGAGTAGTAATATGGTTTGCATCACCACTCTCACCAAATCCTACTACCTCTGCATAGATTTTAGCTCCACGTGCTTTTGCTAACTCATAATCTTCTAAGACAAGTGCAGCTGCACCCTCTCCCATTACAAATCCATTTCTATCGGCATCAAATGGTCTCGATGCCTCTTTTGGATTTTCATTGTTAGTACTAAGTGCTTTCATCGCAGCAAAACCACCAATCCCTGCTCCACAAATAGCAGACTCTGCACCAACCACCAACATTCTATCTGCACCATCAAGCATAATGGTCTTTGCAGCTTCTGCTATGGCATGTGTTCCAGCTGCACAAGCAGTTACAGAGGCAAGGTTTGGACCTTTAATACCATGTTCAATAGAGATAAAACCACCCAACATGTTAACAAGAGATGAAGGAATAAAAAAAGGAGAGATACGTCTTGGACCACGATTTTCACAAACTATAGAGTTCTTCTCAATATTTGGAAGTCCACCAATCCCTGAAGCAGAAGAGATACCAAAACGTTCCATATCTATCTCATCAGTAAAATTCGCATCAGCCATTGCTTCTTGTGTAGCTTTGATTCCTAGGTGAATAAATCGGTCAGCTTTTTTGACCTCTTTAGCATCCATGACCTTACTAGCATCAAAACCAACAATCTCTCCTGCAATTTTTACAGAAAATTTTTCAGCATCAAAAAGCTCAATCTCTTTAATTCCACATTCACCATTTAAAATAGCTGCAAATGAACTCTCTTTATCTTGCCCTACGCTGTTGATCATTCCTAAGCCAGTAACTACTACTCTTTTCACTCTATCTCCTATGCATTTTTAAGATATATATCAAACTAATTAAAATAGCTTCATATATATTTTAAATATAAAAAGGGCAGACACATTGGTCTGCTCGTATTATGCTTGAATATTCTCAATAAATTTTATTGCATCTGAAACGGTTGCAATTTTTTCAGCATCCTCATCAGGAATTTCAATATCGAATTTCTCTTCAAGTGCCATTACTAGTTCAACAACATCAAGGCTATCAGCACCAAGGTCTTCTACAAACTTAGACTCTTCCTTAACCTCGTCTGGGTTTACATTTAGTTGTTCCACAACAACTTCTTTTACATCATCAAATAGTGCCATAACACTCTCCTAATAGTTAAATTTATACTTGGAAGTATAGCAAAAAAATATAAATATATATATTGCTTCTCTTCTCTTCATCGTTTTATCCATCAAACTTTTCATAATTGTAAACACTATTTATAAAAAAACTCTTTTTTTCATATAAAGAAATAACAAGTCAAAAAATATCTCATTTTATATCTATAAATAATTGTGTAAAATTCATTTATATATATAATGTAAGTAAATATTTTAAATGCATTAAGTATAAATAATTTTAAATATCTTATATTTTCAACAATTAAACTATAATCATGATAAAAATAATTAAATTTATAGTAAAAAATTTTTAAATATTTTTTTATTTATCAAAACAATGAAACTGTGGACTTTAAAAGCTCATTTTTTTTAAAAAAAAATTATCTTTTAACTTGTTTGTAAGAAAAGCAAGATATAATTTCCAAATTTTTTTAAATAAGGATATTACCAAATTATGATAAAACATTTGACTATATTGACAGCCTTAACCTTAACTGCATCTGCATTAGATGATGCATATCTTGCAAAAGTGTCTGAGGGTATCAAAAACTATCATGCTGAAGTGATAACTTATAATACACCAGCACACGAAATCCCCATGGTGAAAAAAACACAAAAGAGTCAAATAACGACTCCGACAATAACCAAAGAGGAAAAGGTTACTGTTGTAAATAAAAAGATAAACAACTACAATGACATCAAAATCTTCAAAACTAAAGAAATCGAACCTATCAACTACACCAACACTATCTCCCTTAGCAAACTACAAGTTTCAGAAAAAAAACAAAAATTTTTCCATATGATTCTTCCTGCTATTTTAATCTCTAAAGCAAATTTAAAATTAAAAAGAGAAAGAGTTATCTCTTTAATGAATACCCCTAAAGAAGAACTTTTAGAAGATGATAAAGAGTTTTTAAAAGATTTATATGCAAAATACAAAACCAATGATATTCATAAATTAGCAAATAGACTTAAAACACACCCCGTAAGTATTATTTTAGCTCAAGCAGCTATTGAGTCTGCATGGGGAGAATCCAGATTTTTTAAAGAAGGTAACAATATCTTCGGTATGTGGTCATACGATAAAAATGAACCACGAATAAAAGCACATAAAACAAGAAATGGAAAAGCTATCTATGTCAAAAAATATAGCAGCTTAAGTGATGCTATTGATGATTATTTTGTAGTTATTGGTAGAGGTGCCTATAAGAACTTTAGAAAACAGAGAAGCATTACAGATAACCCTCTTAAATTAGTAGATTACCTAGTAAACTATTGTGAATTAGATAACTACCCAAATAAACTAAAAAAATTTATTGTACATAATAATCTTAGAAAGTTTGATGAATTTAAAATCGCAAGTAATCATATATAAATAAAATATCGAGTGACAACATCAATTTTTATGATACAATACCAAATATGAGAATAGATTTACACAATCATACAACTAGATGTAACCATGCAAAAGGCTCTATGGAGAGCTACATAAAACGTGCTATAGAATTGGGCATAGATATTTATGGCTTTTCCGAACATGCCCCTATGGATTTTGATAAAGAGTATCGTCTTAAATTTGAAGAGATGAAAGATTACGAGAAAGAGGTTAAGTCTCTACAAGAAAAATATAAAGATAGAATCGAAATAGTTCTAGGTTATGAAGTTGACTACCTAAAAGGATATATTGACCAACGTGTTATTAATACTAAAGTTGACTACTTTATTGGTTCTGTCCATTTTTTAGGAACATGGGGATTTGATAATCCCGAGTTTAATAGTGAGTACTCTAAACGTAATATTGATGATATTTGGCACGAGTATTTTCGTAACATAAAAGAGATGGCACAAACAGGTTACTTTGACATTGTAGGGCACCTTGACCTTATTAAAGTATTTAATTTTTTACCCAAAAAAGATATTCGCTCCATCGCTACCCCTGCACTAAAAGCCATTAAAAAATCAAATATGGTTATAGAACTCAACTCTGCAGGACTAAGAAAACCATGCAAAGAGGTCTATCCTGCCCCTTCTCTCCTTGAAGTTGCCTATGAACTTGACATCCCTATTACTTTCTCCTCTGATGCACATGCTATTGGTCAAGTAGGCTTTAAATATGATGAAGTTAGAGAGTTAGCTAAAAAAATAGGTTTCAATAAAGCTGTTACTTTTAAACAACGTCAACAACAATTGGTTACTTTTTAACCAAAAAATGTTACCTATTTAAAACAATTTGCGATACAATCAATGCAACTTTAAAATTTTAGGAGATTACCAATGGGTAAATTTGTAGAAGAGAATGACGTAAAAGGATTTTTTAAATTCTGTGAAGAGAACGAAGTAGAGTTTGTAGACTTTAGATTTACAGATATCAAGGGTGCATGGCATCATATTTCCTACAGAATGAGTGCAGTAACAGAGGAACAACTTGAGGGTGGTCTTCCATTTGATGGTTCGTCAATTGAAAACTGGCAACCGATTAATGAGTCAGATATGCTTCTTAAACCTGATGTTGGTTCAGCCTTCCTTGACCCATTTACTGCTGACAGTACAGTGGTTGTTATTTGTGATGTATATGACATCTACAAAAATGAGCTTTATGCTAAATGTCCAAGAAGTATTGCTAAAAAAGCACTTAAAGCACTTGACGAAGCTGGTGTAGCAGATGCTGCTTACTTTGGTCCAGAGAATGAGTTCTTTATCTTTGATGATGTAAAAATTGTTGATAAGGACAACCACCAATCATTTAAAGTAGAGACCGATGAGGGTCACTGGGCTGACAATGCTGACTATGGTGAGATGGGGAACATGGGTCATAGACCAAGAATTAAAGGTGGATACTTCCCAACTATGCCAACCGATTCAGGGGTAGATTTAAGAGCAGAGATGATGCAAGTTCTTGAAGATGTTGGACTAGAGGTTGTTTTAGGTCACCATGAAGTTGCACAGGGTCAGCATGAGATTGGTATTGTATTCTCTGATATTATCACAGCAGCAGATAATGTTCAAAAGTACAAATATGTTGTAAAAATGGTTGCACACCTTAACGGTAAGACAGCTACATTTATGCCAAAACCAATCTACAATGATAACGGTAACGGTATGCACGTTCACCAATCATTATGGAAAGATGGTACAAACCTATTCTACGAAGAGGGAGCTTACGCAAACCTTTCTAAAACAGCACTTGACTACCTAAGTGGTATCTTTAAACACAAAGAGGCTGTTGCGGCATTTACAAACCCAAGTACAAACTCTTACAAAAGACTTTTACCAGGCTTTGAAGCTCCAAGAATCTTAACTTACTCTAGCCAAAACCGTTCAGCTGCTTGTAGAATTCCTTATGGTGCAGGAGAGAAAGCAACTAGAATTGAGACTCGATTCCCAGACTCTACCTCTTGTCCTTACCTTGCATTTGCAGTTCTTATGATTGCAGGTCTTGATGGAATTAAACAGGGTGGATACCCAATGGTAGGACCTGTAAATGAAGACCTATTTGAAATCTCAAGAAGAGAACTTGCAGAGCGTGGTATTCCAGAGCTTCCAAGTACATTTAGAGACTCACTAGAGGGGCTTGAGAGAGACCATGAGTTCCTTGCTCCAATTATGAGTTCTGAGTATGTTATGGAGTATTCTCAATATATGTTCGACAGACACGTATACAATGTTGAGGGTAGACCAACAGCATTTGAGTACATCGTTAACTACTCTTGTTAATCACTCCCCCACTCTCGTTCCCAACGTCCTCGTTGGGAATGCATACGAGAATTCAATCTTCATAAATACCATTTTATTTTTTATTTTCAATAAAATCAAATCTACTATTTTTTTATGTTAAAATAACGGCATGAAAAACTTTTTACTACACTTTATACTCTTTTTAACCATCCTCTCTTTTGCTCTTCTTGCTTTTTATATTTTAGGTCGAGATATTTGGTATCCTTATTATAAAAAATGTTATATTGAAAAAAATATTGAACCTACATCTAATAAAGATAAAAAACCCAAAGAGTGTCCAGCACCTACAACAAAAGAGTGCATAGCCGTACCTTGTACACCTACAACTCAACCCTTAGCTAAAAAAATTCCATCAGAGCAACGACTAAAACATGCTCTTGCTGATAGTGATTTTATTATCTATCCTAAAAAACTAACCCTGATTGGACTTAAAAATGAGCAGTTACTCGAAGTTTGGGGGGAGCTAAATGGTAAGCAAATACATATAAAAACCTATCCATTTACTGCATTTTCAGGTCAACTCGGACCTAAATTTAGAGAAGGTGACAGACAGATTCCAGAGGGGATTTACGGTATCTCTTACCTAAACCCAAACAGTAAATTCCACCTCTCCATGAGAGTTAACTATCCCAATAATTTTGACAAAGAGATGGCAAAAAAAGAGGGACGAAATAATTTAGGTGGAGACATCATGATACATGGAAGTAACCGAACCGTAGGATGTATCCCTATTGGGGATGAGAATATAGAAGAGTTATACTTTTTAGCCCAAAAAGTCGGTATAGAAAATATAAAAGTTATCTTATCTCCTATTGATTTTAGACTAACAGATGTAAGAATTAAAACAAAAAAACATCCTTGGATGAAAAAACTCTATAGCGATATAAAAATATCTATGCTCCCCTACAAGGAATAAATATATTTACAAAAAGCATAATAAAAAATATAATATCATAAAAAAAAACCTATTTATTAATTTTTTTTTAATTTTTTAACTTAATAAATAAATTTTAATCTTAAAGAAACTATTTTTTTATTATAATTTTTTTTGTGACAAGAAATCATCAATCACATAGAAGACCCCTCTCTTCCATTAAAAGAAGAGAGGGAGATAAGTTACGCTTTGCAAACCAATTTTGGACGAAAAGTTTGCTACACCTATACTTGATATAAAGTGCATTATTATCATAGCACATTATCTCTTTTTTTAAAGGAATCATAATTGAAAAAACTATTATCTTTAGCAGTTGTTACTGCTTTCTCTACAACTACAATAAATGCTAATACAATTACACTAAATGCAACCATTCCAACAACAGCAAATGTTACCCTTGGTGCTGATGCAGCTGTTTTAGGTAATGCTGGTGATGCTACTTTTACAGCATTTAATGCTGATACCGTTACTCTTTCACTAACAACTGCTGAGCAGATTCTTATTGATGAGAATGTAAACTTAATTACCAATAATGAGAGTACAGCTGTAACTATGAACTTGACATCTATAGGAAAAATGTCAAATGGTGGTACAGGGGAAATCACTCCTACTTGTTCATACGACCAAGGAGTATCAGGAACATATACACCTATTACTGCAGGAACAGCGTTTGATTTAACAAATGGTGCAGCAGTTGATGCAACAAGCAATGTTGTAGGAAAACTAAAATGTGTAACAACTGATGTAACTACCTCTCAAGCAGCGGGAACTTATACTGGTGTTATTAATGTAGCTATTGTAGCGAACTAATTATTTAAGTAGATAAAGACATTTATCTGCTTGAATTTTATTTTATATAAAGGTCAACTCATGAAAAAACATATATTTTTAGGGATGACACTACTTTCAACACTATTAAATGGGAACACCATCACACTAAACGGAAAAGTTGAAGTTGCTTCTGTTGTTGGTTTTAATCAGGCTGAAGTAGAGTCTCTTTCTTATCAAACGAATACCAATACTTTTAATGCAATTGAGATAAATCGTGCATTAGTTTTTAACGAGTATTTTAGGGTAACAAAGAGTATCTATGCAAAATCAAACTCTTCAGATGATTTAGAGATACGATTAAAGAGTGATAACTATGGAGGTCAACTTCAAGCATCTGGTGGTAACTCAATATCTATGAAATATATTATTGATGGAACTGTTTTAGATATGGAAGGTGAAACATGGGTAACCATACCTACAACCGTTAACGAGTTAACAACCATAACAGATGGTTTTGAAGCACGTTCAAAAACACCTATTAGTAGTGCTCAACCTGCTGGTGATTACTCAGTTGTTTTAAATGTAACTGTTAGAGCCAAAATATAACTAGAAAAACTCTAATATAGGAAAATCTAATCTTATTAAACCATAATATATTTTTGGTTTAATAGGATTAAATTTTACAAACAAGGATACTTATTATGAAAAAAATTATTTTACTACTTGTCGCATCTAAACTATTATGTGCTATCAACCTTATTCCTATGACAGAAACCATAGACAGTAAGAAAAAAAAGAATATCGTCTTTAGTGTTACTAACCCTACAAATGAACCTGTTGCAGTGGATTTTTCTGTTCTAAAAGTACTCAATACCCAGAACAATCAAGAGCAAAGAGTTGAGACCAATGATGTTCAAGCCTACCCTACTCAATTTGTACTCTCACCAAAAGAGACCAAATCGGTACGTGTACGCTACATGGGTTCAAAGCTTCCAGAGAAAGAAGAGGTCTACCGAGTTATTGCACAAGAGTTAGATATTGATGTTAGCGATAAAAAAGCAGACAACAACAATGGCAAAATAAAAGCACAAATAAAAATGCGTTTCTCTTATGAGGGTCTTATCTTTGTGCATAAAAAAGACGCACAAGCAGTACTCAATATAGACAATATACAGAAGTCAGCTCAAGGTTTAGAACTTAGTATTAGTAACAGAGGAACAAGCAGTGCCTTACCTAACATCGCTAACTACAACTACTTTGCACAGTCTCAAGGTCAAGAGTATAAATTAACAGAAAACGACCTTAAAGGGGCTGAGTTTAGACGCGTTTTAGCAGGAGCAAATAATCACTTTACCCTAGCACATATTCAAACGCTTTCTCCTCAAAAAATAGAGAACATTCGTTTAGAAAAAAAACAGTAGCATCTAAGCAAACTTGCTCAACAAGCAGTTGAGCAACTATCATCAAAAAAGAGCTCAAAAAAATCATGAAAAAAACCATCTTATTTCTTACTATCTTCTCCCTTAATCTCTTTGGAAGTTGTATTCATATTGGCTATCAATCAGGTCTTACCTGCTCAGGAAATGAGATTATTATCGATGACCTTAACACAAATTTTAGCACTACCATGAAGGTCTCAGACCAAGAGTTAACTGTTATAGATATTCCAATCTATATCTATAGCAATAAAAGAAATCGACTCAAACTACAACTCAATGAAAACCAACCCTTAAGTAATGGTAAAGAGACAATAACTACTAAGTTTTATGTTGTGCAAAATAATAGAGAAGATGAGATAACACTTGGAAAAGCATTTCATGTCGGTAAAAGAGGAAGAAGAAACCAACTTGATGGACATACACTTATTGCTCAGATTCGTATTAAAGTTGATAACCTCTCCGACATACAAACAGCAGGAAGCTATCAACTTAAAAAATACATACAGGCAAAAGTAGGCAGAAACTATACCTCATCTTCAACCATAACAGCTACAGGAGAAGTAGAGCAAGTAACCATTGTAGGCTTTGAAGATGTCTCAAACTACAGCAGTCAACAACTCTTTAAAGATGCCTCTATCAATTATGGTCTCATTAACTTTAATACCATTAACCGTCAAATCAGAGATATTTACGTAAAAAATAATACCACAGGTGCTTGTCAAATCTCATTTAACACTTCTCCTCTTATTAGTCAAATTGATTCTAATTATCAGATTCCAATGAAATACTTCTACCAAAAAGATGGAGAAGCAGAGCAAGAGATTCTTAATTCAGAGCCTTTCACTCTCATAGTAGGTAAGAACAATGGTAGTAAAGTAGGTAGCATGAAGTTTGAAACAGAGAAGTTAAGAGGCAACCTCATTGCTGGTGACTATAAAGCTGTTATACAAGTAACCGTTAGTGCCAACTAAATGAAAGCCATTTCATTTCTTCTCTTGATACTATTTAGCCAACCTCTCTTAGCTAAAATGAGCATGGAGGAGAAGATGAAACTCTTACAATCAAAACTTGCAGCCAAAAGTTCAAAAAAAAAGAGCCAAGCCAAATCTATCTATCTGCCTTTAAAGGTAAACAATATACTACAAGATGAAGTTTTTGTAAAAATAGATAAACAGGAGCATCTATTTGTCAATCAGGAGACCATAGAGTATCTACGTTCACTCATGAAAGAGTCTTATCGAAAAAAATTTAAACCCACTGTAGATAAAAAAGGCTTTACAGAACTAAAAGAGTTAGAGATTTTAGGGATTAAGGCTTCTTATGACAGTAAAAATATTCTGCTCAACATTACCTTACCTGCAGCATTAAAAAAGGCTTCTACCATTAACTTTTCACCCAAGAGAAAAAGAGATACAAATGGTTCAACACTTCCAGAACGCTACTCAGGAGGTATCAACCTCTATATGAATCAGCAGTATAACAAAAACAGTGGTGATAACTTTCAAAAAAGTTCTATTAATCTCTCTTCTGATATCTTTTTAAATGTTGATGATTTTATTCTCGAAGGAGAACTCTACTACATGCAAGAGAAAGCTAAGTTAAACAGAGGAGCTTTTCGAGTAGTGAAAGATGATGGAGAGAATCTCTTGCGTTATCAACTAGGCGACATCGCCCTACCCACACATAACCGACTTACCTACCTCAATGCTTTAGGTGTCGCTGTTGAAAAAAACTTTAACCTTGGTAGCAGTTATAACCAAAACACCACCCGCGTTAACTCCCATGAGTTTTTTATTCAAAAGCGTAGTAAAGTAGAGATATATGTCAACAACCGTTACAGAAACAGTCTCAACCTCTTGGCTGGAACCCACAACCTTTTCGACCTCAACCTTCCTAGTGGTCTCAACCACGTCAAACTCAAAGTCATCGAAGAGGGAGGGAAAATAGAGTACATAGAGTTCAATGACTTCTCCTACTCTGAAGTTTTAAAAAAAGGCTTACTCACCTATGGTGGAGGTATTGGAATAGCCTCAGATGATGGCTCAGAAGGCTTAAACTATGACAAGAACAACCAACTTACTTCAGCCTATATTGAGTATGGATTATTAGATGACATAACCATTGAGGGTGGTTTTCAAAGTGGGAACAATGTTTTATCAACAGACATTGAACTCCTTATTGGTACCAATTATGGACTGTTTAACCCTTATGTTGTAGCCAATAAAAGTAATGATACTTGGGGTTACAAAAGAGGTTTAGAGTATAAAAGTAACATTAAAGAGCTACACATGAATCTACTTTATGAAGAGAGTGACAGTAACTTTAAAACCTCCAGTAACCTAGTGGGGAAAGATAGCCAACTCTACAGAGGAAACTTCTACTATATGCTCGGTCAAGGTGTTAACATGGGACTCTCACTCTCCTCGTATAAAGAGGGAGAGAAGAGAGAGCAAAACCAAGCCCTTGTTCTACGAAAAAACTTTGCTGCTCTCTCAACAGAGTTTAGCTTTGAGCAACAACAAATAGATAGTGACACCCAGAGAAAACTCTCTTTCACGCTTGACTATAGATTTGGTGAATATAGCTCCCGTTATGCCAACTACATTAGTGAAGAGAAAGAACAACTTAACCTAAAGTATCACTCATCTCAACGCTATGGATTTAACAGTGAGTTCATTGCAGAAAAGAGTCAACAACGCGATAACTACAACCTAAGAGCAGACATTAACAACGAAAAGTTTAGAGTTAACAGTAACTATAACCTCAGTAAAAACAACTATGGTGAGGCTCAAAACTTAGGTCTACAGTTTGCGACAGGTATGGTCTTTGCAGGAGAACATGCTACCATCACTTCGCCTATTACTTCCAGCTTTGTTATTGTTGATAGTGATGACCGACTAAAAAAACCTCTTGGCATACAGAACTATCAAGATATTGATGAGTTTGTCTATGACAGTTTTGCCATTGAACTAAGCGATTATGAAGAGCGAAAATTTGTAGTAGATGAGTCTAACTTAGATTTTGGAATTGACCTTGAAAAGTTTCAAGAAAAATTTATCAGTACCTATAAAAGTGGTTCCGTTATGGATATAAATGTTCAAAACTTCTACTCTGTCAAGGGAGCGTTTTATGATGCCATTAGCAAAAAACCTCTCGCAGGAAAAGCGTTTAAAATCTTCAATCTACAAACAGGAGAGAAGAGTACCAGCTTTACCAATGACCAAGGTGCCTTTACCATCAACCATGTTGGCATAGGAAAGTACAACATCTCCTTTATGCAAGAGAGCCAATATAATGGAGTCTCTCGCTACTCCTTTACTGTTGATGAGAAACAGAAAGAGAGCCTTATGGATATGGGTAAGATTTACATTAAGTCCCCTCAAAAAAAAGAGATTAAAAAACTTTTAGTTTATAGCCAAGAGAACAATCAAAGCATAGATAAAAATCTTCAAAAACTATTAAGTAAAATTGAGTTCAAAAAAGATGAATACCAACTCTCTAAAAAACATAGAAAAAAGCTGATGCCTCTTGTAAAAGCCCTCAAGCATTCATCTAAACTAAAGCTAGATATTATTGGTTACCCTGACCTAAATGGTTTTAAACATGGTGAAATGGACATAGCCTACAAACGTGCAAAAAGTGTAGAGCGTTTTCTTTTAGAAAAAGGGGTTTTAGCTATCCAACTGAATACCTTAGGAAGACAAAGAGGAAAAAATGCAAAGAGCCATGACTTAGGAAAAGTAAGATTTCAAATAAGATAAATAGTAAAAAGCTCCAAATAATCACATTTTAGATAAAATATCCACAATTTATAACGTGGATTTTTACAATGAACATTAGACAAGATTTTTTAGATTTTTTTCAAAGCAAAGGGCATCAGCTCTACCCAAGTAGCCCATTAGTACCTATTGACGATGATGGTACACTTATGTTTGTAAATGCTGGGATGGTTCCCTTTAAAAGCATCTTTACGGGTGATGCCCCTATTCCCAACCCACCAAGAGCAACAAGTTCTCAAACCTGTATTCGTGCAGGTGGAAAACACAATGACCTTGACAATGTAGGCTACACAGCAAGACACCACACCATGTTTGAGATGTTAGGTAACTTCTCTTTTGGAGACTACTTTAAAGAAGAGGTTATGGCATATGCTTGGGAGTTTATTACTTCTCCTAAATACCTAAACCTACCCATAGAAAAACTATGGGTTACTGTTCATGAAGATGATGATGAAGCTTATGAGCTATGGCAAAAGCACATAGCCAAAGATAGAATCATGAAGTTTGATGACAAAGAGAATTTCTGGGCAATGGGTGACACAGGTGCTTGTGGACCTTGTTCAGAGATTTTCTATGACCAAGGAGAAGAGCACTTCAACAGTGAAGAGGACTACATGGGTGGTGAAGGTGACCGTTTCTTAGAGATTTGGAACTTGGTTTTCATGCAGTATGAACGTTCAGAAGATGGCACTCTAACACCACTTCCAAAACCAAGTATCGACACTGGTATGGGGTTTGAAAGAGTCGCTGCCATTAAAGAGGGTGTTTTAAACAACTACCACTCTAGCCTCTTTATGCCATATATAGATAAGCTTGGTGAGATGGTAGGTCAAAAATATGACTACAATGCACCAAACTCTGCTAGTTACCGTGTTATTGCAGACCATTTACGTTCGTGTTCTTTCCTTCTGGCTCAAGGTGTAAACTTTGACAAAGAGGGGCGTGGTTACGTGCTTAGACGTATTATGAGACGTGCTATTCGTCATGGTTACCTACTCGGATTAAGAGAGCCATTTATGCACAAAATGGTTGACACACTTGTAGAGACAATGGGAGAGCAGTACACGTACTTAGGTGAAAGAGCCGAGAGTATTAAAGCCTCTATGAAACTTGAAGAGGAGCGTTTTTTTAAGACCATTGAAGATGGGATTAAACTTTTCAATGCAGAACTTGAAAAAACCAAAGATTCATTTAACGGGGAAGTAGCCTTCAAACTTTACGACACTTACGGCTTCCCTCTTGACCTTACAGAAGATATGTTAAGAGAGAAAAATATTGCTTTAGACATTGACGCTTTTAACACCAAAATGGACGAACAAAAAGCACAGTCCAAAGCTGGTTGGAAGGGTACAGGAGAAGCAGCTGCTACGGGTGACTTCAAAGAGATAAAAGAAGAGTTTGGAGTAAACGAATTTGTAGGCTACGAAAAAACAAGCTCTGAGGCAACCGTACTTGCCCTACTCGACGAAAACTTCAAGAGAGTAGAAGAGCTAAACGGAAAAGGTTGGGTCTACCTAAGCAACACACCATTCTACGCTGAATCAGGTGGACAAGTAGGTGATGCTGGAACAATCACCATAGGTCGGGATGCCCTCATCTCGACAATCAAAGTCACAAACACAAAAAAATTCCTAGACATGAACCTCTCAGAGATAGAAGGAAACATAAAAGTAGGTGACAAAGTAGAAGCCATTGTTGACAGTAAAAGAGCAGAGATAGAGCGTCACCACTCAGCCACTCATCTACTTCAAGCAGGACTTCGAGCCATCTTAGGTGACCACATCGCCCAAGCAGGTTCACTCAACGACGACAAACGTCTACGTTTTGACTTCTCTCACCCAAAAGCTGTAACAGCTCAAGAGTTAGCAGAGGTAGAGGCATGGGTAAATGACAAAATCAGCCGTGCCATTCCAAGAAAAACAGAAGTAATGTCCGTAGACGATGCTAAAGAAGCAGGTGCAATGGCACTTTTTGGTGAAAAATATGGCGACGAAGTAAGAGTAGTTAGCATGGGTGATGCCTCGGTAGAACTTTGTGGGGGAACACATGTTCATAACACCTCTGAAATTGGTCTTTTTATGATTACCAAAGAGTCAGGAGTAAGTGCAGGAGTAAGAAGAGTGGAAGCTGTCTGTAGCAAATCAGCTATAGCAGAAGTAAACGCTTTAAGAACAGCCATGAACGAGATAAAAGCAGAGCTTAAAAACCAAAATCCATTGGCTGGAATTAACAAACTAAAAGAGGATGTTAAAACACTCAAAAGTGAACTTAAAACAGCTCTAAGCTCAACTAAAAAAGAGCTAACAGCAACTGAACTTAACGGTGCAACTGTCATCGTAGAAGAGGTAGAAGCTGGAGACATTAAAGAGCTTATAGATGAAGCTAAAAACAAGTACCCAAACATTGCTATTATGCTCTTTCAGAAAAAGGGTGAAAAGGTAATGATAGCTTGTGGTTCAAAAGAGACCAACATAAAAGCTGGAAACTGGATTAAAGAGATAGCCCCTATCTTAGGTGGTGGAGGTGGAGGTCGCCTAGACTTCGCCCAAGCAGGTGGAAAAGATGCTTCTAAGATTGGAGAGGCTAAAGAGAAGGCGTTGGCTTATTTGGAAGAGAATTTGTAAATCTAATATATTAATTTATGCCAATCTGTGGGCAGACACCTCGGTCTGCCCCTACGGTTCGGTATGATTTGAAAGAGATTTTAACCTATGCAACATGTAGGGGTAGACCAATGTGTCTACCCATTACTAAAAAAGAATTAAATCTAAAAAAAGAAGAACTTTTAGAGTATATGCAGAAGAAAAATTCATAAATTTATATTTATGAACAATTTGCAAAAAAGAGTTATCAAGATATATAGACTGGTTTGGATTCTGAGAAGAAAGCTATATGAATAAAACCCAAACCTACTACAACCAAAACTACAAAGAATTAATAGAACGATACAACTCTGCCACCCTACCACAACTCAACAAACTTTTAAAAAAATACATCCAAAAATCTTACAAAGTCCTAGATATTGATTTTGGTTCGGGTCATGATTTAAAATATATTAGAACTTTAGGTGTAGAGTGTTGGGGAGTGGATGCTATAGAAGTGTCAACCTGTCGATTTATCGACCAACAATTCAAATGAATGCTTATTTTAAGGTCGGTAAACCGACCCTACACGAAAAGCCTAAATTTAGGTATTTCAAAAAATATTTTTCTTAGGTTGACGTGTATGTGTTGATAGCACTCAAGTTTTTTTTTAGATAGTGGGTTTAAAGTTGCAGATGAAGTACTTAGTTTTGATGGATTGAAGAGAGATATTGAGTGGAGTGATGTTTATTGTAAATTCTAAAACCTATTTTTTATTATCTTTCTTTTTCTCAACTTAAGTTAACATGGTGAGGGCTATACTTTAGTTAAAAATTTATATTAGGCTCAATAAAATTAATGAAAAAGAATCATGACAATATAATTTTTTTAGATATAGAAGTTAGCCTAAATACAAAGAAAATATATGAACTTGGTATGGTTCACAAGAAGATGGAGCATAATACTCCAGGTATTAAAGAAACTACTAACTTTATGATGTTATGTACTTCAGCAAAATATATATGTGGGCATAATTTTATAGATTTTGATTTAGAGATATTAAAAGATACAACACTTTACCATGCACTTAAAGCACATCAAATTATAGATACTTTACCTCTTTCACTACTACTGTTTAATGAAAAATCCGTACACGCATTACCAAAGAACTATAAAGGTGAAGATGATTTTAAAAATGACCCTGTAGAAGACTCTAAAATCACTGCTAGATTATTAAGTCAGTTAGAAGCACGATTTTTAGATTTAGATACTATGACTCAAAATATTTTTTACTCTTTATTAAAAGATGAAAAATATTTTTCTGGTTTTTTTGCTTATATGTCAGAGATGCATACATTTGAATATTTAGAGGAGAATCTTTATAATAATATCTTAAAGCTTTATAAAGATGTTATTGTTGATGAAAAATATCTATTAGAGGTGATTAGAGATAATCCTATGGAATTAGGTTATATTCTTGCTTTGCTAACACCACATATTGAAATAAAATCGCATCCACCAAAGATACTGCATACTTACAGTAACATTGTTCCTATACAAAAAAAGTTGTGTTTTAATATAGATAAGGTAAAAGATGAATTAAGTAACTTCTCTAAAGAGGTATTTGGATTTGGAACTTTTAGACCTTTTCCAAAGTTAAATCCTACACTCTTGGAGACAGAAATTACTCAACGAGATATTATAGAAGCATCGCTTAGGGATGAATCTTTTCTTGCTGTTTTACCAACAGGAGGAGGAAAAACATTTACATTTTGGCTTCCTGCAATTATAAAAGCAAAATCATATAAAGCATTGACAGTTGTTGTCTCACCTTTACAAGCATTGATAAAAGACCATATTACAAGTTTTAATGAAAAGGTAGCCAATTATAAAGCTGTGGCAATTAGTGGATATATGAGTCCTTTGGAGAGAAGTGAAGCCATAGAGCAAGTCATTAATGGAGAAGCTGATATTTTATATTTGGCTCCTGAGTCTTTACGTTCTAATGCTATTTTTAATATTTTGAAAAATAGATTGATTGAGCGTTTTGTTGTGGATGAAGCACACTGTTTATCGACATGGGGAAATGACTTTAGGCAAGACTATTACTATATCTGTGACTACGTAAAAGAGTTATTGAGGGTTAAAAATTTTCAAGACCATATACCTATCTCTTGTTTTACTGCAACAGCTAAACCAAGTGTTATTGATGATATTAAGATATATTTTTTAGAGGGTTTAGATATTCAACTATCTGAATATATTGCTACACCAGAGAGAAAAAATTTACACTATAAGTCTATTCCATCCGAAAGTAAAAATAAATATATAGAACTTTTAAAGTTAATAAAGGAGCATGATGGTGCTACACTTGTTTACATTCCCTCTTCAACAAAAGATTGCGATAAGATTGCAGAGCAGTTATCTATGGATACCGATAAAAATGTAAAATCTTTTCACTCTAAAATAGAGTCTCAAGAGAAAATGAAAATTCTCAAAGATTATATACTTAGTGAGATTGATGTTATTGTAGCAACTACAGCTTTTGGTATGGGTGTAGATAAGCCTGATATTACCAATGTAATTCACTATGAGATGTCTGACTCGTTAGAGAGTTATGCACAAGAAGCAGGAAGAGGTGCTAGAGATGAAAAACTTAATGCTTTTTGTCCCATACTTTATGATGAAAATGATTTAGATAAACACTTTCTATCGTTGAATCGTTCTAAAATTACAGCCAGTGAAATAAACTCTATCTTTAGAGTATTGAAGAAAACTAAGGGTGATATTATTACCAAAACATCTTTTGAGATAGCATTAGAAGCTGGTTGGGATGTAGAAGATGACTCTGCTGATTATTCAACAAAAATAAAAACAGCTTTGTTAGAATTGGAAAGAGAGGGGTATATCTCTAGGAAAAGAAACAAAACAAATTTCTTTGCAGATTCCGTTGCTACAAACAGTATGGATAAATTGCATAAGTTCTTAGAAAAGTCAAATTTTAATGATGAAGAGAAGCAAATACTCATTCTTGTTTTACAAACTATTCTTGGGCAAGGAAAAGTAAAAGCTGTTCAAGTAGATGAGTTGGCACACTTATTAGGTTATAAAAAATCAGACATATCCTTAGCTATACAGCAATTAAAAGAGATAGAGGTGCTAGGTGAGAGTAAAGATTTAA
Organism: Campylobacteraceae bacterium; assembly: GCA_027068975.1. Lineage (GTDB taxonomy): Bacteria > Campylobacterota > Campylobacteria > Campylobacterales > Sulfurovaceae > UBA1140. Next base: position 116,880 of record JALXFN010000074.1, on the reverse strand, counting down.
GCCTTTTAATTCAAAAAAAATCGATGAAAAAATTTACAGACATTCAAAATATTGAAACAAGTCTATTAACTTTTTTAGAGACATCAAATGCATCACAAATAACGATTAAAGAGCTAAATGAACATCTACATCAAAAGGATTTAATTAAAAAAAATGAATCTGAATTAATTAAAAATCTTATACGCAGTTGGAAAGATAAATCTCTGTTTTTGTTTAAACGAATTAATAGGCAGAATGATTTATGGTATTTTGAAATTATAGATAAAGAGAAAATAGAAACTATTATTAGGCGTAAACATACTATTTCTAATGAGATATTGAAACTATTTGGTGAAAATTTTGAGAAGAAAAAGAGAGAAAAAAAAGTAGATTTTTCATTAACCCATTTACGAACTCATATAGGTCAAAACTATACAATCAAAGAGATAGATAAAGCACTTTTATATATGCACCATTTAAGAGTAATAGAGCTGTTAGGTGGTCGTTTTATCTCTTACTCTCCAATGCAAATTACTAAAGAAGAGAAAGTAAAGGTTAAACGAAAATATACACCTAAAGAGTATGAACATAGATTAGCCAAACACTACCAAGTAAAAATAGAATCAATACACATTATGGGAGAGTATGCAAAGCGTTTACAAAGTGATGATTATAAGGCAGGGATGTTTCTAAAAGATTATTTTATATTGCCCTATAAAGAGTTTAAGAAAAAATATAACCTCTTAAAAGAGAAGATATCACGACCCATAACACAACGAAGATATAACAAAATTTTCTCTGAAATGTCTGAGGAGCAAAAAGAGATTATAAATGATAAGAAAACAAAAGCCATGATGATACTTGCAGGTCCAGGCTCTGGTAAAACTAAGGTGTTGGTACACAAAATAGCTTCTCTTATCTTAACTGAAGATATAAAACCTGAACAATTTATGATGTTAACTTTTTCACGAACTGCAGCAGGAGAATTTAAGTCTAGGCTCAATCAGCTTATTGGTGTACTCTCTTATGATATTGAAATAAATACCTTTCATTCATACGCTCTAAAACTTATTGCACGAGTAGTAAAAGAGGATGAAGATATTTTGAAAGAGTCTATTGTTGAAGCAACAAAACAGATAAATGAAGGAGATGTTCATTTACCCTATAAGAGGGTTTTAGTTTTAGATGAGTTTCAAGATATTAACGAAGATAGTTTTGAACTTGTAAAAGCTATTTATAATGCAAATAATCAAGAGATGAGAATTATTGCTGTTGGTGATGATGACCAGTGTATTATGACCCATGCAGGAGCTGATGTAAAATTCATAGATAAATTTTCAGAAGAGTTTGGAAAAGATGAAGATGATGGGCAAGACCTCTATAGACAGTATGAGTTACTTACAAATTTTAGAAGTAAACAAAACATAGTAAAATATTCTAATGAGTTTATAGAACGAGTATCTAATAGATATAAAAAAGATAATTTACATGCTCACTCAGAAGATAAAGGTACAGTTTTAGTACAGACTTGTAGTTCTAAAAATCTTATTACCCCAGCTATACAAAAAGTACAAAAGTATGATGAGTATAAAAATATTGCAATACTAGCCTATACAAATGATGAGGTTATGCAACTCTATTCTCAGTTAGATACACTTGGTATAGGAGCTAAATATATCTTAGAAAGAGAAAATTTTGCACTTAAAAATGTTATTGAAATCATAGAGTTTGATAAAACAATTAATGGCTTATTGAAACATGATACTTTTTATACTGAAGAGAATTTTGAACAGGCATGGAGAATTATAGAAAATAGATTTAAAGGTTCTAAAAATTTAATACTTTTGCAAAAAGTGATTGATAGATTTTTATTGGAGAGTCAGAATTATTATGTTTCTCAGTGGTTAGCTTATCTTGATGAAATTAAATTAGAAGAGTTTGAAGAGTACCATAAAACAGTAACTGTATCAACCATACACAAATCTAAAGGTATGGAGTTTGAGAATGTTATTCTACTTGTAAATCAAACACCTAAAGAAGATAGCGATATTCGCCTCTATTATGTAGGAATGACACGTGCTAAAAGTGAGTTGACTATTTTAAGACATGGTATTCATCGTCTCAATAAAGATGGATATGCCCAATATATTTTTGATGATAAAGAGTATTTTCAAAATGAAAAGTTGGTAACATTAATTATGGGATTAAAAGATATACAACTTGGATTTCATAATAATTCAAATATTGCTTTAGCAGGAGAGAATGTAAATTTTGAGATGAGAGGGAAAAGTAAAGCTTTTTGTATTGTTTACAAAAACAGAGTTATAGGTTTCTTGTCAAAGTCATTTCATGAAAAAGTACAAGTTTATCTAAGTAAGAATTTTTACTTTCATAAAATATCAGTTGAGTTTGTTGTGCAATGGTATAATAAGGAAAAGAGTGAGGAGAATTATCATCCTTTATGTAAAGTTGTTTTGAAGAAGAATTAATAAAATTAGATACAATCAACAATCAAGTATTAAAATGAAAAAGGTATATATTTATGAAACATTTATTTGTTAGCATAGTATCAAAAGGAGCAAAAAGCAATACCTATAAATTTGCTTTAGCTAAGTTTCTTTTAGACTATTCTAAAACTCAAAACCTCAAAGAAGAAGACTATGAAATAAGCTTTTATGAAATAGCTACAAAGTTTTTAGAATACTATTGGTTTCAAGAGTGTAAATATAAATTTAAACAAGATTTTAATAAAGATAAAATGCCTGTAGTTATTCGTATTATTCAAGAGCATTGTGGGACGGAATATATTGCTGATTCGTATGAAAAATATTTTAAAAATAGACAAGAGTTACAAGAAACACTTATTCGGGAAATAGAAAAAAAGTGTTTTGACAATGTAATACCTCGTTTTCAACCTGATGAACAAAATGAATTTTATCAACACTTCTATAGTCGAGCGAAAGATGGAAAAGCCTATAAATCCTCATCTGAAAAAAAGATTATTTTAAAATATGAAGCATTAAAATTCTTTAAAAAAGAGAATGAAACACTTTCAAAAATATTGGTCTTAGAGTGGGCTAAATTTTTAGAAAAAACCAATTTTACACCTAGATTGATTTCAAAAATAGAGCTTATGAAAGACCCTAAAAGAAACTCACTAACAAAGTTTAGAAAAATTTTGATGGAGATGGAAGAAGAGTGTTTCTACTGTGGTACAAAATTGGAAAATACTGATGTTCATATAGACCACTTTATACCATGGTCATACATTTATGAAGATGAGCTTTGGAATCTTGTTCAATCTTGTAGTAAATGTAATTTAATTAAAAGTGATTCTTTACCTCCTAAAGATTGTATTGAGAAGATAGTGATTCGTAATGAGCAGAGAGCATTAAGTAAGTGGAATAGTGATATAACTGATTATTATGAAAACTGCTATAAAGCAGGGTTTCAAATTGTCAATATTGAAAACTTACAGTGCAATAGAGCTTAACTTTTCTCAACAACACAAGTAAGCCAAACAATACCACTTCTATTGAGTCCGTCTGTTGTAACTTCGGTATGTAGATGATTTAAACCGTAGTTTTTACAAATAGTAACCCACTCTCTTTGAGAAAATGAAGTAAAGAGTCTTTGATGTGAGTCTCTGTTGTTTTGGTCGGTATCATCTCTTTCAATGGAGACAGAGAATAAAAATTTACCTTTTTCTTTTAATAATGTGTGAACATTTTTAATAGTTTGAGATATCTCTTCTTTAGTTAAATGCATAAGTGTAGCGATGGAATAGACACCATCAAATAAATTTTCTTGAAAATCTAACCCATAAGGGAGCTGTTTGACAAAAAGATAAGGAGTAAGAGTATGGTGTATCTTTTTTGCTTCGTTTATCATCTCTTTTGAACCATCTATCGCTGTAACTTGGTAGCCTCTCTCCATCATAAACTTAGTATCACGACCTGAACCACAACCTATCTCTAAGAGTTTAGAGTTTTTAGGAAAAGTATTTGTTAGTAACGTATGAAGTGCTTCTACTTTGGCTGACTCATAACGCTTAGCAAGTTGTGATGCGTTTGTTTCGTAATATGATAATGTATCGTTCATTTTGAAATCTCATTTTTTAAAAGTATAGCATGAATTATTAGAGAGGTTATAGGTTAACGTTAATGTTAACTTGTTATTATTAAAAAAATAAAAAGCCTGAAATTGAATTGGCACAGCAAAGAAGAAAGGAGTACCTAGATAATGAGTGATTTACAAAAATACATCAAAAAAAGAAAAAAACAAGACAAAGAGTTTGCAAATGGATTTGATGAAGGTTATGTAGAGTTTAAGATAGGTGAAGAACTAAAACAAGCACGACTTGAAGCAGGGATTACCCAAGAAGAGTTAGCTGAACAACTCAATACTAAAAAATCAGCCATATCACGCATAGAAAACCATGCACAGGATATAAAGCTCTCTACACTTCAAAACTTTGCTAAAATAATGGGGCGTGAACTTAGAGTTCAGTTGATACAAAGGAATAAACATGTTAACTGTAGATATAGAAAAAACACCATTTTATCAGATGGGTGTTGAAAAAGGTAAAGCAGAAGAACGCTTTGAAAGTGCAATTATAATGATTGAAAAATTTAAGCTCTCTATTGATGACATCGTAAAAGAGTTAAATATAAAAAAAGAAGAGCTTTTAGAGTATATGAAGAACCTTACATAAAAAAACTATGTTAACAGTAGATATTGAAAAGATACCGTTTTATCAAGATGGGATAAAAGAGGGAATTGATAGAGGTATAGAAAAGGGTATATTAATTGTTGTGAAACAGATGTTAAAATTAAATGTAGACATAACAATCATTCATCAATATACAAATGTAGAAATAGAAAAAATCAAAGAAATTAAAAAGGAGTTATCTCAATCTTAAAATGAGAACTAAAATAAACAAAGCAATAGCATCAACCGTAAGTGATATGTTAGATGCAGATTTAAAGGTATCGTTTACAAAAAAAGAGTTAGACAAAATGGGTGTTAAAATCGCATCTATTCCTCAAACTATAAAACTCACCTTAAGCTAAATTAGCTATATTCTTAAAAAATTATAAATAGGACTAATTTAGTATGAAACAAACCATGATTGAACTTTTTGGAAATTATGCCCATGAGATAGTGTTTTTACATGTACTCTCTGCCTTTGTGTGGGTAGGAGGGATGATAGCCATTCGACTAGCTGTTCACCCTAACCTGCAACTTATAGAAGACCCAAAGGTTAGACTTGGACGTACCCTTGCCATTACTGGTAAGTTTTTTAATGTGGTAATTCCATTTATTTTACTGCTCATTTTAACAGCTGTCATTATGGCTGTGGGGCTTGGGTTTAGAGCTGCTGCTGTTGATGTAGATGGAAATGTTATCTCTGAAGTTGCAATGCATATTTACAACATAGTTCATGTTAAAGAGGTTATTTGGATGCTAATGAGTATGAACTTTACTTGGATGTATATCAAAAGAAGAAAAGCTCAAAAACTTTTTGATGCTGGTGATTTGGCTAAGGCAAAGGATTCTGTAGCTTTGATTCCTAAAGTTTTGTTGCCTATTAATATTGTGCTTGGTATAATGGCACTTTGGTTGGGGATAACCCTTCGAGGGTTTTAACCAAAACTCAATATTTCAACAACATTACAAATTTAATTAACACGGTGTAGACAGGGTCTACACCCTACGGGACTTTTATGATACATCTTGCTTCTAACTCTACTTCTCGGGCTTTGTTGCTCAACAACTTTAACATCCCTTTTATACAACAAGCACCTACGTATGATGAAGAGACCATCAACACAACAAATGCTAAAGATTTTGCTTACATCGCTTCAAAAGGAAAACTAGAAGCTGCCATAAAAGAGTTTGGACTAGCCACTCCCCTACTCACGGCTGACTCAGTGGTTTTGTCTTCTGACGGTTCACTATTACGAAAACCTAAAGATAGAGCCGATGCCAAGCGTATTTTAGAGCTACAAAGTGGCTCTAGCATGGCGATTATCTCGGCTATGCACTACAAAACTAAAAACTTCTACCTCTCTGATGTCTCGGCAACCTACTATGAGTTTTTACCTTATGACGAAGCAGACTTAGAAGCCTACCTAGAGGGTGGTGATTGGCAAGGAAAAGCTGGTGGATGTATGGTTGAAGGCTTTTGTAAAAAGTACATAAAATCCGTTCAAGGAAATGAAAGTACGGCAATGGGGTTAAATGTGGAAAGACTTTTAGGCTGGATGTAGGATTTTACGAATAAAAGCACCTTTAATTAATAGATTCTCAACCTTTTAAGTTATAATACGCCCCAAATTTTAAACAGGCTACCTATAGTATATGACCCATATAGAACTAATTGAATTTATCTACACGCATCGTCAAGAGCTTGATGAGATTTATAAAAATCAAAAAGATACTGCTTCCGATGCACTGGCTACTTCACGCTTGGTGGTGAAGATTGGAGAGAGAACTGAACTCGCTCAGAGCTATCGGCACTTTGTAGATGTCACTTTACGGCGTATTGATTATGGAGTGATTTTTAACACCTATGATGCTGAACTTCAAGAGCTACTCAAACAGAAATCTCGCTACCTTCAAGAGCATAAAGCCTACTATCTCGATGAGATTTTAGCCCTGCTCAAGAGTATTTTCCTCAAACTCAATCAACGTGACCAAGAGATTCGTACTCTACTCATTAAAGTAGAGAACGAAAATGCCCTAGAGCTTGACCTACTCATAGAAAAAGCGATGGATATTTTGGAAAAAATAGAAGAGCTTAACCTTGCCAACAATAAAATACGTGAAGTCTTTTATGGTGAGCTTTTTACTTTACACCCTAAAACAAAGAGCTTTATAGAGGGTATCTCGGATGAGATGGCGACCTTTATTGAGAACATCTCTGTCAGTTTAGAACGTCTCAAAGATTTTATTGTGCGTACCCGAAAACTTCGGCTTCAGAACCGACAGCTTCATCAACTCGCTTCACAGATTTTAGAAGAGAAAGACCAAGCCTTGGAAGAGGAGCTAAAGCTCAACACTAAACATGCCTACCTCACCCTTCATCGTAGCCAAAAGAGTCAGATAAAAACCTTTCCTGATGGCTCGGAGAGTAGTAAGATTATTAGAAAACTTCGACAACACCTCTATAATGTAAAGGTAAAAAAAGAGCCAAAAACATTTACTCTACAGACGCAAAAAGAGGAGCAACTCAAACTGGTCAACCTCAAACTCATCGAAGATGGACTTAAAGCAGAGGGGAGCAACGATATCTTTACTTACATTTACCAACATGAGGAACTACGACGATTTATAGAGGAGTCAAGTGATGGGGGTTCACTTAAAGAGGAGAGCTTTAAAGTCTACTTGCAGTTTGTCATTCCTCCTAACCCTCATGTGACCCTTAGCCACCACTACAACGACCACGACATAAGGATTGCCCAATGGACATAGCAACAGCATTTCAGACCATGATGAAAGGGATAATTATCTCTCGAAACTCTGCCAAATATGGCGAGATAGCCAACTTTTTACTCAATGAAGAGAACTACATCGCTTATGAGAACCTGCTCCAAGAGTTGGGGTACGAACTCAATGGAGAAAATGGCTACTTCTACCTCTCACAGTCCGATGCCCTCAGCAGTGAAAAGATAGAGCAGTTTGTTCAAGGGCATAAAGATGTTTTTATGATGATTTCTATTTTAAAACATCTGCTCCCCCACGCTCGAACGGGGAGTAGCATTCGCTATACCGAGTTTGTGACAGCCTTTGAGAACAAACAAGATGAACACCTACAAGAGAAGTGGGCATATCTTTTTAAAGAGCGTGACCAAAAAGAGAGTACCGAACAGTTTTTTAAACGGCTACTACAGGAGAACCTTATCGAAAAAATTGACAAAAATGACAAAGACAGCTACCTTATTCTCAACAGTTTAGACTACTATCTATCTTACTTAGAAAGCATGGTATAAGCGATGTTAAAAGAGATGATTCTAATAAACTCAGCCGAGTTTGACTATGCCCGAATAGACCTTAGCAAAGATATCTTTTTTGCAGGAGACAATGGAACAGGAAAGACCAGTACGATTATTGCTCTTTTTTACCTCTTTTCAGGAGACAATAACAGTAGAAAGCTGGGAATCAGTAGCGATAAAAAGAGCTTTAAAGAGTACTACTTTCCCGATGAGCGAAACTCCTTTATTGTCTATGTTTTTGATGACTTTTTTATCTTTATGTACAAACAAAATGGAGAGATATTTAAACGCTTTTCTAAAAAAGCTTTTGAGATTGAGCAGATAGTCCAAGACAATGGAACCCTTCACCCCTTTAAAACCATACAGGAGTACCTAAAAGATGCTCCACTCACCCACCTCTCGAAGAGCAGTGGTTACCGTGAGATTATCTATGGTCAAAACCGTCAATACCTTGACTTTAAAATCACCAACATTAAAAACTACAACGTCTTTGTGGAGCTATTTAACCAGACCTTTAATGTAGACAAATCGATTGTCGATGCCAACAGTATTAAACGTGCCATTCAGAAGTCGCTCAACATGGAAGAGAAGAACATTGAGTTTGACTATCAGAAATATATGGATGAGATAAAGAGCTTTCAAGAGAGCTACCTCTTTTTTCGTAAGTTTGAAAAAGAGCATAAACGTATAGAGAGAGCCTTTAGCCTACAAGAGCAACTCCTTAACCTAGAGAAGCAACTAAAAAGCGTTCAATCCCAAATCACTTACAGAAAGGGCATTGAAGAGCCACTTCTTTTTGAAAAAAGAGAGCGACTTGAACGACTTAACCGACAAGCCCAAGAGCATCAAGTAAAAAAATCTCAAAAAGAGAAGTCTCTAAACCGTATGCGTGAACGCTTTGCTAAAGAGATAGCTACCCTAGAGAAAGAGATAAAAGATATAGAGGAGTTAAAGGTAAAATTTGCTCCCCAACACTACAAAGAGCAACAGCAACAGTTTTTGAAACTCCCATTTTTAGAGAAGGAACTTCTACTAAAACAGCAACAGCTCACCCTACTCGAAGCTGATGTTCTTAATGCTCTGAATACCATTGACCAAGAGATTTTAGAACTTAGTTCACGACGTGACCATGACTTACCACGGGAAAAACAGCTCAAAAAAGAGCAACTAAAAGCACAAACACTAGAACTTCTCGCCCAAAAAAAAGAGGAGCAACGTAACGAAAAAGAGCATACGCAACACCGTATGGAGGGGGAGATAGCAACGATTAAGATTGCCATAGATGCTTATGAACAGGAGCTTGAAGAGCAAAAAGATCAAGCCAATGAGCTACATCAACTCTACCGAGAAAAGCTCAACCTCTTTTTAGAGAAGCAGTTTAAACTCAAAAAGTCCTATCAATCAAAGATTGAGGAGCAAGAAGAGCAGGAACGCAGTCTTAAAAAAGAGTTAAAAGAGATAACATACCAAAAAGAGCAACAGAAAAAACAGACCCAACAGCAACACAAAAGCCTAACCCAAAGCTTATGGAAAGAGCGTCAACACCTCAACCAAACCATTGCAACACAAAAGAGTATTTTAGAGACTCAAAAGGGTTCCTTTAAAGAGTTTTTACAGCAGAGTGGTCTTTCATGGGAGAAGGAGCTTTACCCGTTTATGGACAGTTCCCTACTCTCCATGCCCACCGAACAGCTCAAACCTGAAGTGACCAATACCGAGATGCCACTGGGCATCAAACTAGATAACTCAACCCTTAAAAGCATCCCTACCCAAGAGGAAGCTGAAGAGACTATTCGTGAAGCACGATTAAAAAAAGCCCACTTACACCAACTGCATAAAGAGGAGAAACAGGCTCTTTATGCACAAGAGTCTCAGGAACTAGAACGACTTAACCATAAAGAGCAACAAGCACAAGAGCAACTTAAAGCCATAGAGAAAAATATTGAGGAGTGTCGTCAAAAGATTACCCATATTAACAGCATCGCTACCCCTGAGTACGAGAAAGAGCTGGAGCTAGAGAAGCGTAAAAAACTAGAAAGCATTACCCAAAAGATTGGACAGATAGAAAAGGACATCCAAGAGAAAAAAGAGCAGATAAAGGTATTAAAAAAAGAGTTTGACACCTTTATAAAAACTCAACAAGAGCAGTTTAAAGCCTACCAAAAGAGCCTAGAAGAGAGTGAAAAAGTAGAAAAAAAGAGTCTTAAAAAATGGCTTCACAAAGAGCAAGAGAGACTAGACAAGCAGATAAAAGAGCGAAAAGAGAACCGTAAAAAGTTCTCAAAAGAGGAGCTTGTCGGAGAGTTAAAAAGCAGTATAGAGAAGCTTAAGAAAAAACTACAAAAGAGTCAAGATGCCAAATACTACCTAGAGGAGTATGAAAAACGTCGTGAGTTTATGGAGAGTCTCTCACGAAAAACAAGTCGTCTACGCATGGCAGGTCAAACCCGTGAAAACCTAGAGCGTCAACTCCTCTTTAAAGAGCAGAGCATTGTTAAAGAGTTTAACAGTACCCAAGAGGCTATAAAAAAGATTAAAGAAGAGATGGCTCAACTCGAAGAGGGGCTAAAGAAAGTCCAAAACCTTAACTTTGAGACCCCTATGGAGGAACAAGAGGAGACCCAAGTTTATTTGGCTATGCTTATTGGTACCTATCAAGAGCTAAAACGAGACTACAAGGGAGCCAAGACTGACCTGAAAGAGATAGCAAGTCAACTCAACATCCTCAAAAATAATTCTATTAAAGAGATAAGCTTTAAGGTAGAGAACTTTAGCAAGTTTGAACTGCTTTCAGAGGACCTAGAGACTCTGGAACAACTCCAAGAGTTACGAGACTTCAAAGAGAAGCAGTTTGAACCTCTTAAACGCACCACCAATGAGAAGTATTTTAACTTTATGAAGAGTGAAATTCCTTCCAAACTGGGAAGTCTCTCTCACTCAGAAGATAGATTCCAAGAGCAGGTTCGTAAAATCAACAAAAACCTCTCTACCATCGACTTTTCGATTGTACGGGACATTAAAATAAAGAGTGAAGTCGGTAACCAAAGAAGTATCATGACCCTACTCGCAGAGATGAATAAGCTGGTACAAAACCTAAGCATTACCAACCAGAGTGACTCACTCTTTTTTGACAAACCTCAAACCAACCAAGATTTACAAAAAGTTGCCAACCTACTCTCAGAGATAAAAAGTACATTAAAAGGGGGAGCCATTACTCTGCTTGATACCATTGATTTGAGTTTAGAGTTTACCGAAAACGGAACCACAAAATCTAATGTCACACAGATAAAAAATGAAAGCTCCACAGGAGGAACAATTTTACTTAAAATGGCACTGGCTGTCTCTATTTTGGGACTCTATACCCAAGAGAAAAAATCAACCTTTTTCCTTATTCTCGACGAAGTTTCACGCCTTCATAGTCATAACCAAGACCTACTACGTCACTTTGCTAACAGCCGTGGCTTTAGGATTGTTTTCGTGACTCCTGAACCAGTTTACGCTAAACCTGATGAGATAAAATATTATAAATTTATGCGTCAAGTCAATAATCGTTTTGAGATTATTGGGTTGAATGTGTAGCTTTATATTGGATGTTGCGAAGCTCTTACCTTGGTTAAAATATGACAATTTGAAATAAAAAGAGTCATTCTAATTAATTTCTTTGTATAATAAAAATAAAATAAGAGGAGTCATGATGAAAGTAGGTGGATTATTTGCAGGAATTGGTGGAGTCGAACTTGGTTTTAAAAAAGCTGGTTTCGAAATTTCATGGGCAAATGAAATAGATAAAAATGCTTGTATAACATATAGACATAACCACAAACATACACTTTTTGAAAAAGATTTAAAAGATTTACAGACATCAGAAGTTGAAAAAGTTGACATTTTAACTGCTGGTTTTCCCTGCCAAGCTTTTTCAATTGCAGGACATCAGAAAGGTTTTCGTGATGATAGAGGAAATGTATTCTTTGAAATTTTAAGATTTGTTGATGATTTAAGTCCTAAGGTAATATTTTTAGAAAATGTCAAAAACCTTGTAGGACATGATAAAGGAAAAACTTTTAAACGTATCACTTATGAATTAGAAGAACGAGGATATACGCTTAAATATAAAGTATTAAATTCATGTGAATATGGAAATGTTCCTCAAAATAGAGAACGAATTTATATACTTGCATTTAAAGATAAAAAAATTGCTGAAAAATTTAATTTTCCAAAACCCAAAAAACTAAATAAGAAAGTAACTGACTTTATTGATTCAGAGACAGAAGAAAAATATTATTACACTAATAGTCGATATTATAAGCAATTAAAAGATGAAATGAAACACAAAGATACACTTTATCAATGGAGACGCGTTTATGTTAGAGAAAATAAAAGTAAACTTTGTCCCACTCTAACAGCAAATATGGGAACAGGTGGACATAATGTTCCTTTGGTCATTGATGATAAAGATATACGTAAATTAACGCCAAGAGAGTGTGCACGATTTCAAGGATATCCTGAAACATTTTCTTTCCCAGAAAAATTAGCTAACTCTTCTCTCTATAAACAAATAGGAAATTCTGTAACCGTACCTGTGATTGAAGCTATTGCTAAAGAGCTTAAAAAGGCAATAAATGAATAGTCAAAAACTCATTGAAGCATTAATTGAAAAGGAATATAAAAAGAGTAAAATAAAAGAAATTGCTAATGAGTTTGGATTAAAAAAATCTGATTTAGAAAAATTTTATGACCGTACATTTTTTTTAGATATTGCTAGAGAAATTAATTTAAAAGAACTATCAGAAATGAATCTTCAAAGAATAGAAGAAAATATTCCTAATGAGAAAAAGAAAAAATTTCAATTTATTAAAACAAAATTAAAACATATTATTGAAAAATCTTTATACATTGCTATGACAAATGGTTTTCCTGTTAATATTAATAATATCGAATCGGGTGTTATGACAGCCAATGCAGGGGATAGTGCCGAATTTATTTTTGTTGCAAGAGCTATATTAGCAGGATTCAATTGCAGTAGTGTAGATGTACGAAGTAGTAGATATGATGCTATAATTGATTACTCTAATAAATTATTACGCGTTCAGATTAAGGGAATTAGCACTGGGAATAGTATTAGTTTTAAAGATCGAGATAGAGGTGGACAAGGGATCGATCATAAACATGAAACGAATCTTGGTCAACGTATTACTAGTAAGGATTGTGATATTTATGTAGCTGTTGATAAACAAGTAGGGATTTGCTATATAATTCCCATGAGTTTTGCAGATAAATTATCAAATGAAGAGTGTAAACGTATTAATCTTAATAGAATCGAAAAGTATAAAGAAAACTGGAATATTATAAAAGAAGAAACAAAAAAGTAATGTACCAAAAAGAACTAAATGCCATAAAAAAATCAGGACGATTTCGCCAAAGAAAAGTTTGGGACAAAGAGTTAATAGACTTTGCATCAAATGACTACTTGGGTCTTGCTAACGATAAAAAACAGCTAAAAAAAGCTCTGAATCTTCTTGATGAGTATATCATTCACTCCCCAAAAGCAAGTATGCTCGTTAATGGCTATCATGAAATTCATAAACGGTTTGAGCAGACTTTAGCCAAACTCAATGGTTTTGAAGAAGGCATTGTAGTGGGTTCTGGTTTTTTAGCCAATGTCTCACTGATAGAAGCTTTAGTTCGTAAAAAAGATATGCTTTTTATAGATGAAGATTACCACGCTTCAGGCATGATGACCACTGGGCTTTTGGCTGATAGAGTTGTTAAGTTTAGACATAATGACCCAAATGACTTGGAAGAGAAACTCAAAAAGTTTAATGGTGGACGAAAGATTATTGCTGTAGAAGGTGTCTACTCTATGTCTGGGGCTTTATGTGATAGAGCTATATTTGATTTAGCAAATAAGTATGAAGCCTTAATGATAGTTGATGAAGCACACAGTTCTGGCGTAATAGGGAAAAACTTACTTGGTATTTTTGAATACTATAATATAGAACCTCATGAACGGCATATTAAAATGGGAACACTCGGAAAAGCCTATGGAAGCTATGGAGCTTATATTTTGGCATCTTCACATATAATCTCTTTTTTAGTTAACCGTGGAAAACCCATAATCTACTCTACTGCACCCTCAGTTATAGACACGGCTTTAGCTCTAGTCAACATAGAGACTGTGGCTAAAAAGAGTTTTAAATATTATGAAAAGATTCAAAAACGTTATGAAATAATAGAAAAATATTTGGGAATTAAATCTCAATCACTTATTCTTCCCATTGAAATGACCAATAACTCAACTACTATGAAGATGCAAAAAGAGTTAATAGAAAAAGGTTTTTTAGTAGGAGCAATTAGACAACCCACCGTTCAAGCCCCTATACTAAGAATCATTCCTAGAGTGGGGTCAAGTAAAAAATCTTTAGAAAAACTTTTCCAAAATCTAAAAAAAACCTAAATTAGGATATAATCACTACTTACATGTTAAAAAAGGAACTAACCTATGGTTAATCAACTGATTAAAGGCTCCATTGTACTCGTAATGGTCTTTGTTATTGCTCTCTTTGCAGCGTTTATCTATGCTTATAATGAAATTAAACTAGATGCCGATAAACTTATTAATTACAATCCAGCTACCTCTTCAGTGATATTAGATTCCAAAGGTAAAAAAATTGCCTATATTTTTAAGGGACAACACCGTCTCTATGCAACTTATGATGAGATGCCTGGTTATCTTGTTGAGGCATTGGTTGCTATTGAAGATACACGTTTTTTTGAACATAATGGAGTAAACCCCGATGCAATCATTCGTGCTGCACTTAGAAACTTTAAAGCTGGACATAAAGTAGAAGGGGGAAGTACCCTAACACAACAACTTGTAAAAAACACCATTCTTTCAAATGAGAGAAGCTACTCTCGAAAAATTAAAGAGGCAATTTTATCTATGAAAATAGAAAATGAACTAACCAAAGAGCAAATTTTAGAGCGTTACCTAAATGAGATGTTCTTTGGACATGGGTACTATGGAGTAAAAACAGCGGCAAAAGGTTATTTTCATAAAGAGCTTGATGAATTAACCCTGAAAGAGTCTGCTATGTTGGCAGGTCTTATGAAAGCACCAACGACCTATGACCCTACTCGCCACCTAGATAAAGCCTTAACACGGGCTAGTACGATTTTAGCAAGAATGAATAAACTGGGCTGGATAACCCATGAAAAATATATTGATGCAGTAAAAGAAGTTCCAACCATTTATAAGGAGACTCTTACCCAAAATATTGCACCTTATATTACAGATGAAGTCGTTAGACGACTAAAGAAACAGGGCTTTAAAGATGTAAAAAGTGGTGGATACACGATCTACACAACTATTGACATGGAGCAACAAAAACTTGGAAGAGAAGCACTACGATATGCTCATAAAAAAATTGTCAAAAAACAGAGAGAAAATCTTAAAACCACTACACTCAATGGAGCCTTACTTGCCGTAGAAAATAAGACTGGAGACATAAAAGCGATGATTGGTGGAGTAGACTATAAAAAGTCTGCCTATAACCGTGCTACCATGATGGAACGGCAACCAGGTTCTGCATTTAAACCTTTTATCTATCAAATTGCTCTTGACCTTGGGTACAACCCAGCAACAGAGTTAACAGATGTTGCAAGAACATTCCAATACTACAAAAATGGTAAACGTGTAATCTGGCGACCAAAAAACTATGAGAGTAACTTTGTAGGGTTTATTAAACTACGAGAAGCATTGGTTCACTCACGAAACCTTGCTACCATTAACTTGGTAACAGAAATTGGAGTACAGAGAATTTATGAAAAACTTAAAGCATTAAATATCCCTCATATTCCTCAAGATATGTCTATTGCTTTAGGAAACTTAGGTCTTAGTCCTGTAAAAATGGCTCAGATTTATTCAGCCTTTGCCAATGGTGGACACATGATAGAACCAAGACTTATCTCTAAAGTTCTTTCACGAAATGGTACGGTTATTTATGAGAGTAAAACTAAAGAGATTGCTGACTTTACCACACCTGAACAAGCATTTCTTATGACCGATATTTTAAAAGATATTGTAACCAGAGGAACAGGGAGAAATGCACAAGTACCAGGTGTTCAAGTAGCAGGTAAGACAGGAACAACCAATAAAAATGTTGATGCATGGTTTTGTGGATACTCCCCTGCTGAAGAGGTTATTGTCTGGATGGGTCGAGACAACAACAAACCTATAGGACGGGGTGGTACAGGTGGTGGAACTTCCGCACCAGCATTCTCTTACTTCTTAAAAAGACTGCATAAGATGTACCCAGCCATGCCAAAGAGATTTACTCGTCCAGAAGGTGTATACAATGCAAAAAATGGTGTCATAACAGAGTTGTATACTGATATTTCGCCTCTTCCTACTGAAACAGAGTCTGAAACAAACCCAGATAATGATTTTGATTTGTTCTAAATCATAACACTGTGGGCAGACACATCGGTCTGCCCCTACATATTACCCCTGTAACTCTTTTAATTTTTCTTTTACTTCAGCTACATGATTTTTTACTTTTACCTTTTCCCACTTATATGCTAAGGTTCCATCAGGGGCAATTAAAAAGGTGCTTCTTACCACCCCCATATACTCACGCCCCATAAACTTTTTAAGTTGCCACACACCAAAACTTTTACATAGTTCTTTATCTTCATCTGCAAGTAGTGTAATTTTTAATTTTTTCTTCTCAATAAAGTTTCTATGTTTTTTAGGAGAGTCTGGACTAACACCTAAAATAATCGCTTCCATTCCTGTAAAGTCAGGCAAAGCAGCAGTAAAATCACAAGCTTCTGTAGTACACCCAGGGGTGTTATCTTTTGGGTAGAAATAGATAACTGCCCAGCGTCCTTTAATATCTCTAAAGCATATCTCCTCTTCATCTTGATTTGGTAAACAAAATTCTGGAATTGCATCGCCGATTTCTAACATGGTTAATCCTTATAATTTTTTCGCTAGTATAGCAGAATGGAAACTAAAGAAGAATTACTAAAAGAGATAGAAGCCCTACTCTCCTACAAACCTGACGACAAACTAGAGATTAATCCAAACTATTTGGAATATTTAGAACTTGAAGATTTAGAGTCTATAAAAAAAGGACTTATAGATAAAATTGGGAAATTAAAAGAAGAAGATATTGAGTGGTTACAGCAGTTTAAGAAGTTTTCATAAAATCTTCACTATCCCAACACTTAATCCCTAAGTCTAAAGCTACTTTAGCCATAAGACCTGATCCATAAGTATGGAGTAAGTTTTTATCTTTATCATAAACTTTTCCACTACAAACAGCACAAGAGGGACTTCTATCTTTCCCTACAAAAAGTTCAATATCTGGATGTTGTTTAAAAAAATCTTTTGCATAGTTGAAAATAGGTTCAGATAAAATTTTACCACTCTCATTTGATATAGCTTCTATACGCTTACCATCATCTACCAAATCCATAGTAGGTCGTGGTGTCCCAAAGCAGTAATCTTCAGGACAAAAAGTAAAAATTTCATAATCAGATAACTTCTCTAGTAGCTTCTCATTTAGGTTATGGTCACTATCATAACGACAGGCATTACCCATGAGACAAGAGGAGAGTGCTACTTTTGGCTTATTCATCTAGCAAATCACTACGGACTTAACCTCGGTAAACTCTTCCAATGCCCATTTTGGTCCCTCTCGCCCTACTCCTGAGAGTTTAGAACCACCATAGGGCTGAACATCAAAACGAAGGGTTGGAATATCATTGATAACCACCCCACCACACTCTGCATCATCTATAAAACGTTGTGTTAATTTTAAATCATTGGTAAAGATAGAAAATTGTAAGCCATAAGGTGAGTCATTCATCTTCTCTATTGCCTCTTCATAACTCTCTACTTTTACCAAAGAGACAATAGGAGCAAAAACCTCTTCACAAACTATTTGCATATCATCAGTAACATTGGTCATAACCGTTGGCGTAAAGGCACCATCTACTACCTCTGCACCCGTTAGAAGTGTTGCTCCCTCATTTTGAGCTGAGGCTACCCATGTTTTAGCTCTACTTAGTGACTCTTCATCTATAAGTGGTCCCATAAAAGTATCTTCTTCATACGGAGAACCTACTTTTAATGTTTTGGTCTCTCTTGCAATAGCCTCTGCAAACACATCATAAACATCAGCATGAACATAGATACGCTGTAGAGAGATACAAACTTGACCAGAGTTCACAAAAGCACCAAAGGCACAACGTGAGGCAGCATATTCAATATCTGCTGAACTATCTATAAAAGTTGCAGCATTTCCACCCAACTCCAAACTTACCTTTTTGATTCCTGCTTGTTGGGTAATAATATTTCCAACAGGGACAGAACCTGTAAATGAGATAACACGAGGAATAGAACTCTTTACCAAGGTACTACCCACTTCAACATCACCATAAACAACGGAGAGTGCATCTTTTATAGCATATTTAGAGTCATTAAAAAGTTTTGCTAACTTATATGCTGTAAGTGGTGCTTCAGGAGTAGGTTTTAAAACTACAGCATTACCAGCACCCAAAGCAGGGGCTATCTTATGAGCTACTAGATTTAGAGGAAAGTTAAAAGGGGTAATACAGGCTACCACGCCAACAGGAACACGGGTAAAGTAAGCAATGGTTTTTTTACCACTTGGAGCAATGTCTGTAGGAATGGTCTCACCATGAAGAGCAATTAACTCTTTGGCTGTTACACGAATGGTTTCAATACATCGGTCAACTTCAACTCTAGCAAATGCCAGTGGTTTTGCCACTTCATTAACCAAGGTCATCGCCATATCTTCTCGATGAGTTTCTATCATATCAGCCACATCTTCCAACCATGAAACACGTTGGTGAAGAGGGGACTTAGCTGTCTCTTTTGCTGCTTGTTTAGCAATCTTTAAAGCACGAATAGTATCTTCTGCTGTACAGATAGGAGCCACACTTACTACTGAATTATCATAAGGACTTCTTCTTTCCAATAACTCGTCTCTCGTCTCTTCCAAACTGCCCATAAAAACTTTTGCTTCTCCTCTGGAATCACTTTTAAATATACTAAACATATTTTACCTTTTCTAAACAAATATAAAAGATTATAGCAAAAGAAGATTATAAAAAAATACGAAAAAAAATAAAGGAGAAAAGAACAAGAAGTTCCTCATAAAGAGAAACTTCTAAAATAGAGAACTATTTTGTAGCATTAGCCTCTGCCGTAGCATTGGTTTCTGCTGTAGCGTTAGTCTCTGCAGTAGCATTATCATCAGCTTTTGCACTATCACCACCTTTAATCTCAGTAGCAATTGCTTCAATTGCAGCATCATCAAGTTTAGCAACTTGACCTTGCATAACTGTTTTCATTGCTCCACCATAAGTACCAGCTTTGTAACCTTTAAGTGCTTTAACGATATCTTCTTTACTTAAATCTTTAACAATTTTAGATTTACCCAATGCCGCTTTCTCAAAGTCTTTTCCATGACAACCTGCACATGCTGTTGTGTCTGCAAATGCTGCTGTTGTTAACAATGCTGCTACTGCTGCTACTTTTACAAATTTACTCATTTCTGTCCTTTAATGTGTTTTTTAATTATACGGGCATCATTTTAAATTACCTTTGTGGAACAATTGTGTTTTTTTATTGATAATTAAAAAAAACCATCAAGAATTGTTTTAGCTGTTTGAGTAACATCATCTACACCTATCTCTTTTAGTTTTTCACGAACATCCTTTTTCACACTCTTTAACTCTTTTTTAACCACTTCACTGTTTTGGGTACCTAACCATGCACCCATCTGTTTATTCATCTGATATTTTAAAATTCTACGCATGTCTACAGAGACTTTTGGATTTTTTAAAGTTCCATAAATATCTCCATAAATCTCTTGACCTTGCATTTTTAACTCAAACTTTGAATTTACTTTGTTATTTTTAGCATTCATTTTTGTATCTATTAAATAGAGATGATTCTTTCCATCATCAATCTTAAGTTCAGAAGAGAGTAGTTGATTTTGATATCCTCCTGTAAAAGTACTTTTATCGTACTCTCCAGAGAGTAGATTTATGCCTATAGTATCGTAAATCATTTTAGTCATTTTAGTTTGAACAAATCGCGTTTTGTGTAACATTGTGTCCATTAAAACAATTTTATCTTTCATATTATAGGTGATGGTTCCAGAGACATTAGACCTTATAACTGTAGGATAAGAGAACTGTTCTAAAAGACGCTTTAAATAGACATCTTTTAATGTTAAATCAATATTTTTTTGATTATAAACATAGTCTAATCTTCCCCCAAACTTATGGGTATAGCCTTTGACTAAGAGTCCATTATCATAAACCACACTCCCATTTGCATCTAAACTACCTATATATTTATGTTTTAAAAACTTTTCAAAATAGGCTAAATCTTTTAAATGTAACTCATAGTTTGCCTGTGCTACTTTTCTACCTTGATGATACTCACCCTTAGTTACTATTAGATTTCCTATCTTTGAGTCTATTTTCCCTACATATTTATAAGCGATATCATCAAAATTTATAGTTGTATGCAAAGAGAATGGAACCTTTGGGGCTACATCAGGCATAAGAGCATGAGACATAACAATCTTGGCTTGACCTCTTTTTTTGTATTTGGAAAAAGATTTAAACGCTGCATCTACATCTACTTTACCCTCTACAATAAGAGGCTTTTTTAAAAATTTTAAAACTTTTTGACTATCAACTTCCTCTAAGATTATATTCATATCTCTAATTTGTCTAGGTATTTTTGTAAATTCATAGACTACATTACCATCAAAGGCTCTCCCTTTACCTTCAACCAAAAGTTTAGAAAAAGGACCATAAAAACTTCCCTGAACATCAATATCATCTTCAATGTTAAAATCATTGAACTTAAATGCTTTACCTTTGAGATGATAATTCATATCTATTTTATACTTATCTACTTTACCCTCTAACAAGACATTTGCAGTGCCATTTACTGTTATATCCATAACGATATGGGGATATTTCCTCAAATCTAAAGAGTGTACTTTTATATCATTGAAGGTTTTTTTAGAGAGATAACCTTCGACCAAATAACCCAAATTTGCATGACCTATAGAGGTATTTAAGAAGTAGAAAAATAGTATAGTTAAAAAACTTAAAAGCCATAAAAAATATTTTACAAAAATCCTCATCTCACCCCACCAAAACTTTTTTTCATATTTTATCATAAAAAGAGAGTTTAACACGACTTTGGCTAAAATGTGCAATTAATTTTTACACGGAGCAAAGCAGAGATGGATGCAGCAAAATATATATGGATGAATGGTGAGTTTAAACCTTGGGATGATGCAAAAACTCATGTTTTATCTCATACTTTACACTATGGAAATGGTGTAATTGAGGGTACCAAAGCATATAAAACAGCAGATGGTTATGCAATTTTTAGACTAAATGACCATACAAAAAGACTTAAAGAGTCTGCAAAAATGACACTTATTGATATTCCTTACAGTGTAGAGGAACTCAATGAAGCACAGATTGAACTGCTTAGAAAAAATGAATTTACAGGGGAGAATGTATATCTAAGACCTTTCGCATTTTTAGGATATGGTGTTATGGGTGTTTACCATAAAGATGCACCTGTAGAGACTGTACTAGCAGCATGGGAATGGGGAGCATACCTTGGTGAAGAGGGATTAAAATCTGGAATCAAGCTTAAAATTGCATCTATGACAAGAGCTGGAAACACCTCAAACATGGGTAAGGCAAAAGCAACAGCCAACTACTTAAACTCTCAAATGGCAAAATTTGAAGCCATTGATTGTGGTTATGATGAAGCCCTGCTTCTTGATGACCAAGGGTATGTAGCAGAAGCA
This sequence comes from Campylobacteraceae bacterium, assembly GCA_027068975.1. Classification (GTDB taxonomy): domain Bacteria; phylum Campylobacterota; class Campylobacteria; order Campylobacterales; family Sulfurovaceae; genus UBA1140. The sequence goes on along the minus strand of JALXFN010000074.1, from coordinate 95,020 downwards.
TCAGGAGCTTGTTTTTTTATGGTTAAAGATGGAGAGCTTATCTCGCCACCAAATGACAACTCTTTGGCTTCTATTACCCAAAAAATGGTTATAGAACTGGCTGAAGATATGGGATATACTGTAACAAGAAGACGCATTACCCGTGAAGAGGTCTATGTTGCTGATGAAGCATTTTTAACAGGAACAGCAGCAGAGATTACTCCTGTTAGAGAGATTGATGCACGTATCATTGGAGAAGGGTCAAGAGGACCAATTACTGAGATTATTCAAAGTAATTATTTTGACATTGTATTTGGAAGAAATGAAAAATATAAACATTACTTAACGTATATATAAAAACATATTTTGAGCAAAAGCTCAAAACATTATGCTAACGCATGGTTTTCTTCATACGAGAGCTCATGTGTCTAGCCACATTATTTAAGGAAAAAACATGCCAGCAGACATGAACGACTATTTTAAAAAGAAACAGCCAGGAAGTGGTGGAAACAACAAAACACCAAACAGACCACAATCACAAAACGCTAACAATGGTGGAGGTGGAGGGAAAGCTCTACCTTCATGGCTATTTGTGGTATTAGCAATTATTATGGCTACTATTTTCTTTAAACCATTTACTATTATTAACTCTGGTGAAGTGGGGATTAAAGTAAATACAGGTAAATTTGAAGAGAAACCCCTTAATGCAGGTCTTCACTTCTATATTCCGATGATTCAAAAAATAATTACAGTCAATACTAAAATAAAACAGATTATTTATAGTAATGAGAACAATGTTATTGGAAGTGAAGGACAATATAAGCGTCTAAATAATATTCAAGATGATGGATTAATCCGAAACAAAGCCATTCCCGTCTTAGACAAAAGGGGATTAACGGTACACATAGATTTAGCAGTTCAGTATCAACTCAGAGCTGAGTCTGCACCAAAAACCATAGAACAATGGGGATTACATACTTGGGAAGAGAAGATTATTAACTCTAAAGTACGTGAAGTGGTTCGTGACGTTATTGGTAAATATGCAGCTGAGAAACTTCCTGAAATGAGAAATGAGATAGCAACAGCAATTCAAACAAAAGTGACAGAAAAAGTTCAATCACTCAATGGAAAACCTGTTATTTTATCTGCTGTAGAGCTTAGAAACATTGTTCTTCCTGAAAAAATTAGAGAAAAAATTGAACAACTTCAAGCAGAAAAACAAAATGTAAACATTGCAGAACAGCAAAAAGAACGAGCAAAACAAGAAGCTCAGAAAAATGCTGAAATTGCACGTGGTGAAGCTGAAAGAAACAGAATTGTAGCTCAAGGTCAAGCTGATAAAATTAGAATTGAAGCCCAGGAACAAGCAAAAGCTAACTCTTTAATTTCTGCATCATTAACACCTGAATTACTTCAACTAGAACAAATTAAAACTCAAGGTAAATTTAACGAAGCACTTAAAACAAATAAAAATGCGAAGATATTCTTAACACCTGGTGGAGCTGTTCCTAATATTTGGGTAGATACCAAAGATAAAACACAAAGAGCTGTTTCAGCACAACAATAATACATTAACGGTGCGATGGCAATCGCACCCTACGGAGAACCTTACATTATGACCATTAATTGGAACAAAACCCCCCTTATCCCTGCTATTGCACAAGACCATGAAACCAATGAAGTACTTATGTTAGCCTATATGAATGAAGAGGCTTACAAACTAACACTTTCTACAGGTTATGCTCACTACTTTAGTCGTAGCAAACAACGTATTTGGAAAAAGGGTGAGAGTTCAAACCATACACAAGAGATTAAAGATATATTACTCGACTGTGATGCAGATACACTAGTACTTAAAATTCATCAAAATGGTGTGGCATGTCATACAGGTACGAAAAGCTGTTTCTTTACTTCTGTTGTTCAAGAAAAAAGAGTATTAGAACAAGAAGTAAACACCAATGTAATGTATGGAGTAGTAGATACCCTTTATCATACTATATTAGAGCGTAAAAATTCTACATCTACAGAAAAATCATGGACAAAAAAATTACTCAATGATAAAGAGCTTATGCTCAGTAAAATTCGTGAAGAAGCCGACGAAGTTTGTGTCGCGATAGATGAAGAGTCTGATGAACAAGTTATTTATGAATCAGCTGATTTACTCTACCACACTTTAGTTGGTCTTGGATACCGTGATATTTCACCTGACCGTGTTAAACAAGAATTAGCACGTCGTTTTGGTGTATCTGGAATTACTGAAAAAGAAAAAAGAGTAAAATAGAACTCTTTTTTTTAGTTAAATTAACCTATAAAAACATACATTGTTCCTATAAAATTTATATTTACATAGAGTTGTTTAAAATTATTTAAACGGTGTGTAAAGATATCTTAAATTCTTCATAGATATAACCTCTACTCTAGCTTTTAAACTTTATTTTGATTATAATAAATAAAACTAAATTTAATTACTAAGGAGATTATATTGAAAAACATTATTTTATCTATTAGCCTACTTTCTCTACTTAGTACATCTGTTTATGCTGATACTATTTTAACATTTGGTGAGCGTAGAAACTCTGATATAGACTATATGCCAGCAAAACAAATAGCCGATACCACAAACATTGTACAAGACACAACACCATTTACAAAACAAATTACACCCATGAGTAGAGAAGAACAGCTCTACTACGATAGCCAATACAATCAAAAATATTTTGAACCTTGGGATATCACAAGTATGGAGCTAACAGAAGTTGAAAAAACATGGCAATTTAAATATGCTAGAGAAAAAACCTATAATAGAGATGGGAGTAGAATCCCAAAGAGCTGGTATAAATATGCCATTAAAAACTCAAATTTTAACAACTATGAGAGTATTGATAAACCAGGTATAACGCTTAAACATACTAACTTAAAACTTTATCCTTCTCTAAAAGAGATATATTATAACCCAAATAGAACAGGGGAAGGGTTTCCATTTGACTACAATCAAAACTCTGCTGTTTATATCAATACTCCTCTCTTTGTCTCACACTACTCTTTAGACAAAAAATGGGCTTACGTAAAAACATCTTATGCCTTTGGATGGATAAAAGTTTCTGACATGGCACTGGTTGATTCGGACTTTCAAAACAGTTTTAGAAATGACAAATATGCAGTTACTATAAAAGACAATTTACAACTATTAGATGATGGAGTCTATCTATCCTTGGTTAAACTAGGAACAATTTTTCCTGTTGACCCAACAACAAAAAAGTATTTAATAGCTAAAAAAAATGCTAACGGTTATGCCAACATAGCAAAAGTAAATGTACATGATAATGACATCAATATTATTGCCTATAAACCTATCAAATTTAATGCAAAAAACGTTGCTTATATTAGTAACCAACTCGTAGGTGAACCATATGGTTGGGGTGGGAAAATGGAAACGAGAGACTGCTCTGCTTTAACTCGTGACTTCTTTGCTCCTTTTGGAATTTATCTTCGTAGAAACTCAAGACAACAAGCACAAGATGGTGATGCTATCTCTATAAGAGGTCTTGATGCACAGACCAAAAAAGCAACCATTTTAGCCAATGCAAAACCTTGTCGTTCCCTACTCTGTGTTCCTGGTCATATTATGCTCTACTTAGGAGAACACAAAGGTGAACCTATTATTCTACACAACTACTGGGGTGTACGATTAAACAACGGCAAAAAAAGGGTTATGGGAAGAGCTATCATTTCAACAACAAAACCAGGAGCTGAACGTTCTGATGTGCGTAAAAAAAGTATGCTAATTAATACACTCACAGGGATTGTCAATTTTTAAGTATCAATTAGGCTCAGCTACTAAGGGCTGAGCCGTTGATATAAATAAGATAAGTTACCCTACTCTACTACAACCAGGGCTATCTGCATTTCCACCTGCAAAATAATTTCCATCAAAACTCACCAGTGAATAGTTACTGTCATCACCTAATGACTCTTTTAAACCCTCTATCGATAAAAAACCGAGTGATTTTGCACCAATATACTCAGCTATCTCTTGGGGTGTTTTAGAAAAGGATATAAGCTCTTGTGAAGTAGCAGTGTCTATTCCATAACGACAAGGGTACTTAATTTCAGGTGCTGCAATACGCATATGAACCTCTTTTGCTCCTGCATCTTTAAGCATTTGAACAATCTGCTTAGAGGTTGTTCCTCGTACTAATGAGTCATCTACTATAGCAACTCTTTTACCTTTTATCATATCTTTAATAGGTGAAAGTTTTAATTTTACCTTTAAGTCTCTTATCTCTTGTGTTGGCTCAATAAAGGTACGCCCCACATAGTGGTTTCGCACAATGCCCATCTCAAAAGGAACACCCATACCATCGGCATAACCTTTGGCCGCTGCTACACCAGAGTCTGGTACAGGCAAGACCAAATCAATATCAGCAGGAGTCTCTTTTGCTAACTGTTTACCCATCTCTAAACGCATATTATAAACCGTTTTACCATCAATAATAGAATCTGGTCTCGCAAAATAAATATACTCAAATGCACAAGGGTGTGGGTCAGATTCAAAAATCATCTCTGAGTGTGGCTCTTTACCCTTTTCAAAAATAAGCATCTCTCCTGGTTTTATATCACGTACAAACTCTGCACCTACTAAATCAAAAGCACAAGTCTCTGAAGCGACTATATAGCCCCCATTTTTAAGTTTACCAAGGCTTAAAGGACGAATACCAAAACGGTCACGAACCACAAACATTTTACTTCGACTTTGAATGGCTAAACAGTAAGCACCCTCTATCTTTTTTAGCATGTCTTTAATACGTGCTTTAAGTTTGTTTTTTTGACTTTTTGCTATAAGATGAACTATATTTTCTGTATCCATCTCTGTTTGGAAAATAGCACCTTTTTCTATAAGGTCATCTCTAACTTCGTATTTATTGGTTAAATTTCCATTATGTGCTACAGAAATCTCTCCTAGCTTGTACTTTGCAAATACAGGTTGAGCATCTAAAACTGAATCTTTACCTGCTGTAGAGTAACGGTTATGTCCAATAGCACAAAAACCTTTGAGAAGTTTTAGTCTTCCTTCATGAAAGACTTCTGTTACCAAGCCTCTTTTTTTGATAAGATGTATTCTTTTTCCATCTGCAGAAGAGATTCCCGTAGATTCTTGCCCACGATGCTGCATAGAAAAGAGTGCATAGTACGCTAACTGTGCTGCATTTTCAGCTCCAAAGACACCTACAATTGCACACATACTATATTCCTAAACAGTCATTAATAGAGTAGAGACCACTTGGTTTACCAACTATCCATGAAGCTGCTCTTATAGCCCCTTTAGAAAATGTTTGACGACTGGTTGCTGTATGGTTCAGCTCTAAAAATTCACCATCATTATAAAAACCTACAGTATGTCTTCCTACGATGTCACCACCTCTTAAAGCCATAACTGCAATTTCATCTTTTGTTCTTGCACCTATTTGACCATCACGCCCAGAGATGCGAACAGCGTCTAAATCTAGTCCTCTACCCTTAGCAGCAAACTCACCCAAAGTCAAAGCTGTACCTGATGGAGAGTCCACTTTATGCCGATGGTGTTGCTCTACTATCTCAATATCAAAATCTTTAAGTGTTGCTGATACCTGCTCAACCAACTGCTTAAGAAGGGCTATACCTGCTGACATATTTGAAGAGTAAAGCACAGCCATCTCTTTTGAAGCCTCGGCTAAGAGATTTTGTTGATGTTCATTAAAACCAGTAGTTGCTATAACCAATGGTGTAGGATTTTCAAGTGCTGCTTCAAGCAGAGCTTGTGTTGCTACAGGAGCAGAAAAGTCTATAACTACATCACAATTTTCTAAAAACACCTTCATATCATTAGTGATTAAAGTTGTTTCAGGAACTGTTGTTTTTAATTCATCAAAAACATGTAAAACACTTAACTCTAAACCATCTTGTTCAAGAACATTATGAATAAGGTGCTCACCCATTCGTCCCGTACTACCTAAAATTCCTACTTTTGCCATGTTATTTCCTAGCGTTAATTTCTGTCGGATTATACAAAATTTTTTATAAGGATGTGTTGTTGGGTAAGAGTTAAATAAAAATTTAATATTTTTACACAAAGGAAGAGGGAACCATAAATATTAGACTTCTTGCATCACCTTATATTTTGTAGATAATCTTTACATTAGATTTTATTAAATATACTCGAAGTCATAGCCTTAGCTAAGTCGAGAGGTCTATTATCTTATCGTTCCCAATTTTTACTTTTAGTTGGTAGTATCTTCTTCTAAAGGTATAATATCTACTGCTTCTACTGTAGGTTCAATCTTTTCAACCACAGGAACAGAATCTTCATGAGCAGGTAAAATTTCTACTGCCTTAACAGGAGTTCCCTCTTCAATAGGGTCAACAACAATAACAGGTAAAGCATCTTTTGGTTTTTTAATCTCATGTACAACATCTACCTCTGGTTTTACTTTAGTTATAACTAAAGCCTTTTTCTTATCAATTGGAGCAATAATGACTTCAGCCTTATTCTCTTTTTCTGTCACTTTAGGGGCAACTGAACTCTTTTTTATTTGTTGAGAACATCCACTCATCAACAGTAATAAACTTCCTAGTACAATCAAACTCTTTTTCATTTTTAATCCTTTTAATTTAAATTCTACTGTTATTATAAATATTTTTTTTTCCAATAAATGCCACCTTAGTAACATTTTATACTTTTTATTGTTGTATAACTCATAGAATTTAAGATAGAAATGAAAATTTACGCCAACTCCTGAATATAAGCAATAACTTGTAACGCTGCAATGGAACCATCACCCGCAGCAGAAACCACTTGTTTTGGTGCTTCTATTCTCATGTCTCCAGCAGCAAAAAGACCTTTTAGTGATGTTTTCATACTAAGGTCAACTATCACCTGCCCCCAATCATTCATGTCACAAATAAACTCACCATTTTCATCTTTTAAGACAGAATTTTGAACATTATGCCCTACAAATACAAAAAGTCCTGTATTTTTCATATCGGTAATTTCATTGGTTTTAATATTCTTAATTTTTACACCTTCAAGCCCTATCATACCACCATAGGCTTCTTCTATAACAGAGTCAGTAATAAGGTGTATATTCTCTTTTCTCTTAACACGTTCAAGTGTTGGTGGTGCTGCTCTAAACTCATCTCTTCTATGTACCACGTAAACATCTGAACAGATATTTGAGAGATAAAATGCCTCTTCTAAAGCTGTGTCTCCTCCACCTAAAACAGTTACTGGTTTATCTTTGTAAAAAAATCCATCACAGGTAGCACAAGTCGAGACACCTTTTCCAAAGAACTCATCTTCTCCCTTAAAACCTGCTCTTTTAGGTGTAGAACCTGTACATGTAATCACTGTTAACGCCTCTACTGTTTCTCCACCCTCTAAAGTAATAGTAAAGTGTTCACCCGTTTTAGCCACACGTTCTACTTTTTTCATCTCATGTTTTAACCCAAAATGAAAACACTGCTTTTGCCAAGTATCCATAAAGTCCATACCCGTTTTGTCATGTTCAAAAAACCCTGGGTAGTTCTCTATTTCTGAACTTTGTGTAATCTGCCCACCAGGAAGCCCCATCTCAAATAGGGTTACATTTTTAAGACCACCTCTAGTCGCATAAAGTCCAGCTGTAAGTCCTGCTGGCCCCCCACCAATAATTGCACAATCTAACATAATTATATTCCTTGATATAAATTTTTATGAAAACAATATCCTATTATGATTTTTATAAAAATTTTATTTAAAAAAGAGAGTAGGTTCGATAAGTCGAACATAATACAAAGAAGTTATCCCTAAAATAGGGATAAAAGGTTGCTATAAAATAGCATTAATCTTTTCAGCAAATGCATCTTTAGAAGCTGCACCTACCATTTGGTCTACAAGCTCACCATCTTTAAAGAAAAGAATAGCAGGAATAGAACGGATTCCATATTTTACAGAAATCTCTTGTTGCTCATCTGTGTTTACTTTTGCGATTGTAGCTTTACCATCAAAGTCTTCTGCTAGTTCTTCTACAACTGGAGCAATCATTCTACAAGGTCCACACCATGGAGCCCAAAAGTCTACCATTGTTACGCCTTCTGCGATTGTTGCTTCAAAGTTGTCTTGTGTTAGTTCTACGTATGTTGCCATATTTCGTATCCTTTAATTAGTTAAATTCGTTAATGCCGTAATTATACATCAACTTTGTTAAACCTAAATAATAAACCTTATCTAGGTACGTAGTTGATTTATAACCTATCTTTTCATATTTGTCAAGACTAATCTAATAAAATTTCAGGATATTGGGCTGACCTGCTCCCTTTTAGTGCTTTTGTTCTTTCCCCTTTAACGGTGTAAACAAAAGATATTTTAGGGGTATCGGTACTATTTTTATTGGCTCTATGTAGTAGTTTACAATGAAAAAGAACCACATCTCCACGACTTAAATTTGTACTCTGTTTTGTCTCTATGAGAGATTTGTTAAGAGGATGTTCTGTTTTAAAGTAATCTTTATCTCCAAACTGCTCTTGCGAAAACTGCATTGTATGACTTTTAGGAATAAACTCTAAAACACCATTTTGACTATGTTCCTCATCCAGTGCTAACCAAACAGAGACCAAGTTATCATCTGTAAAAGACCAATAACGTCTATCTTGATGCCATGCAGTCTCAGAGCTTGTATAAGGCATTTTAGTCATAATAGAGTTATGATGTGCCGTTGTAATAACAACCTTGTCATCTAATACTTGTTCAAGTATAGGACGTATTTTTCTATTTTCCATCCAATTTTTAAATAATATATCCCTATGATAAACCTGACGAAGCCGTCTTACGGTCACTACTTCTTCATCTTCTATACTATTATAGTTGACAACTTTGGTTCGATACTCTTTGGACTTTGTATGATAACCAACCTCTGTCTCTATAGGTTCAATCTTATGTTTTAAATGGGCTTGTGCTACATCTAAAATAGCTTCACACGCTGCTTTATCTGCAAAATTACGTAGAATTAAATATCCATTTGTGTTAAAGTCATCCAGTTGAGATATAGTCAATTTCATAAGTAACCCTTTTTATTTAAATAGGTTTTTATTATAGCTTTAATAAATTTCAAAGAAGATTATACGCTAAATTCGATGGAATACCTACACACATCTAATAGTTAACCTCGAACTCTGAAGTAAACTTATAGCTCTCTTTAGCCTTTAACAAAATGGTAAACTCCCTCATAAAAGCATTTTTCTTCTTCACTGAACAGTTATCTTTACAAGAACTCTTGACTGTAATGTCATTTCCATAAGCAGGAATGCTCTCTTCAATTCTAAGCTCTAATGGCTCTTTTCCTTGATTTCTTACATTATAAGTGGTTTCCACATTTCGGTAATGTTTCTTCGCCACAAACTTTGTTACCATTTTTTCACCCACGGCATCAAACAGTGTTCCCACAGTTAATGTCACATTTTCATCTTCTGGTATGTTTTGAACCCTTGACTCACCTATAAAGTGTGTCTCATCTGAGCTATCTTTTTGATACATACGCACCACACCAGTAGGCAGAGAGACCCCCATGTTGTTCTCTTTTTTATTTTCAAACTCTATCATGTTCGAGAACTGTAACTTCTGCTCACCATAGTTTTCAAAGTAGTTGTTAATATTTTTCCCATACTGATGGTACTTCACCTCTTTTTTATCTATAAACGAAATCTGTTTCTGCTCTTTATTACCAATGGTCTCTCTAAACGGAATTTTATAGATATGATAACCAGAAAAAGCCTCTTCTGCTACCTCATCCATTTCCATCATTGGCATGGCTTCCTCTTTATAAATAGCATTTTTACTGTCATACATTCTTCTTTCAGGCACTGCATTTACATCTCCAGCCAAACAGGTTATCTGTGCATTTTCATATGCCACTCCAGAGTTGTTATTTACCGTAATCCACCCTGTTAAGTCTAAAACATCTTTTTTTAGATTTAGAACATAGTCACTCTTCCAAGAGATTCCACGAGTCAAATATTTTAAATCAATACCCAGTTTTCCCTCTTTTTCAGCCTCCATGTTCCATACCAAACTGGGCTTGGTTATCATATTTGCAGGGACTTTAGAGAAGATGACTTGTGTAGCAGAATTTAGACTATAAATCTTCCCTGTACTCTTCTCTTTTACCATAACATTAGGTGAAGCAGAGAGTAAAATACCCTTACTTAACGTTGGCTCTTTTTCATTACTATAAAACTCCACCTCTTTGTTAATGCTTTTGTTTAACATGGAAGACAAAGAGACAAGGTCATAAATATAATTTTGAGAATACAAGTTGGTCTTCATAGCTGAAAAAGTAGGCACAACAGACTGAGTAATGACCGAAGATGGCACACCTTCATAAACAAGTTTCTGTTTTCCTGCTTTAACCTCTACCTCTCTTGTATCATTTATAAAAGCTTTATCATTATTATAGATAGTAATTTTTAAGTCTGACCCTGTAGAGGGAACGGTTATGTTTGCTAATCCTAAAAGAGGAAGAAGAAGTGTTGAATAAAATATTTTGTTCATAATGTTTTCCTTTAAGTTTTTTTATAATTCTCTATACCATTGTAAATTTTACATAGTTCTGTTATCCTTAAATCATGCAAATATTAAAAAAGATTCCTTGTCCCGTCTGTATATTGCTAATTTCCCTACTTATAGCATACCTTGTTTGGGACAGCAATAAACATTTAAGAATTGTCAATATTGCTGTAGGTAAACCTATGGGTGCTTATGCCACGTATGCCCATGCCTATAAAAAAGAACTAGAAAAATATGGAGTGACTTTAAATATTATCTATACCGATGGTTCTATGGAAGCACAATCTAAACTAATGAATGGTGAAGCCAACTTTGCATTTATACAGAGTGGCACACAAAAAGAGCAGCAAAAAAACAGACCTTTAGTATTAGCCAATGTTGCCTATGAACCCATTTGGATTTTTTCTAAAAGAGATAGAAATATAACTTCACTAGAAGATTTAAAAAATAGAACTGTAAACTTAGGGAACAAAAACAGTGGAACTTACCCCATAGCTTCCCAAATCATGAACCTTATCAACCAAAATAGTAAGGCAAGTTTCAACAATGCAAAAGATGCATTTGAGCAACTTCTAGCAAATCAAATAGATGCCATGTTTTATGTTATAGGCATTAAATCATCTAGGCTTCAAACCATTTTACATACAAAAAACATCTCTATTTTAGACTTCAACGAAGCAACAAGTTACCGTAAATTTTTTATTCAAAATAAGGATTATTATGAAATCGTCACCATAGATGCAAATTCTATTGACCTTGTCAATAAGATTCCTCAGACTTCTAAAACACTTTTGGCTAAAACAACCATGTTGGTTACAAAAGATGCCTCTCCCGAAATGTCCAGACTCTTTTTAAAGGTTGCACAAAAAGTTCACTCTAAAATAGGTTTTCTTAAAAGTGAAAACACCTTTCCCAATACAAAAAACCTAAAACTTCCACAAAGTGGAGCATCAAAAACATATTTTCAAGAACCACTTCATAGATATGAGACTATTGGGTACATGAGTGGACATTTTTGGTTGGCTCAAACATTTAAAAAACTAGAAGATATGGTAATGAGTGTTATCGTGATTTTAGGTCTTATCTCTTTTTTTATTGAGGTTATCTACCCTATTTCTAAAATTTTCACTCGTAGAAAAGTCAACAGATGGTATAGAAAAGTAAATAAAATAGATAGCCAAATTGACAAATTATCACTAGAGGAGTTAAAAAGCAGAAAAGCTGTACTAGAAGAGATGTTAATAGAGATGCAAAACAGTGATAATATTGACCCTACTCACCTCGAAGCTTTCTACTCAGTACAACAACAAGTCATCAACATTATTGAAGATTTTGAAAAACGTATTAAAGAGAAGCAAGGTATGGAAATTTTAGTTTAGGATTGGTTTTGAGGAGTTTTTATACTCCCCTAAAGCTTATTTTATATAGCTTTTATATTTCGTTCGTGTTGGGTCCCAAACACCATCTATAAAAATGGTTGGTGTTCCTGTTACCATCAGTCTTTTTTTCATTGCTTTATCATACTCCATTGCAGATATAACATCAGAACTACTAATGTCACTTTTTGAAAAACTCTTACCCGTCTTTGTTTTAATCGCTTTCAAAATTTTATTAACACTCTTCTCTTTTGGGTCAATCGATAGATGATAAAGAGCTTTAACATTTTTAATATCACCTTTTTTATGAAGTAGATGCATTACTTTTGTTGTCACATCCGAGGCTGGATGTATTTTCAACAAAGGTAAATGATAATAATAAAGTCCAAAAACTTGAGGATTTTTCTCTACCATTGAAATCATTTCTGGAACTATCTCTTGACAATAAGGACAAAATGGGTCAGAAAAGACAAGAATTTTATGAGCAGCATTTTTACTTCCTGCTAAAAAATGCTCATCATTATACGCCTCTGCAGGTACTGTTGGCTTTAAAAGCTTGGCATAACTCTGTTGATATTGGTCTTTTAAAGAAAAAGTAATTTTATTTCCCTTAGTAAAAACTACTTGGGGTACAGTACGCTGTTGATAACTGTTACCCAGTTTTATGTTCATATCTAATGATAAAAAATAAACTTCCCAACCATTTGTACCAGCTATTTCATAACTTGATATCGTTTCGATATTATTCACTGTTGAATGTGTCTTTTTTTCCATATACTTTTTTATATAATGACGAACACCGTTGTCGTCAACTGCATTTGCTTGTAAAGTTATTAAAAGCATTCCTAATAATATTTTCAATTTCATAATTAATACTCCTTTTGTATAAGTCATTTTATCACATCACTGTTAAAGAAACGTGAATTTCATGAAATTCAATTATATTCATTGATATATAAGCTAAAAATTGTTCTTCATTTAAAATCTACCATCTATATAAAGTACAAATTGGGTAAAATTCTTTTAATGAAATTAAAAACAAAAGTTGCACATTTTACAAATCCTTTATATTTGGAAAGTGGAAGAATCTTAGAACCATATAAAATTGCCTATGAAACTTATGGGGAACTAAATAATAATGCCTCAAATGTTATCTTAATTTGTCATGCACTATCTGGGTCACAACATGCTGCAGGTATACATGAAGGTGAACGAAAAGCTGGTTGGTGGAATGAGCTTATTGGAGATGGCAAAGCCATAGATACGCGTAAATACTTTGTAATCTCTACCAATGTTATTGGTTCCTGTTTTGGAAGTACTGGACCGATGCACAATGACTATCCTAGTGAGTCACCATTTCGACTTAAATTTCCTGTCTTAACCATAAAAGACATGATAAAAGCTCAAAAATCTCTACTTAGTCAACTTGGTATTCATCATCTTAAGGCTATTGTCGGTGGCTCTATGGGAGGAATGCAAGCATTACAATTTGCAGTAGACTACCCCAACTTTGCAGATAAAATTATTGCATTAGCAACCACCTATGCTACACAACCGTGGACAATTGCTTTTAATAAAGTCGCTATAGAAGCAATAAGAAGAGACCCCCGTTTTAAAAATGGAAACTATGAAAAAGATGCATTTAAAGAAGATGGATTAGATGGATTAGCCATTGGAAGAATTGCAGGACATATATCTTACCTCTCTCCCGACTCTATGAATGATAAGTTTGGAAGAAACTATGTTAACAATGATGGACTATTTGAACTCTTTGGACGCTATGAAGTGGAACGCTATATGGAATACAATACCAATAACTTTTCAAAAATATTTGACCCATTAAGCTATCTATATATAGTAAAGGCTATCAATACGTTTAATCTAAGTAGAGGTTATGACTCTTTGTATGATGCTATAATACGAATTAAAGCAGAAGTGACACTCATTTCATTTAAAGGTGACTATCTTTTCTTTCCAAAAGAGATGGAACATATTCACCATATGATGCAACGAAATAAACAAGATTCAGCTTATTATGAGATAGATAGTAACTATGGACATGATGCTTTCTTAGTTGAAATAGAAAAATTTGATACAATAATTAAACAAGCACTAGAAAAATAAACCAATATAAAGGCATAAAGATATGAAAGCAGAAACATTTGAAACCAAACTAGAGGAATCTAAAAAGATATTAAATCAACTAATGGACCCTGCTATCACCCTTGAAGAGAGTTTAAAACTCTATGAAGATGGACTCAAAAAAATCAAATCAGCCCAAAAAATGATTGAAGAGGCAAAAGTTAAAATAGAAACCATCGAAAAAAACAGTTCAAGGTCATAATATGCCTAAAAATAATGAACTCACCATCGCTGCACTACAGCTACCTACCTTAGGGATGCAAGCGACCAAATTAGACTTTTATCTACGCAACGCACATAGCAGAGGTGTAAAGTTAGTTCTTTTAGGGGAGTATGTACTCAACCACTTTTTTAAAGAGATTCAAGAGATACCTATGAAAATGGTTAAAAAACAGAGTGATAAACATATTGAACTACTTCAAAAATTTGCAATTCAATACAATATGGTCTTTATCGCACCCATACTTATTATAAAGAAAAACAGATACATTAAAACCATTATAAAAATTACTGAAAAATCCACCTCTTACTATGAACAACAGATACTTATTCCCTATAAACACTGGAATGAAAAAGAGTTCTTTGATAACAAAATTAAACCCATAACATCACCTATGACATTTACTATTGATGGTTTTCGTATTATGGCTATGGGTGGATTTGAGCTTCACTTTGACCCTTTTTGGAGCTATGTCACACAAAAAAAAATTGACCTAGTTCTGTTACCAACGGCATCAACATTTGGTTCACATAATCGTTGGCGTGAAATTATAAAGACAAAAGCATTCTTACACAGTTGTTACATCCTTCGGGCTAATCGTCTTGGAGAATTTTCAGATAAAGATATACAATGGAAGTTCTATGGTGATTCTATGTTGGTTGACCCAGCAGGTGAAATATATATGATGCTAGAAGATAAAGAATCTATGTTGATTGAAACCATTCAAAAATCTGTTGTCAAAGAGCAAAAGAAGAGTTGGAGATTTGAACAAGAACTTAAAATTAGAAATAAACTATAATAACAAACAGATATTATCTAATATAAGTGTTACAAAACGACATACAGTATAATTATTTTAGTTATCTTTTAATTTCTCTTAATCGTTAACATGTTACAATCTATTAAAATAACAAACACAGTAAGGAATAGGTAAACTCATGAATAATGATTTAATGAAGATAGTTGAAGAGACTAAAAAACTAAAAACTCTTGTATTGGAAGATGAGCCAGAGACAAATGAATTAATGTGTACTACACTAAAAAACTTTTTCTCTGAAGTTCACTCAGCAGTAGATGCAGATTCAGCAATGGAACTTTTTGAAAAGCATAGTCCAGATATTATCTTTATTGATATTATCTTACCAGGAAAAAGTGGCTTAGATGTTGCTAAAGAGATTAGAGAAATCAATCCAAAGCAAATTATTGTAATTGTATCTGCAAGTAATGATATGGGGAATATCTCTGAAGCTGTTAAAATTGGGGTTAACAACTTTATTAGAAAACCAATCGATACGGATAAAATGATTGATGTTCTTAAAGATATTGTCGCAGACCTTAAGAAGCAAAAGAAAAATAGAACAAAAATATTCTCTATTACTTTACCTCTTGACTTGTATGAACAAGTTGACCAAGATGCAAAGGGTGAAAGTATCTCTAAAAATGCTATGATTATTAGAGCATTAAAACACTTCTATAACCTGTAAGTTTCTTTTTGTAGGGTCGGTACACCGACCTTATCTACATAAATTGAAATATTCGGTGTTATCGAACCTACAATCTTATTCTAACTGACTCTTCATGAGCTGTTAACCCTTCCGTATTTGCAATTAATGCACATGCTTCACCTATTTCATTTAATCCCTCTTTTGTCATAGCAATAATAGAAGACTTTTTTAAGAAGTGGTCAACACTCAATGGAGAGTAAAACTTTGCTGTTCCACCTGTAGGTAGAGTATGGTTCGGTCCAGCAATATAATCACCTATTGGTTCAGGAGTATACTCACCTAAGAAAATGGCACCTGCATGTTTAATCTTTCCTAACAAATCCATAGGGTTTTGGGTTACTACTTCTAAGTGTTCAGGAGCAATTTTATTCATCAAGTCAATTGCTTCATCCATCGTTTCAGTGACAATAATTGCCCCACGCTCTTCTATAGATTTTCTAGCTATCTCTTCACGAGACAAAGTTCCTAAAAACTCTTCAACCTTAACGACAACTTTTGCTGCAAGAGAAGCATCTGTTGTAATCAATATAGAAGATGCCATCTCATCATGCTCTGCTTGAGAAAGTAAATCTATGGCTATAAAATCTTCACGTGCTGAACTGTCTGCTAAAATCCCTATCTCACTAGGTCCTGCTATCATATCAATATTTACTTCACCATAAACCAACTTTTTAGCCGTAGCTACAAAGATATTCCCAGGTCCCGTAATAACATCTACTTTTGGAATCGTCTGCGTTCCATAAGCCATCGCTCCAATAGCAGAGGCTCCACCTACTTTAAAGACCTTGGTAACTTTACAGAGGTGACAAGCAGCCAAAAGTAGTTCATTAAGCTCATCATCTGGTGCAGGTGTACAGACCACTATCTCTTCAACTCCTGCCACAATAGCTGGAATAGCATTCATAAGTAACGAAGAGGGGTAGGCAGCCTTTCCACCAGGAATGTAAAGCCCTGCCGAGTCAACAGCTGTTACTTTTTGTCCCAACATGCTTCCTGATTTTTCAAAATCAAACCATGACTTAGGCATAAGTTTTTTATGATAGTTTTCTATTCTATCATAGGCTAAGTGCAGTGCATCTCTTAATGTACTATCTATGTTATTATATGCCTCTTCCATAGAAGCAATTGAAACAGCTAAAGCATCATCAGAACTTGGCTCCCATCTATCAAACTTAGCTATATGCCCTTTTAAAGCAGCGTTTCCATCTGTTTTAATCTCATCAAGTAGACCTTTTACAATAGTAGTAACACCATCTATATCCATCGCTCCACGTTTTAAAAGCTCATCAAATTCACTTTGAAAGTTTGCATCTTTTATACTAAATATTTTCACCATATTTCCTTTTATACCTCATCAACATACTCTCATTTCCTATCAAGCCACCTTGATGTATGTAGAGTGTTGTTTTTTTTAAAATTTCTGGATTTTCTAACAGAGTCAGCCATCCATGTGGGTCATAGAGCATATCAAATTCAATGCCCATCTCTTCACGTAATTTTAGCCAAATATTATAAGACTCCCTGTAAAGCTTTCCAAAGTGTCTTTTTTTAGAGGGTGTTAAAATTTTAGGATGAAAATTTTCATTCTCTTCCAACATTAAGAACTGTTTTTTCAAATACTCCACATCCCCCACACAAGGAACTGTATAAACCGTAGGTCGGGATGCCCACATCCCGACACTAAACGATTTAGCCAAAAAAAGAGCTGTAGTCCCCGTACCAGAAGGCAAAAAAACATTCAACTCATCAATCCCCTGCTCCTCTTTCCACTCTAGTATCTCTTTGGCTAAATTTTTTATACCATACTCTGCCTCTTTTTGTCGTCCACCCTCTTCTACAAATACCTCATTTTTTGTTGGGATGGGGGCATCCCGACCTACGTAGATTTGCATTCCATTTTTTAGAGCATATTTATAATTTCCATGAGGATTTTCTTCTAAATAAGAGGATAGATGGTCAACATAGTAGTCAAATTTCCACTCTTTCATTTTTGCTAAAACAGAGAGAGAGTACATAGCATTAGACTGACTAGAGCCATAAGAGATAACTTTTTCTATTTGAGGAAACTCATTTTCTAAAAAGTAGTAAAACTTTCGTGCCTTATTGCCCGAAAACTCTTTTGATAATAAATCATCACGTTTTATATATATATTATGACTCTTAAATAACTTTTCTTCAATAGGAGAGTTAATAATTTTGCAAGATTTGATATTCATATGACATTATACATCTTCTCCACTGAACATTAATGACATATTGACACATATCAATATCTTTTTAGCAACCATACTCTATACTTATATTCATTTATACAAAGGATAAATATATGATAATTTCAAATTACATGAGAACTGAACACCGTGCCTGTGATGAAATTTTTGCAGCTGCAGAGAAACATGTTATAGATGGAGATTTTGAACAAGCAGAAAAACAATTTCTTCTTTTTGCAGATGACACATTGAGACACTTCAAAAAAGAGGAAGAGTCTCTCTTTCCTACCTTTGAAGAGATTACAGGTAGTACCGAAGGACCTACTCGTATTATGAGATTTGAACATGAACAGGTTCGTGGTCTAATAGGTAAAATGGCAGAAGCTGTTGAAAACAAAGATAAAGATGCCTACCTTTCATTAGCAGAATCTATGATGATTTTACTTCAACAGCACAACATGAAAGAGGAGCAGATGCTCTACGCTATGTGTGACAGAACCATTCCTCAAGATGTAAAAGAATCAACACTTGAAACCATGAAAGCTATAGAGCTTTAAGTTTACAATGCAGAAAATCCTACTTGATGCAAGGGAGATGGAGCATCCTGAACCCTTACAAATTTCCCTGACGCATCTACGCACCATGAAAAATGATGAGTATCTCTATATGATAAATCGTAGAAAACCCATTCCTCTTATTGAGATAGTTAAAGAGAAAGAGTTTTCTTACATAGCACATCAAGACAGTAAAGATATTTGGCATATACTCATAACTAAAAACCCTACCTGTAATTTAGAGGAGTTATTAGATGTTTAATCAAGGTGGTCTATCACTAGAACAAGCACCCCCTATCTCTGTAGTTATGAAATTTTTTATAACTGCATCCATATTTGGTCTGCTATTAGGTCTCTATCTTTTAGCAAGTAGTAGTGGTTTACTGACGTATAGTGCCTATGCCTATAAAGTCACCATCACCCACTTTTTGGCACTTGGTGTTATGGCTTCATTTATGCTAGGAGCATTATTTCAGATGCTTCCTGTCATAGCAGGTGTGGTTATAAAAATGCCAACTAAAAAATCAATGGTAGTTCATGTTCTCTTAATGGTAGGAGTATTTTTACAACTCTTTGCCTTTAACACTTCTATATCCTTACTCTACCTATTCTCAGCGATTATTCTTGGTTCTGCTCTACTTCATGCAACCACACTGATGATAAAAGAGTTACTCAACGTTCAAGACCACTCCAGCTCTTCAAAGGGGATGCTACTTTCATTAGGTAGTTTTACTGTAGCTATAGTTTTTGGTATCTACTTACTCTTAACCCTTGGTGGGTACATAAAAGGAGACGCTTTTGCACAGGTTAAAGAGGCTCACTACTCTTTTGCTCTATTTGGTTGGGTTGCACTACTTGTTGTCTCTGTTTCGTTCCAAGTAGTAGAGATGTTCTATGTAACCCCCAAATACCCAACCATTATGAGCAAATACCTTGTGACAACTATTGCCATGCTTCTTGTATTAAAGTTGATTGCACTATTTACAAGCTTACCAACAGTTGGTATAGACCTCTTCTTGGCACTACTTTTTATAATCTATGGAGTCATCACCCTACACAGACTCTACAGACGAAAACGACCTACATCAGATGCTACTGTATGGTTTTGGCGTTTAGGTATGGGTCTACTTATTGTTAGTATGGTCATTACAGCTTTAGGTACCATAAGCTCTATAGATGAAGGTTTAAAAATGCTCTCTTACTTAGCCTTCATAGGTTTTGCTCTGAGTATTGTTTTTGCTATGAACTACAAAATAATACCATTTTTAACATGGTTCCACCTCTCAAACCAAGGCTACATGGAAGCCCCAATGATGCACGATGTCATTCACCCTAAAAAAGCAAAGATTCATTTCTATATTCATGTTGCAATGTTATTGGCATGGACACTTTTCATACTTTTTAACCCACCTATGGTAGATGTTTTAGCATCACTATTGGTAGTTCTATCATTTGGATGGTTGCTTTATCATTTGATTTTTGCAGTGAGAAAATATAACTATACGCAGAAGCATACAGAGAAAATGGAGTGGTGATTTTTAGAGGAGAATCAAGCTCACTAAATATCCACCAACTCCACCACCCCATAAGCAGGAACTTCATAGGGGTGTGCTTCTTTCATGGCTTTTATTACAGCTTCTAGCTTCTCACCCACACAAAGCATTTCTACTTTGTATTCTAAAACTTTTTCCAACTCATCTTGTTTCCCTATAAATGGATTTGAACCTTTCAAAGGTCTAAATTGTCCTTCGCCTAAAACTTGCCAAGAACAGGCTTCATAAGTATCAATCTGACCTGCTCCAGCTTTGAACATGGCTTCTTTTACGGCTTCACATTCTGCTTTTGGGATGTAGAGTGTTATTTGGTAGGTGTTTTTCATTTTTTTCTCTTATGATTTAATTCTCCTATTTCCAAGAGATATATTATAGCAAAGATGAGTTAAGCCTTTCGGTGAGGGTTTGTTTTATGCGAGTTTGGTTAAATGGTGGGTTGAAAACCCACCCTACTTTTTATCTGCCAAAGAAAGCAAAGTAGGAAGTAACAACCTGTTTGTAAAATTTTAATTTCTATCCAAACAATTCAAATCGGAAAATGCTTGTTCTAACCGTTTTACCATTGAAAGTTCACCTTCTCGTAACCATTTTCTAGGGTCATAGTACTTTTTATTTGGTTTGTCTTCACCCTCTGGGTTACCTATTTGTCCTTGCAAGTAAGCATGGTACTGTGCTACATAAGCACGTACACCGTCCCAGAAAGCCCACTGTGTATCGGTGTCAATATTCATCTTAACAACACCATACTCAATCCCCTCTCTTATCTCTTCAAGAGTAGAGCCTGAACCACCGTGGAAAACAAAATTTACTGGTTTTTCATCGGTGTTGAACTTATCTTGAATATACTTTTGAGAGTTGTCCAAAATGATTGGAGTCAAGACAACATTACCTGGTTTATAAACACCATGAACATTTCCAAATGAAGCAGCAATAGTAAACATATCAGATACTTTTTTTAACTCTTCATAGGCATAAGCAACCTCTTCTGGCTGAGTATAAAGCAGTGCATTGTCTACTTCTGTATTATCTACACCATCCTCTTCTCCACCTGTTACACCAAGCTCTATCTCTAAAGTAATACCAATTTTAGACATACGCTCTAAATAGGCTTTACACGTTGCTATGTTCTCTTCTATTGGCTCTTCTGAAAGGTCAATCATATGTGAAGAGAAAAGTGGCTTACCATACGCTTCAAAATGCTTTTCACTGGCATCCAAAAGCGCATCAATCCATGGAAGAAGTTTTCTTGCTGCATGGTCTGTGTGTATAAGTACAGGTACACCATAAGCTTCTGCTACCGTATGTACATGCTGAGCCCCTGAAATGGTTCCAAGAACGGCTCTTTTTTCACTTGGCATTCCTTTACCAGCATAAAACTCTCCTCCACCGTTAGAGAACTGAATAATAACAGGGGAATTTACTTTAGATGCAGCTTCTAAAACAGCATTTATAGATGATGTTCCCACAACATTCACGGCAGGAATAGCAAAACCTTCTTTTTTTGCTATTGAAAATAACTTTTGGACTTGACTCCCACTCAAAACACCACATGGTAGACTATCTAATACTCTATTACTCATTTAACTTTACCTTAAATATTTTTTGTTTATTTTACAATAATTTTTGCTGTTTTTCTCATTTTTTGACTTATATCTTTCAATTCTTTTTTAAATTGAAGAACTTTTAGAGTTTTTACAATATCTTGTTTTACATCTTTAAAAGGAGCAATTCCTTTCTCTTTTTTATCTTCTAAATAGATAACATGATAACCAAACTGCGTTAAAATAGGCTCTGTTGTTATGGTTCCCACTTCTAAACTAAATGCAGCATCTGAAAACTCTGGAACCATTTGTTCTTGAATAAACCAATCTAATTCACCACCATTTATAGCACTAGGACCCATAGATTTTGTTTTTGCCAATCTAATAAATGTCTCTTTAAGTGCTGGTTTATTCATCATAAGTTCATCTATTATCTCATTAGCTTCTTCTTTGGTTTCAACCAAAATATGTCGTACTTTTACAGAGGCATCTCTATAAAACTTATCTAAATTATTTTTATAATACTCTTTTGCTTCTTTATCAGATACCGTAATTGCTTCTGCTTTCTCTTTCATCCAATAGTCAACGAGTAACTTATCTTTAGCCTTTTCTAATGCTATTTGAAACTCTAAATTATTTTCGATGTGAAGACGTTTTGCCTCTTCAGCAAAAAGCTTTCTATCTATCATCTGTTCTAATATAGACTTTTTTTCATCTTCACTTAAAAAACTATAATGTGCTCCAGACATATTTGCTATAACAAAATTATTTACATCTTTTTGGCTAATCTCTTTACCATTAACCAATGCAACAATTTCTGATGCCCATAGACTAAACGTACTCAATAAAAACATTAAAAGTATCGTCTTTAATATGACCTTCATTTTTT
The DNA here is from genome assembly GCA_027068975.1 of Campylobacteraceae bacterium. GTDB lineage: Bacteria > Campylobacterota > Campylobacteria > Campylobacterales > Sulfurovaceae > UBA1140. The sequence goes on along the minus strand of JALXFN010000074.1, from coordinate 72,475 downwards.
ACCTTATATATATATTAAATTCATAATAATTATAACATAATAAAGTAAATGATTTCTAAATAGTTTAAACTACATTTAAGTCACACTATATACCATGCTAAATAAAAAAGATATTTATAATCATGGCAAATAAAAAAATAAAAAAAGCAACAAAAAAAGAGATTGAAGCTATAAAAGCACTTTTTCTTGAACATTACCCTGATTCTATAACAGAGCTTAACTACAAAAACTTATATGAACTTCTAATAGCTGTTATGCTCTCTGCCCAATGTACAGACAAACGTGTCAACATCATTAGCCCTGCTCTTTTTAAAGCCTATCCTGACCCAATATCTCTTGCTAATGCAGAACTGGATGAAGTAAAAGCCCTTTTAAACACCTGCTCGTTCTTTAACAACAAAGCAAAAAACCTCATCAAAATGGCTCAATCAGTTGTAGAAAACTACAATGGAGAGATTCCACTAGAACAAAAAGAGCTGGTCAAACTAGCAGGGGTAGGACAAAAAACAGCAAATGTAGTGATGATAGAGTACACAGGTGCAAACCTTATGGCAGTTGATACCCATGTATTTAGAGTAGCACACCGTTTAGGTCTTTCAGATGATAAAACAGCCACAAAAACAGAAGAGACCTTAAGTAAAAAGTTCAAAACAGACCTACACTTACTCCACCAAGCTATGGTACTTTTTGGACGATACAGATGTAAAGCCATTAAACCTGAATGCGATGACTGCTTTATGGCTCCTTATTGTAAGACTTCGGAGACTTTTAAAGTTTGAGTTTAATAGGATAACCTGAACGGTACTAGAAGAACAAGGTTACTTCTCTTATTTCTTAAAACTCAAAACCCTAACACCCTCATACTGAACAATAAACCTATCAACAGTAATAAGTGTCATCTCTCCTTCAATAGCCTGTGAAATCAACATTCTATCAAATGGGTCACGGTGAATAGGTTCTAATTTTTTAGTAGCATTAGCACAAATAGCAGAGATTTTCAACTCTATAAATCCATTGGCTTCTATGGCACTATTTAAGTCTGCATCTACTTTTAGTTTTCCCAATGCCTCTTTTATGGCTATCTCCCAAATGGTGGCAGATGAGATATAAATTTGATTTGAAGTATCAGAAATAACATCAAAAACCTCTTTACTTAGTTGGTCAGCATCACTCATCCACCATAAAAATATATGGGTATCTAGTAGATATTTAGCCATTAAAAGCCACCCTCAAAGAGTGTTGTAATTTCATCATTTGAACTATTGAAATCTTCATAAAATGTAACTTGTCCTTTTAAAAGATTTGGTATTCTCTTTTTTTTACTAGGAATATAAGAGACAAGTTTTGCAACAGGGTTACCTGCTTTAGCAATAATTATATCTTCGCCTTTCTCTAAAAGCAGAATGAGTTTAGAGAGGTTTGTTTTAGCTTCATGCATATTTACAGTCATAAAAAACTCCTTTTACTTAGTTAGCTAATGTTAGCTAACTTTTTTGGATTTGTCAAGGTCAGAGTGTTTCACTACGACATTAATTGGTATAAAATGAAAGTACTTGTTTTAAGTGAGAATGGGATTAGTAGTTTTTCAACGTCCGACTCCTAACGTGGTAGGTCGCTTCACCTACTTATTAAATTTCCTCTTGACATAATTCCAAAATTAATATATACTAAAAAATATATACTTAATTAAGGAGCATATTATGATAGCAACTGCAAAACTATTTCAAAATGGTCAAAGTCAAGCTGTACGATTACCAAAAGAGTTTAGGTTTGAGAATCTAAAAGAGGTTTTTATTAAAAAAATAAATGGGATGGTTGTGCTTATTCCAAAGTCAGACAAAACTGTATGGGATACTATGTTTGATAATCTCGACAATTTTTCTGATGATTTTATGCAGACTAGAGTACAACCTACACAAGAGCGAGAGGATTTGTTTTGAGAAAAATGATGCTCGATACCAATATATGTATCTACATAATCAAAAATAAACCTAGAAGTGTCAAGGAAAAATTTAGAGAGTTTGAGATTGGCGAGTTATGTATTTCTACAATAACTGTTTCAGAGTTAATGTATGGTGCTTATAAAAGTGAACAGACAGAGAAAAATTTAAAAGCCATAGAGAGTTTTTTAATGCCATTTGAAATAGTAGATTATGATTATATCGCTTCTATTGAGTATGGAAAAATCAGAGCAAATTTAGAAAAAAAAGGTCAAGTCATAGGCAATATGGATATGCAAATAGCAGGTCATGCTCTTGCTTTAGATTTAGTACTTGTTACTAATAATACTAGAGAATTTAAGAGAGTTGAGGGATTGAGTTTAGATAATTGGGTTTAGGTTTTTTATTATAAATTGGAAAAGTGGAGATATAACAAGATGGAAGTTGATTAATGGGGTTTTGAGGATTGTTAATCCGTTTTGATGAATGTTCTAAATGGGTAGATATTCAACGACTGCCCCCTAGAGTGTCTCGACCCGATACAAGTGTTTGGTAAAGACTTTTTTCAAAATCTCTTAGAGAAGTGAAATATTTCTCATTTTCTAGTAGTTTTTTTAGGTCATTATTGTTGGTCATATTTAGTAATTGTTCGGCTTGGTTATAGTCCAAAGTTTCTAAAAGCTGATAGAGTTTTGCTCTGTTTCCTTTTTTCCAATCTCTTAGGGTTCTTTCAGGGACATTTAGAAGTTTTTGTATTTGTTGTTGGGTCATGGGTACTCCTTTCTTCTGATTATAGGCGAATATCGCCGTTTTGTCAAGAATTTTGGAGTTTAATGAGGTTTTTGTTTTAAAATATATTAAGATTTGTTATATGAAATAGCTTTGACCCCTATGCCATGCCCAAGTAATATTGTCAGTTCGCTCTCCCCATCCCATACATAATGCTTTTGCTGTTTGCATATTATCAGCATCAGCAAAAGGCAAGGTATCACTACTTCCAAGATTTGGAAATCCCATAACACGACACCATGCTCTTGAATCAAATTGAGCTGAATAAAAATGGTTATTAAAACGCCCATCTCCACCTTTTGCTAATTTATCTTCATTAAAATAAACAGCATCTTCTAAAACCACTCCTGCTTCAATTAAACCAAGATAGTTTTGCTTTACTTGGATTTTCCAGTCTTTGAAACCTTTTCCACCTTCAGCATATTGTTTATATGTATAGTCTTCATATTTTTCAAATTTTTGACTTGGGTAATCTTGATTTTTCAACTCTGTATGTTTCACAAACAAGTTTAAGTTCTCAGCTCCTTTAGTCTCACATTTATTGGTATTAGCCATAATAGCACATCGTGTAATGGCTTGATGTGTATTTACTTCAAAAGCAAAAAGGTTAGAACTTCCAAGCAGTAAAAATAACTGTATTATATTTTTCATCATAACTCTCCTATTGACCAAGTTTTATACAAGGATTGTTATAACATCTAACACTAGTAAATTTTTTATTCTTTTGTAATGCAAAATTACAATAGGTTTTTTCTAATGTCATTCCAAAAGTATATTCACCATCATAACTATATGTATCAACTAAAATCTTATCTCCATCATACAAACACTCATCTCCATCCATTTTACACCCCACCTTCTTCAACATAACATCCCTCTCTTTAACAGTGGGATGACGTTTATTTTTTTTATAAAAAACATCCAACTCTTTTAACATCGGTTCAGCAACCTTTTTAATAGTTTTTGAATAATCTGTTGAATCACAACATCCTATAAATAGTGTTGCAACTAGCACAAGTAGGGGTAGTTTAGTTTTTAAATTTTGCATTTTTTATCCTTTTATTGTTTTCCACTAATAAGTATTAACATCAAATATGATGAAACAGCTGTCTGAAGTAGAGCAATTACCATTAAAATAATAAACTCTTTTTTTTGCTTTAATCTATCTGTTTTAAACAAAAGAAGTGCCTCTTTAGTATTTAAAATATAAATAACAAATGCTCCTATAAAAGTTTCTAAAGAAAATATACTAATCTGTTGAAAAGGAAAGAGAATCATAGATTCTATAAAAGTTACAAAAAGAGCATACATCTCAATTAAAACTATCCATCTTCCCAACTTATATTTTAAAGCCAATAAAATACCAATCACCAATGGAATAAGACCCCAAAAAGCAAACTCAGGTTCTCTTGTTCCTAAAGTTCTATAAAATATCTCCAATGCTTGATAGAAGCATAATAGAGTTAAACCCCATATCGATAAAATAATAAATTTTTCTCTATTCATCACAACACCTCATCCATAATCCAATAACCACCATTCCAAGAGAAGTAAAACTTAATCTCTTCATTTTCTTTAGTGATGCCTATTACCATTGCCTTCAAATCGTGGAAATAGACCATTTCACGATAAGATGTAATGGTTTTAAAATATTTTTTTACATCTTCATCTATACTTTTTAATTTACCAATCATCCGATTTGATGTGATTTTTTTCATTGTATTTGTATCGTTTTCTAAATATGCTTTAACAAACGCTTTAGCTATTTTGTCAGGTCTATGTATGCCTGTAATATTATCAAGGCTACCAAATCCTGATACATAAAAGTCTTTTATAGAAACCAACTCATTGTCAGGCTCTTTAGATTTTAAGTCTTTATCTAAATTTCTTCTAATTGTGTGCCAATTTCCATCTTTATACTTACTACCTAACATGAATCCATAGTAAGGTTTTTTTGAATCTTTCTCATACTTCCTTGTATAGTATCTAGGTTTTTTATCTGTTGGAGTATAATACAATATCCTCTCGCCTTTTTTAGTCTCTATACTTACTTGGAAATAGAACTCATGGTCATATTTGGCATCGAACTGTAACTCTTTTACTTGACTATTATTCATCACCAATTTAAAAAGTGCTCCACTTCCACAAGCATATGTTGAAGAAAGGTTTAATATATTAGACTGTCTCCCCTCATCATATTGATATCCTAAAACAGCTGAAAGTGGTGGTCTTATTTTACAATATCTAGTATTTGCACCTTTTGGTACAGGGTCATCATAATATGACCAATTGACATTTTTAGAATTTTTATAATAAGTTTTAAATAGACTATCATTATCATTATTATCACTTTTATTATAAGTTGTACTATCACGTAACACCTTAATTACTCTTGTTACTTGTGTTGCCTTATTTCCTGCTTTATCTTGAACATTATAAAGTACATGATAAACTCCAGGTATTGTAATATCAAGAAGCGAAGTATCAATAACAATATTTTTACTTATGTCTCCATCTATATTATCACTAGCCGTTGCACCTTGTTCAAAATAGCTATACCCAATAATCACCATTTGTGGGTTTAATCCTGTTAAAGTTATAACTGGTGCTTCTTTATCCTCTTTTGACTCTTTCTCTTCAACACCCTTAGTTTTTACTAAAATAAAAGAATCAACTACCAACCAGTTTTTATTTGCTTTTATATCAATAAAGTTGTCTCCAGCACTTAAATGAACTTCCTCTACACTATTCATTGTACCCCAATACACCCAACCACTAAGCGAAGATATTGAACTATCATCTCCTTCAAAATTTTCTATTGTATTGTTTACTTTTATAGTATAGGATTCATTATTTAGATAAGTATTCTTTCCTGATGGATAATCTACTCCACGCTGTTGTGGTGCACCACTACGTACTCGAACTCCAATAGTATACAATCCTGCATTTGCTACATGTACTTTAAATCTAGCACTATCATTTATATTAGATATCCCTATATATTTCCCATTACTTGCCTTTTCATTACCACCTACTTCTATTTTACGACTTCCTACATCGTTTAATATACTACTCAATGAACTCTCTGCTTCAAATTTAAGTTTCTCTAAGCTATTTGCTACCACAGCTTGAGTAAGTATAAAAAATATTAATAAGCTACTTCTCATACTCCACATAACAAACTCCTCTTGAAAAATATTTTTAATTTCATTTTACTTCTCCTATGTAAGATAAAATAAAGTATAATAGAAGAGTGTTATGAAGTGTTATTAAACTTAAATTTTAATACTAAAATAAATAGAAAAGAAAATTATGAGAAAATATAACCTTTTCCATAAACATTTTGGATACTATTTTTAGGAAGTTTTTTACGTAAAAGGGTTACTTGGAACTTTACTGACTGTATTGAAACTTCTTTATCAAAATCATCTTCCCATACTAAAGCCATAATTTCAGTAAAGGCTACACACTCATTTCGTTTTTGAATAAATAAAGCAAGTAAAGTCTGCTCTTTTTGGGTCAGTGAAATAAGTTGATTATTATAGTAAAGTTCTTTAGCATCACTATTCCAAACATAATTAGGAGCTATCTCTAATTTATGTGATTGAAGTTCATCTATCTCAACTAAAAGTTTTTTTATCATATGCCTAAAACCCAAAAGCTCAATGGGTTTTACCAAATACTTACAAAGATGTAACTCTGTAGCACATAGTAATTTATCAGTATCAGTAAAAGCTGTTAACATAACAATAGGTATATTTTTATCGGAAACTCTAACCTCTTTAGCTACAGCTAGACCATCAATAAAAGGCATATCGATATCTAGCAGTAAACTGTCCACTCTTTGTTCATTATAAAGTTTTAATGCCTCTCTCCCATCATTGGCTACATAAATTTCTTTAAAATATTTTTGCAAATACTCTACAACCTCAGTTTGTACTTCCCGATTGTCTTCTGCATAGAGTATGCTATATTTTTTTGATTCCATCATTTTCCCCTCTTAATCGAATTTTAAACTTTACCCCTTCTAAGGTATTTTCTACCTCTATACTACCTTGCATATTTTGCTCCACTATAAGTTGAACTATATATAAACCCAATCCTGTACCACCTTGTTGTTTTTTAGTTGTAAAATAGGGGTCAAATATCTTTCTTATAATAGAGTTATTTATCCCTCCTGCATTATCTTCTACCGTTATTTCTACATCTTTATCTAATTTTTCAATATCTATTTTTATAAACTTTTCACTAACTTTTTTATTTTCTAAAGCTTCAATACTATTTGAAATTAGTATAATGAGTACCTGTATCAACTCACTTTTTAAAGCTAAAACAGAAATTTCACATTTTTTATCTGTTACAGTTATTTCTTTTAAATTACTTTTCATTAGTACTAAAATCTCTTCTATAACCTCATCTAAGTTAACTAGAGTTACTTTTTTATCATGATTGAGTAAATTTCTAAAATCTTCAATGGTCTGCGACATATGTGTAGTTACTTTACTTAAACTCTCTATCTTTTTCAATACATAATTTTTATTACAATTATCACTCTCTACCTCATCATAAAGATTAAGTAACATCATACTGTTTTGCATAAGTGGTTGCCTCCATTGATGAGCTATGGTGTCTATCATCTCACCCATGTTTGCCATGCGACACTGACGTAAAAGCATCTGCTCATGTAATTGTCGTTTTGCTACCTCTTCTATCACCCTCTCTTCAAGTCTTTTTGAATCATTTTCTATTTTTCTAAGAAAATAGAATGAAAAAATATTAAATACAAACAATGCAACAATAAAAGTAAATATCGCATAAACAGAAAGATTAATATCTAAAGTATTATAAAGATAAACAATAATAGCTATAATAATGGTGGCAATAAAAAATCCATAACGTCTACCACCCAATATAAAACTACCAAAAGAGGTTAAAAAAAAACCAAACAATCCGAAACTCATCATGTAGTACAGTTATGGTCATAACGGTAAAAGTAAACAAAGAAGAAAAGGTAGCAATATTAACAGCAAGAAAATAATTTTTTTGATTTTGTTTTAGTAGAAAATAGGCTAAAAGATTTATTGCACTGTACCCATAAAGTATCATCATATAAAGTCTAGTCAGAGGAAAAACATCAAATAAAGAGAGTGTTGCTATAAAGGAACCCACAAAAAAAGCTGTTAATAAGACTGCATTAAGTAACGAAGTACGAAACAAACTTAAATCTTTATCTTCAATCAAATTATTTTTATACGTATTATTTACCCCTTCACCAACCATAATTACACTCCAATTTCAATACCAGCCATCACCTCTTCCACCACCCTAAATATCTTCCCCACAGAGTCCAACTTCACCTTCTCATGTATGGAGTGAGGAGAGACAATAGTCGGACCAATAGAAGCAAACTTCATATTTGGGTAACGTTCAAGCAGAACTCCACACTCTAGCCCAGCATGAATCGCTTCATATTTACTCTTGCCATACTCTTTTGTCATCGCATCATTTATGAGCGAGGTAAAAGTGTTTACTTCTGGTTTCCATGAGGGATATTTGTACTCTATGGCTGTTGAGAAATTATACTTTTCAAATAACTTTAAAAACTTCTCGTTTATCTCTTCTAAGCCCTCTTCGCTCATGGCTCGTGAGCTACACTCTACCTTAGCTACTCCATTTTCAACACTCGCAAGAGCTAGGTTTATACTCGTATCAGGCAAATCAAACTCTTTATTGTAGCTGTTTACTCCATGTTGAAACTCGACAAGAAGATTTAAAAACTCATCACTCTCATAGACCTCTAAAGGCTCATTTAGCTCTCTTACTTGAATCAAGTCATTACCCATTAAAGGCTCTGTTGAAGAGAGTTTCATACTCATAGCAGTAGGTATAGAGTTTCTTCTCTCCCCTCCATGACAAGAAGCCACAAGAACCTCTTTGTCAGACAAATACTCTGCTAAAACTTTTATGGCATTAGGTATGTTTTTATGAATCTCTACACCAGAGTGACCACCAGCCAAACCTGAAACGGTAAGTTCATAGTTGTACTCATAAGCCTCAGACTTATAGAGTGTTTGTTCAGCCAACAAATCAGCCCCACCTGCACAACCAATACAGACAACCCCCTCATCTTCAAAGTCAAGGTTTAACATGTATGAGGCAGATAACTCTAACTCTATGGCAGTTGCACCTACAAGTCCTATCTCTTCATCTGAGGTTAAAACAAACTCTAACTCTTTGCCCTGCTCCATAAGGGTCATCATCATAGCTATGGCCATGCCATTGTCTGCACCAAGTGATGACTCTTTTGCGTACATCCACCCTTCTTCTACATAAGTCTCTATGTTAGGAGCTTTACCCATACAAACCATATCATAATGGGCTTGAAGAGCCAACTTTGGAGAGCCTTTTTTTATGAGTATATTTTTAGTCTCATCACTCTGAACCTCATAGCCTTGCTCTTTTGCAAAGTTAACTAGGTAATCAAACAAAGCCTCTGCTTGTTCACTACAATGTGGTAATTTTGTGATTTTTATAAAATGTTCTACTATTTTTTCTTGCATATATTCTCTTTTTTTAGTTATCATTATAACATGTTAGTTAACAAATAAAAGGTCTCTTTAAATGATATATAAAAAACATATACTATTTCTACTCCTAATTACTCTGCAATCTCATACACTCGATTTAAATGATACTAATGAGATTATTGCTAAAGCATCCCAAGCAACTGTAGAGATTCAAAATGAGATAGAGTCTGTTATTACGGATGAATCCATAGAAAAAGAAGCTATTATAGTTGATGAAAATATAACTATAGAAGCAAATGTTTCTAAAGATGAGATGGAGTCTGTTGTTACAGATAATTTTATAGCAAAAGAACCTATTATTATAGCATTAGATAAAAATATAACTCAAGAATCAAATATCTCTAAAAAAGATATGGATGAGAACAATAGTATCCCTGCTCCAACAATAGAGTCTGTTTTACTTATAGAGGAGAATCTTACAGCAGAAGTTAATAGTAGCATAGTAGAAGAAAACACAACCAAACTCAACAAAGAGACTTTTGACATGAGCAAAGGAAGCCTTGAAAAGGGTGAAGAGATTTACAAAAAAAGGTTAAAAAAGATTTGCGATACAAACAAATCTGAACTCTCAGAACACTACTCTCAAGATGAGTGGGAAGCTTTTGCCAGTGAAGGAAAGTTTGAAAATGCTATATTTGAAATCTGTCCACAGATAGAACCCTCATACAACAAAGAGTGGTCAGCAGACCTCTATCAGTTCTATTATCAAAATGCACGAGATAGTGAAGAGATACCTGAGTGCTAAAAAAGATGACAATTTGACATATATTTAGACTTTTTTATTTTATTAGTCTATGATTAGATATAAAATAAAAAAGAGTAACTATGGCAAAGAAAAAAATACTATTTGAGTGTCAAGCTTGTGGACTTCAAAGTCCTCGTTGGTTAGGTAAATGTACGGGTTGTAACCAGTGGGATACCTTTGTCGAACTCACAACAGAACAGATAAAATTTGTAGAAGAGACTAAAAGCAGTAGTGGCTCTTCACCCAAAAATAAAGCTACCTCTATTACAGAAGTGAAACAAGAGAATATAAAACGCTTTACCTCTGGCTCAAAAGAGTTAGACTTGGTCTTAGGTGGGGGTATCGTTCCTGGGTCACTAACACTTATAGGTGGTAGCCCAGGAATTGGTAAATCTACCCTACTTCTTAAAATAGCAGGAAACCTTGCCAAGCAAAAAACAGAAGTTCTCTATGTTTCAGGAGAAGAGTCAGCAGGTCAAATAAAACTACGTGCTGACCGTTTAGATGCCAATGAAAAAGAGCTATATTTGCTTCCCGAGATAAATCTTCAAAGTATTTTAACAGAGATTAAAAGTAAAAATTACGGCTTTATTATTATTGACTCTATTCAAACCCTATATTCAGACGAAACACCCTCTGCCCCTGGTTCTGTAACCCAAGTTCGTACCATCACCTTTGAGCTTATGCGTGTAGCAAAAAGTTTAGATATTCCCATCTTTATTATTGGTCATATTACCAAAGATGGCTCCATTGCAGGACCTAGAGTTTTAGAACATATGGTAGACACCGTACTCTACTTTGAAGGTGACCCAAACTCTGAACTGCGACTCTTAAGAGGTTTTAAAAACCGTTTTGGAAGCACCAATGAAGTAGGAATTTTTGAGATGAGTAAAAACGGACTACTCGATGCAGAGACCATGGCTGGACGTTTTTTTAACAAAGAGAAACTCTCTTCAGGCTCAGCTCTGACGGTTATGATGGAGGGGAGCAGACCTATTATTATAGAAGTTCAAGCACTGGTTTCCGAAGCCTACGGACACCCCAAACGAAGCTCGACAGGATTTGACAATAATAGGTTAAACATGCTCTTAGCTCTACTTGAAAAGAAACTGGACTTACCTTTAGGAACTTATGACGTTTTTGTCAATATCTCAGGAGGTATAAAAGTAACCGAACCCTCAGCCGACTTAGCCATCATCGCTGCTATTTTAAGCTCTTATCGTAACCGTGAGCTAAGTAGCGAGACACTATTTATAGGTGAAGTAAGTTTAACAGGAGAGATTCGTGAAGTTACTGCCCTAGCACAAAGACTTAAAGAGATAGATACCCAAGGTTTCAAAAAAGCCATTATCCCAACCAAGCCTTTAGAAAAAACCAATATAAAATGTTTTATAGCCAATGAGGTCTCTAAAGTTGTAGAGTGGATGTAGAGGACACAATATAAACACAATAAGTGTATACTATATTAAATATAAACATTAAGGACTAATTATGCTTAAGAAAATCTCTTTACTTACCCTATTGACGTTAGGAACACTATCAGCAGAAGACACCTTAAAACCTATTCTACAAATGGGGTATGATTTTGGGGGAACAAAATTAGCAACCATCACTCATGAGGATTATTATGGGAGAAGTACTTATGATATTCGAGCTGGGGAAGGATTAAGTTTTGAAGCTGGTGCTGTACTTGGTAATGACAACAGCAATATGGAGTTACAACTACTTATTGGATATAAATTTGATTCTGACTCTGCAGATAATGGTGATGTCACATGGGATGTTGTACCTTTTACAGCTTTAGCCATGTTCAAATCGAACAAATGGAAATTTGGTGGAGGGGTAACTTATCATCTCAACCCAGAACTTGATAGCTCTTTTCCTATTTATGATGGGGACAACAACTTTGTAAGTAATGGTGTAAATGACAAATACAACAATGCCTTTGGTGGCGTTATAAAGATGCAATATAGAGCAACACCTTCTCTTGATATTGGACTAAAAGGCACACTTATTGAATATGAACTAAAAGATGACCCATCCATCACTGCCAAAGGTAACAGTATTGGAATTGTTGTCTCTTATACCTTTGGAAATGAACGTTCAGAATTTAGATAGTTTTTACCAATCCAAAGCCAAAAAGATAATAGACAAAAATAGGTCAGCTATAAAAATAGTAACCGACGATAAAACAACGGCTTTGGTTGTAGAGACACCTACACCCTTTGCCCCTCCTGATGTATGGTAGCCCACATAGGTTCCTATACTTCCAATAAGATAACCATAAACCAAACCTTTTAACATACCTGAACCTATATCTGAAAAGGTGAGTAGTGCTTTAATGCTATCTTGATAGACCACAGGGTTCATGTCTAAAGCAAACCATGCCATTAAAAAAGCAGACATATTAGAGATAAAATCAAAAGCCAATACCAAAAGAGGTACAGCTATAGCCGTAGCAATAATACGAGGTATCAGTAGATATTTTTTAGAATCAACTGCCAAGGTCTCTATGGCATCTATCTGCTCTGTAACCCTCATGGTTCCTAGTTCTGCCGACATAGAAGATATGGCTTGTGCTGTCACCATAAGACCTGCCAACAGTGGAGCCAAAGCCCTAGAGATAGAGATAAAAATGGTATACCCCATAAAACTCTCTGCACCAAACTTAGAAAAACCCTGATAGAGCTGAACAGCTTCAATAAGTCCTAAAAAGAGTGCCGTTAGAAAAATAACACCAAAGGTTCCTATCGCAATAATTTCTGTCTGTTCAAATACCTGCTTTATTCGCCAAGGTCGCTTAAGCATAAGGGGGAAAAGATGTAGTTGAAAAAGTATAAACGTACCAAACTTATCCATTTTTTTCATAAAATTGACAAAAGGTGTTCCGATAAATGCAAATATTGCTTCCATATTATTCTTTGATAGTTAAATTTTTTTATTTATTTTATCCAAAAATTAGATAAACTAACATTATGAAAATAGGAACAGATATTACTGTAGTCAGTAGAATAGAGAAGTCATTAGAGAAATTTGGAGATAAATTTCTCAATAAATTTTTAAACAAAGAAGAGCTACAACTCTCTCAAAGAGCAGAGAGTGTTGCTGGGTACTGGGCAGCCAAAGAGGCTATCTCAAAAGCCTTAGGCTGTGGCATAGGAGCTGAACTCTCTTTTCATGATATCATCATCTATAAAGATGAAAAAAATGCCCCACACTTCAAACTAAGCCAAACAGCTCAAAAGTATCATAAAATCACCAACTCATCACTCTCCATAGCCCATGATGGAGGCTTTGCTATTGCTATGGTGGTTATAGCTCAAGAGTAAAATATGATTTTTACAATCTTTTCTTTTTAGGTGGTGAGTAAAGATTATCTTCTATAAGCCTTAGAATCTCCTCATCTTGACTATTTTTTTGAGTACTCTTTTCTTCACTACTCTCTGTCTTTATATTATCTGTTTCAGTATTCTCTGTTTCAATGTTATCTGTTTTAGTGTTCTCTTCTTTAACATTTATATCTTTTTTATTTGTATTTTTTGTATCTTGAGCTAAAGTTTTTTCAAACTCCCGAATTTTTAAATTTTGACTTATGATTTCCCTCTCTTGATTTTTATTAGAAGCACTCACATAAGAGAGGTTCTCTTCTAACTCTTCTATCTCTTGTTCATACTCATTTTGAACTCTTCTAAAAAGTATCCATGCTGCTAAAAATCCTAATACCCATGCTACAGCCAAACAGAGTAAAATCTCTGCTATTACTATGTTTAATGTCTCCATATCTATTCCTTATTCCCTTTGTTTAACTCTTCTCTTATCATCTTCTCTAAATCATCAAGCTTATAACCTTCACTATATTCAGAGATTTTTTTATCATTAGTTTTAACTTTTTCTATAACCTTTTCCTTTTCTACAGACTCTACAGTAGCTTCCTTAATAGAGTTAACAATAGACTCTTCAATAGTAGATTCTACACGCTCTACTTCTTCTATCTCTTGTTCTGTCTCTATTAATCCTAGGGGGGCTACCTTTTCAATAACTGTTTGAGATTCATTTGTCTCTTCTTCTGCTAATACCTCTACATAGACTTTTTCAATAGGCTTAACATCTTTAATGGCTTCTTGACTTAAATTCTCTTCATTAATAGAAACAGATTTAATACTATTTTTATCTATATTAACCATTGTTAAGATATTTTCTTTATGAGTGTCCACACAATAAAATGCTAAAAATAGAGTTAAAATCATGATAATAATGAGTGATAGACTATTTAACATGTTTTTCCTTTTTTATTTGCGTAACAAAATAACATATAAATGGTTCAAGATTAATTATAATAAAGAAGTAGAAGAAAAATAACTCTTTTATTTTAAGTATAAATGACCTATCTTATCCAAATGTGTCAAATAAACTCGCAAATCAAACTAAAATTGATAGTATAAATGATAGTTTATTGAGTATTTGTTTAAGATGTAGTTTGAGAACTTATCTTTTTGAATAAGCTCTCTTATTTGGTTTTATAGTTTTTTGGGATAATTGTTTAGGTATTATAAAAACACAAAAGCTAAACTTGCTCCACTTCAACCCTATGCCCAACAAACTTAGAGTAGTTATCTAAAATAAGACCACCTTTTCGGTAAGAGAGTCCACACCCTTCATAAGCAAAGAATACACCAGCTTGATAGCTCTCTCCTTTATCATCGGTTGGAAGTTCTACATACTCTTGGTAAATCACACCAAACTCCCCATACTCTCCATCAGTCTCTGCCATAACATTTTCATCTTCATCAACTATAACGGTATTTGCACCTTCTCGTCCAAAAATACGTTTTTCAACTTGAGCTTTACCCTCTAGTGGGTCAAAACTTGTCTCTAAAAGTAGAGGATGATTTGGATACAAATCCCATAAAATCTTCATAAATGCTTTTGACTGGAACATTAACGTATAAGCAGGATTCAAAATAATCGCTTTTTGGTTCTGCATAATTTGTGTAAGTAGCATTGCTAAGTCACTCTCTTCTATGGCAATATCTTCCCATGGAATAAGCTTAAACCAGTATTCATAGTTTTCATCGTTATAGAAGAC
The DNA here is from genome assembly GCA_027068975.1 of Campylobacteraceae bacterium. Taxonomy (GTDB): domain Bacteria; phylum Campylobacterota; class Campylobacteria; order Campylobacterales; family Sulfurovaceae; genus UBA1140. The sequence goes on along the minus strand of JALXFN010000074.1, from coordinate 57,328 downwards.
ACCCTCTTCACCTGAGAACTCAACATCATCTATGTAGGCAAACTCTGTCTCGTACCCAGCTTCTGTAGCAATGGTTTGTAGAAGTTTAACTGTACTCTCTTCTTCCTCATTGTCTCTTACTGACGAGAAGAGGATTTTCCAACCCTCATAATGCTCATCAAAATCTTCAACACTCTCTTCCATGGTTATAAGACGTTTAAAGTTATCCCCCAAGGCTTCATAAAGGTTGTTAAACTGATGTGACTCTTCCATATTATTTAGTTTGAGCATTGCCCACTGTAAAATAGAGGTTTCAAAAAGAGAAGTTGGGGTATCTGCATTAAACTCTATAAGCTTTATGGGTTTACCATCCACTCCTCCTGCAAGGTCAAAACGACCATACAGATGCCAGTGAACATCATTTTCCCAAGACATTTTTACTGCTTCTACAAGGTTAAAAGGAATACCTATCTCATGAAAAAGTTCATTTTCTATAACATACTCACCAGCTTCTGTAAACATCTCATAAAGCTCATTGGCTGCTTCATAGTAAGCATCTGCTTCATCAGAGTTTATAACCACTATTTCGTCTGAAACATAAGGTGTATTGTCAGGGTCAGTATGCCAAAAGAAACCTATCTCTTCTAAAAACTTATTGTCTGGTACTTTAATGGGTTGAAGTTTCATAACTTATCCACCAAAACTTGATGATTTTGCCGATGATGATTTTTTACCAGAGAAAAAACCAGACTTTTTAGGAGAAGAACTCTTAGCTGCACTTCTAGCCGCTGCATTCTTCTTAAAAGAGTTTTGTGACTTTGAGTAAGTTTGTGGAGACTTATAAGTAGTTCTTCTATTTTGTTGATAGTTTTGATTGTTCATAAGCTTGTTCATAAGCATAGAACCTACCATACCAGCTGCCATAGAAGCCATAAGTGTACCAGCAAGACCCATACCACCTGATTCTTTAACCTCTTCAGGATTCTGAGTTAATTTAGATGTTCCCGCATCAACTTTTGCCTCTTCCTCTTTAACCAATTTGTCTATCTCTTCTTGTGTTAAGATTCGCTCTTTTCCATCTTCTACAACAATTACACGTGTTTTAACACTTGGAGCTTCATCTATAATTTTATAAGAACCATTAGGTTGTTTCTCAATAGTTACGGTTGCTCCCTCTTTTACCACACTCTGTTCTTGTGCTTGTTGTTGAGGCTGTTGCTGTTGATGAATTGCAGGGTCATCGCCACACCCTTGCAGAGTTGCCATAACCATTGTTCCTACACCACCAACCATAGCATAGTTTGAAATTCTTTTAATATGCTTGTTCATTTTTATCCTTTTTTCTTTTCTGTTTCTATAATACTAGAAATTATTCACTTTAAAACAAGTTTTATTCACACTTTATTCACCATGTGATAAAAACTTAAAACACAATTAATTTATTTTCATATAATAAATATTTTAAATTAATATTGAATAATTTCTAATGTTTTCTATTATAAAGCCTCTGTAGCTACTTTTGAAACTCTTAAGGCAAACGCTGACTTGTCTTTTGGTTCTAAACCTTCTGATAGTTTAGCAGAGTCAAGTAAAATCCATGCCATATCAGCAAACAAATCTTGGTTCTCTAGCTTATCTAACTTCTGAATCATAGCATGTTCTGGGTTTACCTCTAAGATAAGTGGTGTCTCTGGAACAGGTTGTCCCATTTGTGCGAACATATGAGCCATTCCAGCCATTGGGTCTGAGCTATCTTTAACCACACAAGATGGGCTAGATGTTAGTCTGGTAGTGGTTTTAACCTCTTTTACATCTTCACCAAGTACCTCTTTAATCTTGTCAGTCAAAGACTTAAACTCTTTGCTAATCTCCTCTTTCTCTTCCTCTGTTTTAGAGTCAGGAGCATCAATAGTCGTAATATCTTTCAACGACCACTCTTTATATTGACCAATAGATGGTGTTACTATCTCATCTATCTCTTTGTCGTCCATAATCAGTACTTCAATGTTCGCTTTTTTATACGCTTCTAGTAGTGGAGAGTTTCTAAGAACCTTCTCATCTTCACCTGTAATGTAGTAAATCTCTTTTTTCTCAGAGTCACCACGACTAACATAATCTGCAAAACTTACCATACCCTCTTGGGTAGAAGATTTGTATTTTACAATGTCAAGAAGCAAATCTTTGTTCGTATGGTCTTGGAATATTCCCTCTTTTATCACTTTATTATACTGTTCTGTGAATAACTCCGAATCTTCACCTTTTAGCTTTTTAATCGCTTGAAGTATTTTTTTAGTCGCATTTTGTTTAATATTTGCCAAAATTCGGTTCTCTTGAAGAATCTCACGACTAACATTAAGTGGTAAATCCTCAGAGTCAATAATTCCATGCACAAAACGTAAATATGTAGGAAGTAGTTCTTTATCATCATCGGTAATAAAAACTCTCTTAACATAGAGTTTAATGTGAGACTGATAGTCAGCTCTATACATATCCATTGGTGCTTTTTTAGGAAGGTAAAAGAGTGTTGTATACTCCGTTGCACCCTCTACTTTGTTATGTAAGTAGGTTAAAGGCTCATCATCACCATGTGCTAAAGTTTTGTAGAACTCTATGTAGTCCTCTTTTTTTAGCTGTGCTTTTGGAAGTGTCCAGAGTGCTGTTGCTGCATTTATCTGCTCAGACTTTTTAACACGTTTAGTCTCTTTTTCTTCTCCCTCACCTGTTGTCTCTTCGTCCCAGTAGTTTAAGAAGATAGGGTAGGCAATATGATTTGAGTACTTCTTAACAACCTCTTCTACTCTCCATTTAGATAAAAACTCTTTCTCTTCATCTTTTAGTTTAATGTAGATAACTGTTCCATGTGACTCTTTGGTTACTGGTACAATCTCAAACTCACCTGTTCCATCGGTACTAAACTTATAAGCTTGGTCTTCTCCTGCTTTTTTAGTAATGACATCAACATGATTTGAAACCATAAATACAGAGTAGAAACCAACCCCAAATTGACCAATAAGGTTAGAGTCTTTCTTCGCATCACCTGTTAGGGACTCTACAAACGATTTGGTTCCAGACTTGGCAATGGTACCAAGGTTGTTCATTAAATCCTCTTCATTCATACCAATACCATTATCAGCAATAGTCAAAGAGTTATCTTTATCATCAATGGTAATATTTATTTTACCTGACCAGTTCTCTTCTTTGAACTTTTCATCGGTTAGTTGCATGTAATTAAACTTATCAATCGCATCTGAAGAGTTTGAAACCAACTCTCGTATAAATATCTCTTTATTTGAGTAAAGTGAATGGGTCATTAATTTTAAGAGTTGCCCTATCTCTGTTTGAAACTGATGTTTTGCCATCGTATATGTTCCTTTCTATAGATAAATTTTTTGGGGATTATATTATATTTTTTGTAAATATTCAAGGGTTTAGTTTTTTTTATAAATAAAGTTTAGTCTAGTTGACTAAACTTTGAGGTTGAATCAAAAATTCTATCTCGAATACAAAACTGCCACCTTTCAGAAAAATATAAAAATTTTTCACATTATAATCTTATTAACAGTTTTAAATATTATAATTTCAAAATTATTTTAAATTAGGAGATATTATTCAATGAAGTTAAATAATATTATAAAAAGTACATTGATAGCAATGTTGCTTCTTAGTTCGTCACTCTATGCACTCGACAAAAATATCCTAGCCTACAAAGATAGAGGTATTAAGTACTACCCTAAATATGTGCATAAAGGTTACACAAAAATAGGTAAAGCCAGTTGGTACGGTAACCCTTTTCATGGTAGATTAACAGCTAGTGGTGAGCGTTATAACATGTATGGTATGACTGCTGCACATAAAACATACGCTTTGGGAACACGTCTAAAAGTTACAAACCTTAGAAATAGAAGGTCAGTAATAGTAAGAGTTAATGACAGAGGACCTTTTCACTCAACTCGAAAAATTGACCTCTCTTATGGTGCTGCAAAAAAAATTGGTATGATTCATAAAGGAGTCAGTAAAGTTAAAATAGAGGTACTCTCTTCAAGAGGAAAGAGATCTTCTAAAAAACACAAAAAAAGCCATAAAAAATCTAAGAAAAGATTTGTACAAAAAAAGCATAATTTAAAAAAGTATAAAACTAAAATAAAAAAGAGAGTTTTCGCAAAAAAAAGTAAAAAATTCTACAAGAAAAAAGTTTCTAAAAAAATTAGTAAACATTCAAGTAAAAAAGAAAAAAGAATACAACTAGCATCATTCTCTACAAAACAACAAGCAAGAAATTTTAATAAAAAGCACCATTTAAAAAATGCTATAATTGTTAAAAAATATATTAAAAGTCAAAAGAAAACAGCTTATAGAGTAGTTATAAAATGTAGTACAAGTGAAGCTAAAAAAATTCTTAGCTCTAAAAAATTTGCTGGAGCATATAAACTTTCATAAGATTCTCTAATGTTTTTTAGATATCTATAAAAAGCTTAATATTGATATTAAGCTTTTTAACTATTGTAAATTATTTTTTATCATCTTCTCTAACTCTACTTCCCCCATTGGTTCATCATTTTTAGCTAATTTGAAACTATCTTTGAACTCATGATAAAAATCTCGATTAAAAATCATATGAACAATCATAACAAGAAAAAGTGTACCAAGTGAGCCAACAATTGCCAAAAGCATATCTTTTTGTGCATCCCAAATATCACCCTGTGAACCTAAAAATGCTGCTCCAGCTTCTGGGTCAACTACAGTTGCTGCTATCCATTCTACTATTTCATAAAAACCTGCAAAAGAGGAGATAATCATAAATGGTACAAAATACCCCCAAAAACCTTTGGTCTTTGCAATTCGTACAGACATCTCACGAACGGGATAGACAAATAACACACCAAAAAGCAGATGAACCAATCGGTCATACATATTTCTCTCTGTTCCCAACCACTCACCCAAAGTTACACCCCAAGGTACTTCTGCATAGGTATAGTGAGAACCAATAACATGTAAAATCATAAAAACAGTAATGAAAGTGTATGAGAGAATAGAAAACTCAAAGTAACGACCCGTAAAAAATATAAGTCCAATAAGTATAAAAACCAAAATATTTTCTAAAAGCCAATCATCGTAATGAATAGGCTCTATGGCTGCCCAAACCCAAGCAACCACAAAAGAGAGTGTTAAAATAGTATAGATAATTTTTTTAAAATTTTTTGACATAAAAGTACTCCTTCAATTAGAAGTTTATTATATCAAGTTTTTACAATGCCTTTTTAAAAGCACAAAGCTGATTGGCTAAAAGCTCTGTAATGGTCTCTCGTCTATTAATAACATGGGTAATATTTAAATCAGCAATACTCTCTTCTTGTGATCTGTTTTTAACAGTAACTACCGAGTTAATCTCATTACCAAAAGAGTCTATATTTTCACAAATAAGACGTAACTGATGAGCATTATTTACAGCAGTAACTACTGCCATTGCTTGTTTAACCCCAAAATGCTCTAAAATATTTTTTCGTGCAGCATTGGCTAAAAATATAGACTTTTCTCCCTTAGCGATAGCTTCATCTACCAATTTTACATCATGCTCTAAAATTACATATAGCGTATTATTTTTTTTTAATTTTTTTACCAACTGTTTACCTACCGATCCATATCCACATACTATAATATGATTCTCAAAACCTACTGATTTTAAAGCTCGTTCACGCAATTCTGTAGGTACTACAAAAAGAAAATCAGCTAAGGAAGAGACATTTTTCAAAATAAATGGTGTCAATATCATGGAGAGAACAATGGTTACAATCATAATTTGATTTATTTCTGTGCTAATAAGCCCATTGGCACTTGCCAAGGCAAAAATTGCCAATCCAAACTCACCTACTTGCATAAGTGCAAATGCACTCTTGACTGCTGAACGATTTTGCATAAAAAAACGTAGTGCTACAAACAGTATAAGTGCCTTTAAAAGCATAATAAGTACCATGAACCCTAAAATAGTTCCTCCATACTCAACAATAATATTTAAGTTTATCTGCATACCAATCGTTATAAAAAATACACCTAACAATATATCTCTAAAAGGAACAAGGTCAGACTCAACTTTAAAACGATACTTTGTCTCTGCTATGGTCATACCCGAAAGAAAAGCCCCTAGTGTATAAGAAAAGCCAAAATGCTCTGCTAATACAGAAGCTGCAATAACTATTAAAAAAACTGCTGCTAAAAAAATCTCTTCACTATCAGAGTTGATAACAAAATCAAAAAAGTGTTCTATAAAAAACTTACCTACTATAAATATAATAACAAATACAATAGCAGCAGAAATAATAGTCTGCGTTAATAGCTCTGAAACAGAGGCATTTTCTGATGTAAAAATAGAAATCATTAAAAGCATAGGAATGACAGCTAAGTCTTGAAAAAGTAACACTCCTAAAGTAATACGTCCATAACCACTGTGGATTTCACCATTTTCATTTAAAATTTTAATAACAATAGCTGTAGAAGAGAGCGACAATGCCATACCAATAACTATAGAACTTTTTAAAGCAACATCAAAAAAGTAATGTGTTATAAATGTAAAAAGTAATGTAGAAAGCACAACTTGTAAAGTTCCATAAACAAAAACTTCTCTCTTCATTGATTTCATTTGAGAAATGGAGAATTCTAAACCTATAGTAAACATAAGAAATACAATTCCAAACTCAGCCAAGTGTTCCAAAGTTTCCTTATCATGCTCTCCAAAATTATAAATTTGTGAAATAATTAAACCTGTAAAAATGTAACCAATAACGGTTGGTATATCCAACTTTTTTAAAAAAACGTTAACCACAGTGGCAATAGCAATTGTAATAATAATTCCGATTAATAGCTGCTCCATAAAATCTCCCAAGGTATATATAATATTATTAATGATGATGAGTTATATCAAATGATATAAGAGGAATCGTGAAAATAAGTATTTTAACTATTGTAATATATTATAATACTCTTAAGGTTTACAAAATTACACAGTAATTAATCTTTTTAATAGAAATAAAATATTATAAAACCAATTTCTAAAAGGTTAAAATAGTTTTTGTGTTTATAATTATGAAATTTCGTAAAAAAAAGTGAAAAATAAACCAAAAAATTCTTAATTTGCTTTAGATTTAAGAGTTGTTAAGAAGGAGCTTACGAATAGTAAGTGACTGAACAAGCCCTCTTAAAGATGAAGTGAAATAAGAACTTTTTATTCCCACTCAATTGTTGCTGGCGGCTTTGAGCTTATATCATAAACCACCCTATTTATCCCATCTATCTCATTAATAATTCGTCTACTTATTCCCTCTAAAACATCATGAGGAACATGAGCAAAAGTAGCTGTCATACCATCTACAGACTCTACCATACGCACACAGACTGTATTATCATAGGTTCTATTGTCTCCCATGACTCCTACTGATTGAACATTTAAAAGTACGGTAAATGCTTGCCAAACTTTGTCGTAGTAACCTGTGGCTTTAAGCTCCTCTTGCATAATGGCATCAGACTCACGGATAAGGTGTAAGCCCTCTTCTGTAACTGCACCCATAGTACGAATAGCAAGTCCAGGTCCAGGGAATGGGTGACGACCTATCATATGAGCAGGAAGTCCAAGCTCAAGTCCTAATTTTCTAACCTCATCTTTAAAAATCTCTCTTAAAGGCTCTACAAGTTCAAAAGTCATCCAGTCTGGAAGTCCACCTACATTGTGATGTGACTTAATGGTTTTAGAGGGTCCTTTAACGGAAACTGACTCAATAACATCTGTATAGAGTGTTCCTTGTGCCAAAAAGGCAACATCAGTGTGTTTTTTAGCTTCTCTATCAAAAACTTCAATAAACTTCTCACCAATTACTTTACGCTTCTGCTCTGGGTCACTCACATCTTTTAAAGCTTCCATAAATTCTGCTTTAGCATCAATGGTAATGAGTGGAATATCAAGAAGCTTAAACATGTTTTGAACATCTTCAGCCTCATTTTTACGTAGCAATCCTTGGTCAACAAATACACAAATGAGTTGCTCTTTTGGTAACGCTTCGTTAAGCATCGCAGCTACTACAGAAGAGTCAACTCCCCCCGAAACACCACAAAGAACTTTTTTATCCCCTACTTGTGCTTTTATCTGTGCTATTTTCTCTTTTGCAAAACCACCCATGTTCCATGTGCTGTCACATCCACAGATATGTTTTGCAAAGTTTTTAAGAAGTTTTGTCCCCTCTACAGAGTGGTGAACTTCTGGGTGAAATTGAAATGCGTAAATCTTCATCTCTTCATTAGCAATCGCTGCATAAGGAGAGTTTTCAGAAGTACCAATAACCTCAAAGTTATCGGGAACTTTTTCTGCTCTATCTCCATGACTCATCCAAACTGTCTCATTGTTAGTCATACCATCAAATATTTTAGAGTCTGTAATGGTTAACTTCGCTTTTCCATACTCATGATGATCAGCAGAGACTACCTCTCCACCATAACGTTGAGTAATAAGTTGCATTCCATAACAGATTCCCATAATAGGAAGCCCAAGAGACCAAAGCTCTTCACTTGGTTTATAAGCATCTTCTGCATAAACAGAAGCAGGACCACCAGAGAGGATAATCCCTTTAGGTTTACGTGCTTTTATGTTAGCTATATTTTCCCTATAAGGAACTACTTCACAGTAAACCCCTGATTCTCTTAGTTTTCTTGCTATAAGTTGGGTGTATTGTGAACCGAAGTCTAGGACGAGTATGGGTACTTGTTTCATGAGGTATAATTCCTTATTTTAGATAATTAAAATTTGTTGGAATTATACTCTTTTTTTTATGAGAGGGGTATTAGGATTGAAAATTGATTTTTTTCATACTTTGAACCTAATATACATTTTTACTATTTATTTATTTTTATTTTCTGTAGGTAAAATTTTATTTTTAAAGTCTTTTAATTTTTCAGTAAGCTCCTTAAATAATTTTTCAGCTTTATTATCTCCTTTTACCTCTTTTTCAATATTCTCAATAAGTTCACCTACTTGCTTATAAGTTGTGCTACTTGAACTAACATAGCCTAATGCTTCTGCTTTAAGCAGTTCATCTTTAGCCCATTCTAAATGTTTTAATGCTTGTTCTTTATCATCTTTTGCAATTTCTGATGCTTTAGATACCAACTCTAAACTGTTAATCAATGGTATAGGAATAATCTGTTCATCTTTTACAAAAGTATTTAAAGCTATAGCCAATACGCCTTTCGCTTTAGTTGCTTGATTCTCAATAAGATATTTTGAGGCCAACTTTAATGCATCTGGATAGGAGACCAAAGGTAAACTAACTATTGTTATGTCAATCTCACTTTGAAGTGAAATCAATAATTCACCAGCCTCTTGTACCTTTCCTGAATCTAAAAGTTTCTTTACCTTATCTAAGACAGCCTCAACATCCTTTGATGTACCTACAAAATTTTTAACAACTATTTGATTATCAATTGGTAATACTTTAGGTACTTTCTCAGATGCTAAAATAGATTCTAATTTTCCTAAAGCTTCTTGAACACTTTTTTTTGCTTCATCTATTTTTTTACTATCTATCTGTTTAACTGCTTTAGCCGAAAGTTCCAATGACTCTAAAGCCTCTTTTACCAATTCAACTTTATTATCTTTCGCCTTTTTAGTTGCTACTTTAGTTGCATGAGTACTTACCTCTTTACTACTTAAATTTTTAGAAGTATTAGTATCTGCTGTTGCTGATGTGAAAAGTAATGAGGCTACAAAAGTAGAGAGTAATATTTTTTTCATTTTAAATCCTTATAATCAATATAGCTTAGTCATAAAGACTAAACTTAAAAAGAATTATGCCAAAAAATAAAAAGGGGAAATGCCACTTAGGTGGCATTTTTTTAAGTTAAAAAATTTGATGCGATAATCATTGAACTATTAACCTATATGCAAAAGGTCAAACTGCACATACCAAACAGCCACAGATACAATATAACCTACAAGTACCGTCCAAGCCAGTTTCATATGTGAAGCAAAAGTATAAATACCATGCATTTTACCCATAACACCAACACCTGCTGCTGAACCAAATGAGATAAGTGACCCACCAATACCTGCTGTCATGGTTACCAACATCCACTGCTCTTGAATTGCCATAGTATCTGTTCCCATGTTAGGGTTAGCCTTTAAAACAGCTGACATAACAGGAACGTTGTCTACAACAGCAGAGAGGAACCCTACCCCAACGTTCATAACAGTTGGTCCAAAGCTATCGTAGAGTGCTGTAAAGTACTCTAGGAAACCTAAGAAGTGAAGTCCACCAACAGCTGCCAAGATACCAAAAAAGAAAAGAAGTGTGTCATTTTCTACTTTTGCTATCCAAGAAAAGACATTTACTTGTGTTGGGGAAGCACTCTCGTTAAGTTTGTAAACATAAAGTTTTAAAATTGCTAGACCAAAGAGCATTCCCCACATAGCAGGTAAATGAAGTACTTGGTGTGAAACAATCGCAAAGAAAATAGTAAGAGCAAAAAGTCCAATAATTACTTTACCTCCCTCTAAAATCTCAGCTGGTTTTTCATCACTGTTAAATGGTGGCGTTCCCTTTGGAATAAATCGACTCAATAAAAATGCCGTTACAGCCCAACCCAAAAAGGCAGCAGGAAACAAGAAAAGGAACTCTACAAATTCAGCACGTCCATCTACCCATACCATAAGTGTAGTAATGTCACCAAATGGAGACCAAGCCCCCCCTGCATTGGCTGCAACAACAATGTTAATAGCTGATGGAACCAAGAACTCTTTGTTATCTTTGTCGATAGTTAAGAGTACAGTAGAAAGAATAAGTGCTGTAGTTAAATTGTCGGCAATTGGCGAAATAAAAAATGCCAAAAGACCTGTAACCCAAAACAGTTTACCATAACTATAACCCCTTGAGACCAATCTATAACGAAGAGCAGAAAAAACTCCACGGTCAATCATTGCTTCTATATAGGTCATAGCCACAAATAAAAAGAAGAAAATTCCTGCTATCTCAACAATTAAGTGGTCAACCTCATGCTCTAAAGGGTTAGCATCTAAACCATTCATAGCAAAATAGAGACCAATAAGCATAAAGATACCCGTACCTGCTAAAAGTGCAGGTTTTGCTTTGTTGATTCTGTATTTATCTTCTGTTGCAATAAAGTAGTACCCAATAACAAAAATTGCCAATGAGACCCATCCGACCCAAGTGGTCGCTAAGTGTAAATCGTGCATTATAACTCCATTACTTAGACCTCAACATAATGTAAAAAGTCTAATGATTTTAATTTGTTACAATTATAGTTAAAAAAATATAATTCTAAGCACTATAAAAGAGGAGCTTTTTAAAAGCAAAAAACCGAGCAATTTAGTAACACGTAAATCTAAAAGATAATAACTAAGTACTAATTTTCAATATAATGTGTTCCCAAGCTCTCTTTACGTTTTAAAGCTGCATCAACAATAGCTGAGGCTGTATTTAAACGCAACTCTAAAAGTCGTCCTATATCTCTATTTTTCATATCAAAAATGGCATTTTTAGCTTCAAGTAGACCTTTTTTAGTTCGTATTACCCCCATATCATCCCACATAATTTTTCGTAAACGACGCTTATAGATTTTATCTGCTTCATGATGAACAATATTTTTATACTCTTTATCAAAAATTGGAACAGCAACTTCTACTTTCTCTTTTGCTAATATATGGTCAACAGCTCGTTTTGCAAAAACAACACCTTCGAGTAAGGAGTTAGAAGCCAAACGATTGGCACCATGAACACCTGTGCTTGATGCTTCACCTATGACATATAGACCATCTATTCCCTCTACACAACCATCAGTATCACACTTTATTCCTCCTACGGCATAGTGAAATGCTGGGGAGATTGGTACTCTATCTTGTGGAAATCTATAACCTAATGACTCAAAAGTTCTTGTGATGTTAGGGAAACGTTTATGGAACCACTCCTCTTCAAACATAGAGAAATCTAAATAGACCTCTTCACCTGTTTTTCGCTTATGGTCAAAAATAGCACGACTTACAATATCACGAGATGCCAACTCTCCTCTCTCATCATAATCAAAAAGGAAACGTCGTCCATCTTCTGCTACGACCCACGCCCCCTCACCTCTTAGGGCTTCTGTAAGTAAAAGTTTTCGAGCAAAGGGAGTCTTTACAAAAACAGTTGGGTGAAACTGCATCATCTCCATGTTTTCTAGCTCTATACCCTTTTCAATACAGATACCATGAATATCAGCTGAGACAGTCCGAGAGTTGGTATTGTATTCATAGAGAGACCCTACCCCACCAGAAGCAATAATGACATCATCAGCTAAAATAGTCTCATGTTTATAGTTCACCAAAGCATTCACACCAAAACAGCGACCATTTTCAATAAGTAAATCATAAACTAAAGTATTTCGTTGAAGTTGATGCTTATTTTGAACCATCATAAAGTAGTGCATGTAACGCCCTGTTGCATCACCACCAGCATGGACAATTCTCTCTGTAGAGTGAGCAGCCTCTTTAGTATAGACTATATTTCCCTCTTCATCCGTATCAAACTCCATCCCCTTATCAATAATATCTTTGGTTGTTTCAATAGAGGTACGAGACATAATCTCTACTGCTTCACGGTTATTATGGAAAGCTCCTGCTGCCATGGTATCCTCTACATGTAGAGGGATGTCTGCTTCATCTAAAGCTGTCACCATTCCTCCTTGAGCATAAAATGTATTACACTCCCAAGGAATATCTTTACAAACAACCAAAACCTTTTTATCTTTTGGAATATTCATTGCAGCATAAAGTCCTGCTATTCCTGCACCTATTATTAACACATCATACTTTTTCATTCTATTCTCCCCTATCTATTGCATGTTCTACCCAATATGGGTCAGCCTTATAGCCACATCCACTTAATAAAAAAAAGCTAAAAAATGCTATAATAAAAAGATGAAAAAAGCTTCTACCATACTTTCGCATATCCGTAACCTACCTGAGTTTAAATTACTTAAGAGTCACTACTGCTATCAAAAGTTTATCTCTCTATTAAATCCAAGATTTAAAAAAGCCATTGCTTTTGTATATGTAAGAGATGATACACTATTTGTGGCACTCTCTCACCCTGGGTTTAAAATGGAGCTCAATTATAATAAAGATTTATTAAAATCTCTATTAAGCATGTTGACAAAGAGTGATGAGAAGTGTAAAGATATGAAAGCCTCTAAAGTAGTACTTTTTAACTCTAAGCATCTTTCTATTATAAAAGAAGAGACTATAGTGTCAACAGTCCCTCACTATAAAGAGATGGCATTGGGTGAATTTACTATAGAATCAGAAGACAAAGAACTTCAAGTTGCATTTAATAAAATTAAAAAATCTATCGAAAAGCAACTATAAATGTATAGCAAAATAGAAAAAACCATTCAAAACCTACCTAGTAGTGCTGGTGTCTACCAATATTTTGACAAAAATTCACGCTTACTCTATGTGGGAAAAGCAAAAAATCTTAAAAACAGAGTCAAAAGTTACTGGCGTTTCACTCCTAAACTTCATCCAAATGACACTTTAAGTATTCGCATTATTAAAATGTTAGAACAGGCTGTAAAAGTAGAATATATTGTAGTTGAAACAGAAGCAGATGCTCTTATTTTAGAAAACTCTTTAATTAAACAACTTAATCCCAAATATAATATCTTACTACGTGATGACAAAACTTACCCCTATATTTACATAGATGAAAACCAAGATTTTCCACGCTTTGAGATAACGAGAAAGGTTATAAAAGGGAAAAACATCTCATACTATGGTCCTTTTCCTAACGGGGGGAAAGTCCTACTAGATACACTCTATGAAGTTTTTCCATTGGTTCAAAAAAAATCCTGTTTACGAGAAGGTAAAGCTTGTCTTTTTCATCAAATAGAGAAATGTTTAGCTCCATGCGAAGGAAAAGTTACACGTGAAGAGTACTATAAAATAGTCGAAAAAGCTAAAAAGTCTATAGGTAAACGTACGATTCTCATAGAGATTCTTAAAGAGAAAATGATGTCACTTGCCATGGCTGAACGTTATGAAGAGGCTGGTAAATTGCGTGATAATATTAAGACTATAGAGGACTTAACCATAAGTTCAAACCTCGATTTAAAATCTCTTGATGATATGGATATTTTTGCTATTGTAAATGGTACAAACAGAGGTGTAATTGTTAAAATATTTATGCGTCAAGGAAAAATTATCTCTTCCTCTTTTTCCACCTTTAGAAGTAGAGATGTTTTTGACCAAGATGAAGCTTATACACAAGCTCTTTTAGAGTTTTACAATACAGAAGCACCCCAAATAGCCAAAACCATTTTAGTAGCACATGAGTTTAAAGACCAAGCAGAATTAGCAACTCTATTAAGTGAACGTTTCTCTAAAAAAATCAATATTATTAACCCTAAAAAAGGTTCAAAAGAGAAATTAACATCACTAGCTATCACCAATGCACAGGAAGTTTTAAAACAAGAGAATAAAGAGGAGATAGAGCCTAAAATTGCTGAACTTTTTGAACTAGACATTGTGCCTTATCGTGTTGAGTCTTTTGACAACTCTCATATGATGGGAGTGGCTACAGTAGGAGCTATGGTCGTATGGAATGAAGGAAAATGGCAAAAAAATGATTATAGACGCTATGAACTCAAAGCCAAAGATGAATATGGACAGATGAAAGAGATGTTAAGTAGACGAATAGAGAGTTTTTATAAAAATCCAGCACCAGACTTATGGATTTTAGATGGAGGAGAGACGTTAAGAAAACTGGCTGTTCAACTTTTAAATGAAGCCAACATAGAGTTAAATGTCATTGCCATAGCAAAAGAGAAACTTGATGCAAAAGCCCATAGAGCCAAAGGTTCTGCCAAAGATATTATCTATACTGAAGATTCAGTTTTTGAGCTAAAAACTACAGATAAACGCCTACAATGGGTACAGAGACAACGTGATGAAGCCCACCGTTTTGCCATAACTTACCATCAAAATAAAAAACGAAAAGATGACACTCAAAACTCTCTTTTGCAAAAAAAAGGGGTTGGTCCAGCTACCATTAAAAAACTTCTAAACTACTTTGGAACTTTTGAAGCCATTAAAAATGCAACTTATAGTGAAATTTCAGTTGCTAGTAGTGAAAAAATTGCTAAAATAATAAAAACAGATATTGTTAAATATTAATCTATATAATATGTATCTGAACATTTAATATTATAATTTGTAAAAAAATTTTATTATGATAAATTAAATTTTAAGAATAAGTTTATTTTAATAAACATCTTAGTCTTTTTATAATAAAGTTACCTACGGATTAATAAATATACATAAAGGAAGCAGAGTGCATCATCCTATAGCGTTAGATGTTGAATATACTTTTACTGAAAATTTAATATATGAAATTGATATGAATGGAATAATAACTTACGCTAATCAGAACTTTTGTCAAGTTACTGGTTTTAGAAAAGAAGAACTTTTGGGTAAAGACCATTCGATATTTAAGCATCCTGATGTACCTCAAGAACTTTATGAGAATCTTTGGTCAACAAAAAAACGTCTTAAACAGTGGTTCTCGACACTTAAAAATATGCGTCGAGATGGTATGTATTTTTGGTCAGATATTCACTGTACAGTCAAATATGACAATAGTGGTGAAATATCAGGTTTTATTGTTGTGCATAAACCAACATCTAAATCTAACAAAGAAGAAGAAATTGAGCGTTATGCTCAATATTAATATAATATAGCGAGGGAAAAATGTATTACGGATATAACGATAACAAACAATTAGTAATGGCAGATGAAGCATTTATAGAGCTTTTAGGGTACGACTCTTTTAATCAACTTATAGAAGGGAATATTATTGATTATATAAAGTTTGAAAACAATAAAATTGTAATAGAGCAAAATAATCAAAAAATAAATTCTGACTTTTCTCATCACGAAATTTATGGAACCATTGGTGAGTTTTACTTGGTTGAGCTAAAAAACATTACAGTAGAAAAGGTAATTACAAAAACACCTAAACCTGTAGAACCTATAAATGAATTTAAAGTCAATTATAAAGAAATTTATCTTGATGTTGAAAAAATTTCTAAAGAGATAGGATTAACAGTTGATGACTATAAACTTTATCTTGATAGTTTTATTGATCAATCCATTATTGATGAGAAACGTCTGTTAGAAGGAAATGACAAGGTTATTAAAAACCTTTCAAATTTAGCCTTAACTCTTAAGATACCACATATTAATATATTGCTTCTAAAGATTAAAAAACTTTCACATCGTGAACGTATGCCTCTTATTGACCAGTACTATACAAAATTGGCTCTATTAACATTAGAAAAACCTGAAGACTATGAGGAAGATGAAGAGTTTGATACTTTATTGGAGAAAGATAGTATTGAAGAGAAAGAAGAAGTCCTTAATGCAAGATTTACTGACTTACTAAACAATGTCTCTAATGATGATATTTATAAAGAAAAGAAAGATATTAAAGAAGAGACAAAAGTTATAGAAGAAGATGAATTTGATGATTTAAGCTTTGATAACCTCGTAAGTAACAGTACGATTAAAGAAGATATAAAAGAAGAAGAAAAAGTAGTTAAAACTTCAGATAAAGATGATAAAGCTTTCACACTAGATAATGTACCTGCTTTACCTATTTCATACAACCCTCAAACTGCTGCTGATGAACTAAACCTTCCTGTAGTACTTATAGAAGAGTTCGTAGAAGATTTTATAGAACAAGCACATCATGATAAAGATCATCTATTAACCTCTTATGCTCAAAAAGATATGGACAATATTCATGAACTTGGACACAAACTAAAAGGTGCTGCAAGTAATTTACGTATTAATGAATTAGCTGATATTTTAGAAGAGATTCAATACTGTACAGAATATGATAAGTTAGAAGCTCTTTTCATTAAGTACTGGGGTCATTTTCTTTCACTAGAAGATTATATGAAACAACTTAAATCAGTATAATAGGAGTAGATAATGCAATTAAAAAACAAATTAAGACTTATTAGTGCACTACCTATTTTTTTACTATTTTTAATAACAAGTTATTTTGCATATACAAGTTACAATCAATATATAGCTGGTGAAAATTTCACTAAAGAGATTATATTTGGAATCTCTGTTTTTGGTATACTATTAAGTATAACTCTAGCTATTATTGGTTTTAAAACTAGTAAAGAACTACACAATAGCATAAAAGATTTAGAAGAGATACTTAATAATGCTGCTGTAGAAGCAGAAAGTACCTTTGATGAACCAAGTATCTCTGCACTAAAAAATATTGACTTAAATAGCAGTAAAGGTATGCAAGATGGCTATAAATTTATTGAGCTACTCATAGAAAATGCCAAATCTGATAAGATGGAAGCATTAGAAGCCAATGCCTCAAAATCACTATTTTTAGCCAATATGTCACATGAAATTCGTACACCACTAAATGGAATTGTGGGTTTTACAGAGTTGTTAAAAAGTACTGATTTAAATAGTGAGCAGATAGAATTTACTAATATTATAGAAAAGAGTTCAGAGAACCTATTAAGTATTATTAACAATATTTTAGACCTTTCAAAAATTGAGAGCAACAAAACAGAACTTGATATGGTGATTTTTGACCCTATTATAGAGTTTGAGTCAGCCATAGAGACTTATGGTGTTAGAGCAGCAGAAAAGAATATTGATTTAAACCTTTTTCTTGACCCTGCTATTAATAAAAAACTTCTTGGAGATTCTGTTAAAATTAAAGAGGTACTGATTAACCTTTTAAGTAATGCTATTAAGTTTACAGACTTTGGGGGTAAAATCAATGTAGAAATCATGAAAATCTCTTCACTAGACAATCATACAGAAATCTCTTTCTCCATCAAAGATAACGGTGTAGGTATGACTAAAGAGCAACAACTTAATGTTTTTGCAGCCTTTACACAAGCTGATGTTTCTATCACTCGTAAGTATGGTGGTACAGGTCTAGGACTTACTATTTCTACTAAATTTTTAGAGTTAATGAATAGTGAACTTAAACTTGAAAGCCAAAAAGAGAAAGGAACAACATTTTACTTCACTATTCTTTTTGAAGAAGTACTAGAGAGTACAGAACTGGATATGTGTGCAAAATTTAATGATATTACTATATGTAAATTCGATTATAATATTCCAGTACAACAAGATATTTATCTCTCAAAATATTTAGATTACTATAATATTAAATATCATCCATTTAGTACACCTTCTGATTTGAAACAGTGTAATTTAGATAAAAATTTACAAAGTATTTGGATTGATGTTGATACCTGTGATGATACACTACTCAAAACCATTCATAGACTAAATTCACACAAAGTAGTTTTACTATCAAGTTTTGCTAATCGAGATAGACTTGAGAAGCTAGGTCTAAACACAACAAAAGTACTTTATAAACCTATTACTCCTACTAAAATAGTACAAGGTTTAAATAGTATTAGTACTCTTCCTGAAGAGAAAGTTAACAATAAAAAGGCAACAAATCAATCAACACCATTCAATAATATTCAATTTGAAGGTAAAATACTCGTTGCAGAAGACAACTTTATTAACCAAAAACTTATTAAACAAGTTCTTTTAAAATATGGTGTAGAAGTTCAACTTGCAAATAATGGATTAGAAGCCTTTGAAAAACGTAAAAGCGAAACATATGACTTAATCTTTATGGATATTCAGATGCCTGTTATGGATGGTATTGAAGCAACTCATGAAATTCTAAACTATGAAATAGAAGAACAATTAAAACATACACCAATTATTGCATTAACAGCCAACGCACTAAAAGGAGATAAGGAACGCTTTCTTGCAGAAGGATTAGATGAATATATTCCAAAACCGATTGAGACCAATGAACTTCTATTTATTTTAAGAAAATTTTTAAATACTAAAACAAAAGAGAATGAAGAACTAGAACCAGCAGCTGAGAATAAAAACAGCAATGAACCTGAACTAATTAAAGTTGACCATGTTCGTCACACAACTGAAGATGGTATTGTGCTTTTAGAAGATAATATGGATGAAAAAGTAGAACTATCAATAGAGCCAGAAGAAGAGAGTAAATCAACCATTTCTAATGTTATAAAAATTCATGAATTTGAAGAAGAGAATAAGAGTTCAAGTAAAAAAATACTTATCGCAAAAAAGAATCCTTTAGAAGCACAGATTCTTTCAAAAGTTATTACAAATATGAATTATGAAATTGAAGTGGTTGATAGCATGGAAGAGTTAAAAACACTTATACAGATGAGTGACTATGATATGCTTCTTATTGATAAAGAGTTAGAAGAGTCAAATAAAGACATTTTAAACAAGCAACATGCTCAAATGAATGTAATAATGCTTTCATTAAATCAAGCAGATAATGAGAAGTCTTTTGATTCTACTCTAATTAAAGAGTTGCATGTAGGTGTTATAAAGCGAGAAAAATTAGCCCAACTTATCAAAAAATATAGAAAGGAGTAGAAGTGATTTTTAAAGTTTTAATCGTTGATGATGACTATATCAATCGTCGACTTCTTGTCTCATTGCTAAAAAAAGAACTCTATAAAATAGAGACAATTGAATCAGTTGATGGAGAAGATGCACTAAAAAAGTGTAAAGAGTACTCTGACCTTCAGCTTATTTTACTTGATATAGAGATGCCCAATATGGATGGTTCTGATTTTTTAAGACTCTATAAAAGAGATAAATCAACCTCTAATGTGCCTGTTATTGCTATCTCATCTAATGATTTACGTAAAAAAGAGATACTAAGTTTTGGGGCAAACTCATTTTTACAAAAGCCCATTACAGAAAAAAAACTCATAGCTGCCATTCGTGAAGCACAAAGCTAAAGTACTGGTCATAGGCTATGTTTGGCCTGAACCAAACTCTTCAGCAGCAGGAAGCCATATACTTTCCATTTTAAAACTTTTTAAAAAGCAAGATTGGAAAGTTGAGTTTGCAACTCCTGCACAAGAGTCAGAACATGCTATAGACTTAAATAGTATAGGTATCTCAACACAAAAAATCTTACTAAATTGTGATAGCTTTAATGATTATGTCAAAACATATAATCCTGACATCGTTCTGTTTGATAGGTTCATGATGGAAGAGCAGTTTGGATGGAGAGTAGAAAAAAACTGTCCCTCTGCTTTAAAAATTCTCGATACAGAAGATTTACAATGTTTACGCCATGCACGGTATATTGCACATAAATCACATCGTAATATGCGTCAAACTGACCTTTTTTCTGACTTAGCCAAACGTGAAATAGCAGCTATTCTTCGTTGTGACATCTCACTTATTATCTCTAGTTTCGAGATGAAACTCTTAACTAAAACTTTTAAAGTAGACCCTTCTCTTCTACAGCATCTTCCATTTATGGTTAATTTAGAAGAACTTCCTATAACAACAAAACTATTTTCAGAACGTCAACACTTTATGACCATAGGTAATTTTCGTCATGCTCCCAACTGGGATGTTGTTTTACATTTACAAGAGATATGGACAAAGATTAGAAAGCAACTTCCAAAAGCAGAGCTACATATTTATGGCTCATACCCACCACCAAAAGCCACGGCTCTACACAACCCTAAAAAAGGTTTTTTTATTAAAGGTTGGGCAAATTCAGCTTATGAAGTTATGGAAAAATCTCGTATCTGTTTAGCACCGATTAGATTTGGAGCAGGTATAAAAGGAAAACTTTTAGATGCGATGATAATGCAAACCCCAAGCGTTACAAGCTCTATTGGAGCAGAGGGTATGCATAACCACCAAGAGCCTTGGGCTGGTATAATTGCTGATAATATAGATGACTTTGTAGAAGCAGCCGTTAGACTCTATACCGATGAAGAGGCATGGAGTAAAGCTCAAAATAATGGAACAAATATTTTACATAGCAGGTACGATAGTAAAGTTTTAGGTCAGAAATTAATAGCAAAAATAATGGAACTAGAAAAAAACCTAGAACAACACCGTCTAAACAATTTCACAGGAGCCATGCTAAAACATCACTCTATGATGAGTACCAAATATATGTCTCAATGGATTGCAGAAAAAAACAGAAAATAGATTTACTTTTTACTTCTCTTGCTCCACAATAACAAATCAATCCCTTTTTTATCTTCAAATAGAAATTCTAAATTTAAATCTATAGAGTAATTTGAGACATGAGAAGATAGCTTAGGAGCTTGATACTGCAAGAGCCAATCAATTTTATCTTTTAAAGCATTTATCATCCCTTCACCACCCTCTATAAGTATAAAAGAGGGTCTATCAAAATCTTTTAAAATATTGCTAATCTCTACTTTACGATTTTTTACAGAAAAAAGAGGAATATCTCTATCAAAATTATCCTCTTTAGAATAGATAACAATATCAGGAGCATCATCACCCGTAAACCTACAGTCAAGTGTGGGTCTATCTACACGAACGGTATTTCCACCTATTATCATCTTGGTACAGACTGACCTTAACTGATGCACATGAGTCAATGACTCTTTAGAGGTCAAGTACCCTCCTCCAATCTTTCCATTTGAGGTTTGGGCTATCTTAAATAGAACAAAAGCTCTCTCTTGCCAAATTAGAAATGGCTCTAAAAGCTCTAGTGCCTCTTTTTCACAAACACTAACTTCAACATCTATCCCCTTCTCTTCAAGTCGTTTCAAACCCCCATCATGCCCTTCTATAGGGTCAAGTGTAGCAACAACTACTTTTTTGGGTTTTAACTCTACCAACAATGAGGCACAAGAGGGAGTTTTACCCTCATGAGAACAAGGTTCAAGCGTTACATAAATGATACATTCTGAAAAAAAGTTTTGAGGCAAAGTATAAAGAAAATCATGAGCTTTATGAGCATCAAACCTATCAAATTCTATCTTTTTACCTGAGAGGGTTTCATAGGCTGAAATAAAAGCTAAAACTTCGGCATGAGAAGTTCCTGCTTTTTGGTGAGCTTCTAGGGCTATTATCTCATTGTTACAAAGAATTAATGCTCCCACAGCTGGGTTTGGGTAGGTTCTTAGTTGGTATTGCCATGCTTTTTTTAGGGCTTGGGTCATGTAGATTTGGTTATTTGTCATTAAAATTCTCCATCTTCATAGTATCAATTTGACTCTTCTTAAATTGGTCAGTCAAAGACTGGCTTTTTTGATTTAATAAAAATCCGTAGGGTGCGATTGCTATCGCACCAAAAATAGGCATAAAGAAAAATTGAAATCTTGTTTTGAATATTGAATAGATGGTGCGATAGCAATCGCACCCTACGGAAGCTCTCATATCAACCCCAACTCATCAGAAATATCTTTAACAAGCTTAGATAAAGGTCGTTTTCCTATCTCTTCATCACTCACATATCCACCACTTATAAGCCGTTGTAAATCTTCTCTATTTTTAAAAAGTGTTCCCTCATATTGTGTTAAAAGTTCATCTAAATAGCTCTCATTGTAGATAGCTTCTTTTTGTATGAGTTCTAGGATTATGTCTTTGTGGTTTTGGTATAGGTCATTAAGTTTAAATGTTTCTATCTGCTTATCTATTTGGTTATCTTTACTTTTAAACTCCAAATCAAACCCATTAACAGAGTGATAAAAGGTTGAGTCTTTAATTTTTAGTTTAAAATTAGTATTTTCAAAACCTCTCTCATAAGGATGTATCGCAACCTCATCTTCCATTTTTAATTTGTTGCACACTTTACAACTTGGAATAAGGTTATAAAAAGAGATAGCAAAATATGGATATTTCTCTTTAGAATAAAAATGGTCTATTTCAGAGGTTCTTCCTTTTGATTTTTGAAGATTATATATTGTTCTACGATTACAATAGGGGCAAGTAGAGATATTTAAATCTTTAACCAATTTATACGCATTATAATCAACTCGTTCAGTTTCAGAATCGAAGGCAACAGCTTCAAACTTAGCGAGGCTAAAGCCTTCGTTTCCGAGCAAAAAAAACTTTGTATTTGTATAACTATTAAGATAATTATAATTTTCACCAAAAAAGTTTTCTATGTAGTCATCATTCTCTTTAATGCTCAATTCGTTTTCAACATCATCATACTCACAAGAAAATCTAGGCGAAAAATTAAACCCCTGATTATGAATGTTTTTATACTCTTCAACCCATAAATAAACAAGTTCCATTAAATCTCCCCCTCTAAAACAAACACATCAAAACTCAAAACCTCAATATCATCAACCATCTCATTTGTATCAAGCGTAATCACTCTACACGCTTTAGTATCATCAGTTTTAAAATATCTGAATGCACCAAGTTCTCGCTTTCTTGTCTTTTCATCCTCTATGTTATATGCCACTTGATAGAGTATTTTTTGGCTATAAAAATCGACCTCATACTTCTCTCTCATATAGGTTACAGACTCATCATTTGCATAAAGGATGTTATAGATTTTGTTTTCTAAAGCTATTCCTAGATTTTTTGAATGCTTTGGGGCGATTTGTAAAAAACCATTGTCTTTAACATATATCTTTTTGGCAGAGCGAATTCTCTCTTTTGGTTTCGTATGATATCGGTCAACTCTTCTAAGTAAAAAAACATCCTCAAAATAACCGATATACTCCTTTATCTTTCTGTCGCTTATATCAAAAATCTCTGCTAATCTACTGTAGTTTACTATGCCTGTGGCGTTAGAGAGTAGATAGAAAAAGAGTCGCTCTAACTCACTAGAGTTTCGTATGCCATACCTTGGTACAATATCTTGATAGATAATATTTCTCGCATAGTTAATAAGTATATCTTTTTTTATAAGCTCATTCGGTTCATCAAACACTTCATAAAAACCACCCCATTTTAGGTACTCCTCTTTGGCTCTAGCAATAGCAATACGATTGCTGACTCTCTCTATTCGACTACTATAAGATATCTCCTTATAGTCCAAAAATTCTTGAAAAGAGAAAGTATCAAGCTGAATCCCTAGAGTTCGCCCACTTAGTAGCGTGTTGAGTTCATGGGAAAGTAGAGAGGAGTTTGAACCTGTGATAATGAACTTAATATCACTACTCTCATATTTACTCTTGATAAAAACTTGCCAATTTTGAAAAAACTGTATCTCATCAAAGATGACATAGGTTTTTCCTTGGGGATTTGCAATTTTAAGGTACTCATCATAGATGGTATTGAGATAGTTGGCATCGTGTTGGTACTCTAAAAAGTAGGGTTGTTCAAGGTTAACAAAGAGAATATTGTATGGATTAACACCACTCTCTATGAGGTGTCTAATTGCCTCTTTGGCTAATGTACTTTTTCCACATCGTCGTATGCCACTAATGGTAATGATTTGTCGTGTAGGTAGATAGAGAATAAGTTCTGTTAATTTTTCTCGCTTAACATAAGTTTTAATTTGACCTTGCCAATGAGGATTTTGTTCTAAAAGGATTTTTTCCATCATACTTACCTAAAAAATAATATTTTTCGTCGTTATACTTACGAAGTATAACATATTTTTAGGAAGTATAGAGAACTTTATAGGTTATTTCGACTTATTCCACTCAAAATAGGTCTTAGCCTTAGAGATGTTGTTGTACTCAAATCGTACATCTTCACCCTTTTTCTCAATGCTAAAACCTGTTCATCAGCAGAGACCATAAGAGCTTTTTCTTTGTCTCCACCGTTAATTTTGAACTTCACTATTTACAAAAAGAACTCTCTTTAACACAACGAACATAAAAACCATTGTCCTTGGTGTCTCTATTTGCAACGCCATTGTAAAAGCCTACAAACCATGCACTCTTCTCTTCTCCCTTAAAGCTACTAGAAGACCAATAATCACTAGCATCACTAAATCCTTGCTTTTCATAACAATCTTTATAAAAAGTATTTTTTTGATTTTTACTATACTCATTTACGGTTCCACCACAATCTGTCACAACTTTTTTTAACTCATCAACCGTTACCAATCTTCCCCCACTAGCAGAACAGATATCTTTTGCCTTTGACCAATTTGCAATACAGAAAGAAGAATTACTACCTATCTTTCCACCATTAGCCTTACAAACTTTTTGAGTAGGGTCAATCCATATAATTTCTTCCTTCTGAGATTTACTCTTCTCCTTCGTCTCTATCTTATTAACCTCTTTGTCTGTCGATTTTAAACTTTTATCTTTATTGGCATCAGCATAACTTCCTACAAGCAATCCAAAAATAGCCAATGGTATTAACATAAATTTTATTTTCATTTCATATCCTTTTTTATTCCAATATTGTAGCATTTTTTATATCAATTTTTATATGCCATCTTTTATATAAGATTTTTATTTATGATGATTTATGTTAGGAAGAGAAAATCCAAAATTTGGTTTTGAAAAATATTTTGGCGAAATTTTATTTTATGCTAATTTGATTAATAGTGCGTTATCCCACAGGAATACATTGCAATAAAAATGTATTCTACTTATTCCACTCAAAATAGGTCTTGGCTTTAGAGATATTGTTGTACTCAAATCGTACATCTTCACCCTTTTTAGCAATGGTAAAACCACGCTCATCAGCAGAAGTAATCTCACCTCTCTCTTTATCTCCACCATGAACTTTGAACTTTACACGTTCACCTACTGCAGATATAAAATGTCTTGGTTCTTCTAGTTTACGCTCAATCCCTGGGGAGCTTACTTCAAGAAAATATGCTCCGTGCATTGGAGGATTAACATCAAAAAAAACAGAAAGCTCATGGGAGATATCAGCACAGAGGTCGAGGGTTACACCCTCTTCTTTTGTAATATAAACTCTAAAGATAGTATTTCCATCCTCTTGAGCTGTCTCTGTTCCATAAAAGTCCGCACCATTGGCTTTAACAATCTTCTCTATCTGCTCGTTAAGACTCATTTGATTCATCCTTTTTGTTTCTTTCTCCTATCTCTTTAAAAAGAGCTTCTATCTTTGAGATTTCTTCAAGTTGATTATCAAACTCAAAGGTAAACTTTGGAGCTTTATACCACCCCTCACTCTCTCTAATATATGTAGACAAATAGCCCGAAACAACACGTAATTGCTTTAATGCTTCATGTTGCTCTTTTTCATCTAAGTAAGATTTGTCTAGGTAAACTTTTGCATCGTAACGACCTCTTGAACAGACTACTTCTGTTACGGAGAGACCATTGATACGGTTGTCATTCATGGTTGAAAGTGCTTCAGGAATTAGCTCTACTAAACGTGACTCTGTTCTCTTTCTTTTTATCTCTTCTTCTCTCATTATTTACTATTCACTATTAATTATTTATTAAAGAGAAACCTGCTCTTCTACCACTTTGAAGGTTTCGATTACATCGCCCTCTTTAATGTCGTTATAGTTGTTAAGCATGATACCACACTCAAATCCATTTTTAACCTCTTTAACATCATCGTTAAAGCGTTTAAGAGATGAGATTGTTGTGGTATAGATAACAACACCATCACGAATAAGTCTAGCACCTGCATTACGAACGATTGTTCCATCAGATACTTTACAACCTGCAATAGTTCCAACTTTAGCCACAGTAAATGTCTCACGAACTTCAGCTTGACCTGTAACCTCTTCTGAGATAGTTGGACTCATCATACCACTAAGAAGTGCTTTAACGTCATCAAGGAGTTCATAGATAATTGAGTAGGTTTTAATCTCAACACCTAATTCTTTTGCTTTTTTCTTAACACTCCCTGTTGGTCTAACATTAAATCCTAAAATAATAGAGTGTTCAGAAGCATCTGCTAGTTGAACATCAGACTCGGTAACCCCACCCACACCTTCGTGGATGATGTTGACTTTAACCTCTTCATTTTTAAGGTCAGACAATGTTCCTTTAATCGCTTCAAGAGAACCTTGAACATCAGCTTTAATAATAACTGGGAGTGCTTTTAAGTTGCCCTCTGCAATAATCGCAGATAGGTCATCAATAGTAACTTTTGTACTCTTAGAAAGCTCTACTGTTCTAGCATACTCTGCCCTTTTATCTGCTAACTCTCTTGCCTCTTTTTCAGAGTCCATAACCACTAGTACATCACCTGCCATAGGTACATCTGAAAGACCAACAACAGCTGCGGGGGTACTCGGTCCAATAGCTTTGGTTCGTGTTCCATCATCCAAAATAAGTGTTTTAACCTTACCAAATGTGGTTCCAAGAACAAATGGGTCACCAACTTTAAGTGTACCATTTTGAACAATAATATTTGCCGTAGCACCAAAACCTTTCTCTAAAGAGGCTTCCACAACAACTGCTTTTGCATTTCTATTTGGGTCTGCTTGAAGTTCAAGTACTTCTGCAGTAAGAAGTAGTGTCTCAAGGAGTTCATCAATCCCTTCACCTGTGTGTGCAGAGACAGGAACAAATTCATGCTCTCCACCCCACTCAACAGGAGTAATTTCAAGCTCTGCTAACTGTCCTTTTACCAACTCTGGGTTTGCTGCCTCTTTATCCATTTTGTTGATAGCAACGACAATAGGAACACCTGCTGCTTTAGCATGAGAGATAGCCTCTTTTGTCTGCTGTTTTACCCCATCATCTGCGGCAACAACAATAATAACAATATCCGTCGCCTGAGCTCCACGTGAACGCATCTCTGTAAAGGCTGCGTGACCTGGAGTATCTATAAATGAAATCTTTTTACCACTTTTTTCAACTTGATAAGCACCAACATGTTGTGTAATTCCACCTGCCTCTTTGTCAGCTACTTTTGTTTGACGAATTTTGTCAAGGAGCGATGTCTTACCATGGTCAACGTGACCCATAATGGTAATAACAGGAGGTCTCTCACTTGGATTTTCATCCTCTTGTGCATCGTAAACTTTTACATAATCGAGTGCATCAAGTGGGTCAATAGTATGTA
Source organism: Campylobacteraceae bacterium (assembly GCA_027068975.1). Taxonomy (GTDB): domain Bacteria; phylum Campylobacterota; class Campylobacteria; order Campylobacterales; family Sulfurovaceae; genus UBA1140. Next base: position 29,493 of record JALXFN010000074.1, on the reverse strand, counting down.
CCTCTACCCCAAACTCTTCTGCAAGAATCTCAATAGAGTCTTTGTCTAAGAAGTCATTTTGTGTAAACATAGTTCCTAAATTAAATAGAACTTTAATAACCTCACCAGTTGAGCGACCAACCTTTTCAGCAAACTCATAAACTCTTACATTTTCAGGAATCTCTACTGAGGTAATATTACCTACAGACTCTTCTTTAACATATTTTTTACGTTTCCCACCACGTCTAAGTCCAGATGGTCTACGACGACCACCCTGTCCACTACGTCCACGACCCTGTTGCTGTATACCAGCCGCAGCTCTTTTTTTAGCTTCCTCTTTACGTTTAGCCTCTTGACGCATCATATCTTCATAAATATTTTTATCAGAAAAGTCAAGCATAAGCACTTCTGGCTCTTCTTCAAGTTCTGTAACTTGATTACGGCTGTAACTACCAAAATTAGAGTTTGACATAAAGTCAAGCTTCTCACCAGACTCTTTTGCTATAGCAACTTTTTTAATCTTCTTTTTAGAAGGAGGTGTTGGCATACCTGGTGTTTTCTTTTTAGTCTTAACCTCTTTTGGACCACGCTCTTCAACTATTCTAATTTTTGGTTTATCTCTATCTGCTTTTTTTACTACGGTAATACCTATACGCTTACGCTTCATTTTAGGTTTCTCTTTTGCAGGTTCTATTTTTTCACTAACAGCTCCATCAGATTTTAACTCTTCTGCCTCTTCTTCAACAGTAGATTCTATTGATACTTTTTCTGTTGGTTCCATTTCTGTTACTGTTGTTTTAATAGAAGTTTCCACTTTTGGCTCTTCTTCCTTCACAACTTCCACAAGCTCTATCTTCTTCTTTTTAGGAGTAGTTGTAATAGAACCTCTGCTGGTAGAAGATTTTTTAACTGCTTTTTTCTTAGCAACTGGCTTCTCTTCTATCTCTTTTTTCTCTTCAGTTTTAACTTCCTCAACAGAAGTCTCTTTTATCTCTTCTACTTCACTATTTTTAACAACTGTAGCTTTTTTAACAACTTTCATTTTAGGCTTCTGAGCTGATTTGGGCTTAATACCATTTATTACATAGTCAACCAATACACCAGCTTCATCAACAGTCACTGTACTGTTTGCTGCTTTAACATCGTAACCTAACTCTTTAGCTTTCTCAATAAGTACTGCATTTGATGCACCTGCCTCATCTGCAATCTCTTGGATTTTAACTCTATCCATTCTTATCTAACTCCTTTAAATACTTAACAAACTGTTCACTATCTTCACTTGTGAGTCGAAAACGTTTCATTAAACCTTTAATCTTTTTTTCGTTTTCACGGCAACTATTACAAATATAAAAACTTCTACCCTGTCCAGAATAAGGAAAAATGTTACTGTTTTTCTCTTGTAGGCGAAGTAATTTTCGTTGAAGCTCTCGTTCTCTACATGTTATACACATGCGTACTGGTTCATTTTTTCGCATAATTATACCCAACTTTTGTTATTAACTCTTTGAAGTAACACCGTAATTATCAAGAGTTTTGGTAAATACTCTAAATTTAGGAAATCTTTTTGCCAATGCTTGATGTATCTTGGTTGCATCATCAGCATAACAGAGGGTAAAAAATGTTGAACCTGAACCCGAAAGCGTACTCATTAATGCACCATTTGACAATGCAGTTTTTTGCACTTCAAACAGATCAGGCATCTGCTTCATTCTTCTTGTTTGATGAAGCTTATCTTTAGAAGCTATTCTCAATAAATCCCATGACTCTGTCATAAATAAAGAGGTCATAAATGAAGCACGAGAGAGAGAATAGACCAGCTCTTCAGTTCTATACAAATCAGGTAAAACATTTCGTGATTTAGCTGTAGATATGGTTTTATTAGGAATTACCAAAACGGCTCTTAAATACTCTGGGATTTTTCTCTTTTTACTGTAGACTTTTTTATCTTCCACACAAGCTACATTAAATCCACCCATCACAGCTGGAGTAATATTGTCGGGATGTGGTTCATACTCTAAAGCAAGGTTCAGTATTTTTCTTTTATTATAACGCTCACCTGCTGCTACATAAGCAGAAGTCAATGCAGCTGTAATCACAGCTGACGAAGAGCCTAAACCCCTTGAGATAGGAATACGATTAATAAACTCAAAGCGAAAATTATCTCTTTGACCTTTTAATTTCATATATTGTTTATTAAAAATATTCATAAAAAGAATGTTTTTACGAATGTGAGGGTTTTCTGCTCCCTCACCACGAGTAGATACAGAGAAAAATCGAGAAGGTTTAATGGTGATTTCATTACGAAAATTAATCGCTAAACCTAAAGTGTCAAACCCTGGACCAAGGTTTGCTGATGTAGCAGGTACAGATACAAACAAAGTACTTCCTTTGTCGATGTCATAATTATAAAATATAATTACACGGCAGGTAGAATATACATTGGTTTATTATCATTTAAAATAGTCACTTCACTCAACATGGAAGGTAATTCAAACCGTTGCTCTACAACCTCATCAAATTTTTTTGTTATTATAGTGTTATTTTCTTTGATAAAGTAGAGTTTACCCACTGCTTTTATAGGATTTTGTTTATTTAAATCAAAGGCATCACAACCATCAAAAGCAATACCTTCCAAAATCTCTAATGAACGTAACATTATATAGGTCAATTTAATCGCCATATAGGAGCCTGGTCCATTGGTATAAATAAGACGACTGTAGTTATATTTTTTCGATAATTCTGAAAGTCTTTTTAAAAGAATTTCAGAAGTTTTCTCTTTGCTCTCTATTTTCTCTACTAACTCACCATCTCTATAAATGCCCAAAAGAAGAGGTGAAGCTATAGCAATAATAAGAACTTCGTATTTACTAGGCGAAACTTTTTGCAAACTCTCTACTTTGTACACTATTCACTGAAACCATCTCATAGTTGGCTTTGTCAGCTAAAAGTTTAACCGTTAATTCATGGTTAAGCTTATGACTTCCTGCAAAAGAGCTATAGGCTCCTAAAATATTATGCCCTGTCACCATCATATCACCCATGGCATCTAAAATTTTGTGACGAGCAAACTCATTGTCAAATCTTAAACCTTCAGGATTAAGTATTTTTTCATCATCAAGTCCAATGGCGTTGTTTAAACTTGCCCCTAAGGCTAAGTTAATACTTTGAAGATATTGAATATCACGAGCAAATCCAAAAGTTCTTGCCCTCGCAATCTCTTCTAAAAAAGGTTTGGTTCCAAAGGAGTAAGTTTGTGATTGGCGACCAATCACTGGATGTTCAAAGTCTATCTCAAAGTCAAAGCTTACTTCATTGCTTGGTTCAAGTCGTACAAACTTATCACCATCACGAACTTCAACTCTTTTCTTAACTCGAATAACCTCTTTTGCAACTTCTTGCTCCTCTACTCCTGCCTCATCTAAAAGCAAACAAAACGAAGATGCACTTCCATCCATAATTGGCATCTCATTTCCATTAACGATAACACGCATATTATCAATTCCATACGCATAAACAGCCGAGAGAAAATGCTCTATAGTAGAGATATAGCCTTTATCAGAACCTATAACTGTAGCCATTTGAGTATCAATAACAGAAGAGGGAGAAAGAGGAATAGTTAAAGGTAAGTCTTCACGATAGAAAACAATACCAGCATTGGCACCTAACGGTTCAAGACGAAGTTTAATAGGTTCACCTTTGTGCAATCCTATTCCAACAACTTCAACTGGCTTACTAATTGTTCGTTGATTCATATCTATATTCCTTTATATACGAGCATATTATAGCATAATTGTGCATTTTTTGTAATTTGTGATTTTTTTCGCTTATTTTTAGAGTCTTATAGTCTATATTTAAGTTTATAAATGTTTCATCTTTGTCTATTAATTTTTTAAAAGTTATATATCAAAAATATTAAAATCACAAAAAAATTCTACACTATCCTCCTCTAAAATTCAAGTAAAGTACTAAAACTCCTCAAAAAAGTTACCAAAGCCATATTTTTTTAAATCAATCAAAATTTTAAATCATAGCTTTTCATTTTTACATGTAACTTTTAACTAATGATGTTATATTGTCACTAAAATAAGAGTAAATTACTCCTAAAAGGAAAATAGATGAAATATAATGATTTAAATAGTGAAGAGATAAGAGTAATAGAGAATAAAGGTACAGAGATGCCTTTTTCTGGAAAATATGATGGTTTTTATGAAGCTGGTATCTATAAATGCCGTAAATGTAATACCCCTCTTTTTAACTCTACTGATAAGTTTGACTCTGGTTCAGGATGGCCAAGTTTTGACGATAGCATAGAAGGTGCAGTAAAAGAGATACCCGATGCCGATGGAAGAAGAGTAGAGATAGTCTGTGCTACTTGTGGTGGTCACTTAGGTCATGTTTTTAGAGGTGAACAGATGACTCCAAAAAACACACGCCACTGTGTTAATTCTGTTTCTCTCTCATTTGACTCCCACAAAAACAACTCAAAATACAAAAAAGCCTACTTCGCATCAGGCTGCTTTTGGGGTACAGAGTACTGGTTCCAACAAGCCCCTGGTGTTATCAATGTAGATTCAGGATATATGGGTGGACACACTGTTGACCCAACCTACTACGAAGTATGTGGCAAAGATACAGGTCACTTAGAAACCGTAGAGGTCACCTACGACCCAAGTGAAGTAAGCTATGAACAACTCTGTAAACTCTTTTTTGAGACCCATGACCCAGAGCAAATGAATGGTCAAGGTCCAGACATTGGTCCTCAGTATCTCTCAGCTGTATTTACTAACGATGTAGAAGAGGAAGACACAGTGCAAATACTCATCAACCAACTAGAGGACAAAGGCATGAACATCGCCACCATGATAAAAGATGCCAATGAACATACCTTCTATAAAGCCGAAGAGGAGCATCAAAACTATTACAAGTTGAGAAATTCTACCCCTTATTGTCATGCTTATACAAAAAGGTTTTAAAAAGGTTTTACTCCAAAAAAATTTATGCTAAGATAATGCAAAAAACAAAATAGCACTTCTCCAGAATAAATAGAAAAGTGCTTTCAGGGAAAAATTATGAATTTTCTAAAAAGTATATTTAAAAAACAAAAAACTATAAAGTCTACCCTAACCATTAGCTCAGCTAATGGTTTTCACTTAAGACCCATTGCGAAGTTTGCCAATGAAGCAAAAAAATTTAACTCTACCATTACTATCATCTCTTACGAACAAGAGGTTGCGGCAACACAGGTTCCTAAAATCATCTCTCTCTCTTTAACGAAAGGTGAAAGCTTTACTTTGAAGTGTGTAGGTGAAGATGCAGAGGAGGCGAGTAGGCACCTCACATCTTTTTTTAAAGAACTTATGGAGAATGATAAAGAGATTGAAACTTTAACTCAAATAGATGAAAGTTATGAAAGTCCTACTCTTAATGGAATTAGTATTGTACCAGGCATAGCCATTGCTCCTTTGGTTTACTGTAAAACTGTTGAAAATATAGACACTCAAAAAGCCCTTAGCATAAACGACTCTATTAAGTTGGTAAAAAAAGAGCTTGAAGAGCTATATACTAAAAACAAATCAAACAGTGAAGCAGATATATATTTAGCACATAAAGAGCTACTCTCTTCAGATATTTTCCAACAAGACTTTAAAGATGTAGAGGAGTTAAAAGAGACTATAGATAAAGAGATAGAAACACTCAAAGGAACAAAGTTTGAATCTCGCATAGATGACTATAAAGATATTCTCCAACAAATACTCACCCATACAGGTATCACAAGCACATTAAAACTTCCAGATACTCCCTATATTTTACTTGTAGACAACCTACTTCCAAGTGATGTTCCTAAGCTTGTAGACTCACCTATTCAAGGGGTAGTACTAAAACATGGTAGTCCCACTTCACATGCCTCCATACTCTTACGCTCATTTGCTATTCCGACCGTGATTATAGATGACTATATAGATGAGACAGACAAAGCAATCCTTGATACCAGCTCAGGAGACATTCTTATATCACCGACGAAAACTGACATAGATAAGGCATATGAAAAACAAAAATTATTTCAAGAGAAAAAAGCCCAAAATTATAAAAATCGTTTTAACTCAACAGAGACATTAAGAGGCAAGAGTATTAAAGTTCTTGCAAATATTGGAGATGTACAATCAGCCAAAGAGGCTAAAGAGTTAGGTGCTGATGGTATTGGGCTTTTAAGAAGTGAATTTTTGTTTATGGAAAAGAAGCCTACAGTAAAAGAGCAGACCAATGCATATAGAGAGATTTTTGAACTTTTTGATGAACTTACCATAAGAGCACTCGATATAGGAGGGGACAAACCTCTCCCTTATGCTCACATAGAAAAAGAGCAAAATCCATTCTTAGGCATAAGAGGTATCCGTTTTTTATTGCTCGAAAAAAACTTATTAGAAGAGCAACTATTGGCTATTTTCAAAGCTGTTGAAGAGGTGAATGACAAAAACAAAACCATGAAAGTCATGTTCCCTATGGTAAGTAACTGCGATGAGTTTATAGAGGCAAAAAAAATTGCTATTGATATTGCCATTAAACATAACATAGACATCTCAAATATAGAGTTTGGAATTATGCTAGAGGTTCCCTCTGTGATTTTTGCTATACATGAGTTTGACCAACTCGTAGACTTCTACTCCATAGGAACCAACGACCTCACTCAATACCTTTTTGCCATAGAGAGAACACACGCATCTTTACAAGCAGATGCACTCTCACCTATGGTTATGAATGCTTTAAAGTTGATTATAAAGACAACTAAAAAACCCATTAGTATTTGTGGAGAACTTGCAGGGCTAGGAGCTGCTACAGAAACTCTGATTAATCTAGGTTATGACACACTCTCTGTCTCAGCTAAACTCATACCTTCACTAAAAGAGAGAATCAGAAATGTTTAGTCTATTACAAAAAGTGGGCAAAGCCCTCATGACCCCTATTGCTGTTCTTCCCATCGCTGCTATTTTACTTCGCCTTGGTTTTGGTGATATTCCTTTCATCACAGGTGATATTGCCAACATTATGAAAGTAGCAGGTGGAGCTGTCTTTGACAACCTTGACCTACTCTTTGCTGTGGGTATCGCCTATGGTTTGGCTAAAAATCATGATGGAGCGGCAGCACTCTCTGCTGTTATTGGTATTCTTATTGCAAAAGCTGTCTATTTACAAATTGACCCCTCTTTAAAAATGGGAGTTTTCATAGGTATTATCATTGGTATTTTGGCAGGGGTACTTTACAACCGTTACCACACCGTTAAACCCCCAGAGTTTTTAGGCTTTTTTGGAGGAAAACGTTTTGTGCCTATTGTCACGGCTATTGCTTCCATAGCTGTTGGAGTATTGGCAGGGTACTTTTGGCACTATGCCCAGAGTGGAATTGACTCTTTTTCTCATGCCATTATTAGCCTTAATGAGGTGGGAACCTTTATCTATGGAACCCTTAACCGTCTTCTCATTCCACTAGGACTTCACCACATTTTAAACTCTGTTTTTTGGTTCCAACTTGGAGACTACACCCACATAAAAGATGGTGTAGAAGTAGTAGCCAATGGAGACCTACACCGTTTCTTTGCAGGTGACCCAACGGCAGGGATTTATATGTCAGGTTTTTACATTGTCATGATGTTTGGTCTTCCAGCTATGGCTTTAGCCATCTACCTAAGCACCCCAAAAGAGCATAGAAAAAAAGCTGGAGCCATCTTAGCTGGTGTGGCTTTTACCTCTTTTTTAACAGGGGTTACCGAACCCTTAGAGTTTCTCTTTTTGTTTGTAGCACCTATTCTCTTTGTTCTTCACGCCATTCTAACGGGTTTGGCTTTGGCAACGGCTCACTACATGGACATACACCACGGTTTTGGTTTCTCTGCAGGTCTTATTGACTACCTTATAAACTACAAACTTGCTAAAAATCCATTACTCATTTTACCTCTTGGTTTGGTTTTTGGAGCCATCTACTTTGTACTCTCTTACTTTACTATTAAGCTTTTTAAACTTACTATTTTTAGTGAAGATAAAGAGACAGAACAAGCAGAAGCCTCAAACGAAGCCCAAGCCTTCATAGAAGCCCTTGGAGGAGCTGAGAACATAGTCTCTACCGATGCTTGTATTACACGCTTACGTATGGAAGTAAAGTCCTCTAAAGATTTAAATGATGAAGCATTTTTAAAACTCGGAGCCAAAGGAGTCATAAAGCCTAGTGACACTACCATTCAAGTGGTTTTAGGTACAAAGGCTGAGAGTGTAGCAGAGATGATTAAGGGGAGCTTGTAGTATGTAAACCACTATTCTATCCAAATATGAGAGAAGTTAAATATTATAAAAACTACTATTTTTGAATATATCCTTAACTTCCCCCACAACCTCCTCCACATGACGAACCTCCACAAGATGAATCAGAACTCCCCGAAAAACCACCATCAGAAGAGCTATCTGACCCTCCAAAAAATCCTCCTCCATCACTACTAGAACTTCCACTATCTCCTCCACAACCTGAAGCACAACCTATATCCGTAGCACAGTAACCACCACAAGAGCTACCATTTGAAGAGGTAGGGTTTCCTTTACAGTTGAGCTGATAGCTAAACCCTCCTTTTATCTTTAAACTCTTATCTATAACAAAAAGAAGAGGAAGTTTAGCAGGATTTTTAGGATTAATGCCCTCTTTAGCACAAGCAAGTCTCCATGCTCTTTTAATGCCCTCTTGTGCAGAGGTTGGACTCTTCATCACCTCTGTTGGAGTATGGTGTAAAAATCGTCCTATCCCTTTTTTACAAAAGTCTTGATATTCACGTGTAAAAAGCAAAAACTCATGCCAAAACACATCAACAATCTCCGAAGGCATAGCCACCATTCTACCTTGGGCTTGGTTACAGATGTAAAAGTAATCACGAGTGGCTTTTACTACTTTTTTCATATCGGCATCACTTAAATAGTCGTGTTGTGCTTTAACCCGTCGTATGAGTACGGGTGAGAATTTATAGTTCTCTATAAAACGTAACTGTCGTTTCTCTTGCTCTTTTTTCCAAAAGTAGGAAAAAAGCATGAGGGCTATTATAAAAAATATTGTTTGAGTTGTCATAAAATTTCCTGAATTGTTTTGGGTAATTATAGCTTTTATAAATTAAAGCTTAAGCCCTAAAAGAGAACCTATCAGGCTTTCACTCACGACGCATTGACGATACACACCGTTTGGTTTATGCTGTTGAAGAGTTGAGTATTGTTATTATCTCTTGTCGGAATCATTATTAGGAATAAAGTAGCCTATCCCCATTGTAATGTAGGCTCAACTTTTTTACTTACACAATCTGTCAAATATGAGTTAATCAAATTTTGATAAGGAATCCCTACTTTTTTTTGCTAGACTCTTAAAATAAGCTATAGTATCTGTCTCTATATTAATAGAAATCTGTTTTTTCGCCTTTTGAGCGTAAGGATTTTTAATTGAATTGCTAAAATCGTACTCTTCTCTCATAATGTAAACTCCCTGTATTGCTATAGGGTGTGATGGCAATCGAATCCTACGCGTCATCTAGCTTTTTCAAAAGCTCTAAACCTCTTGCCCTATCTGCTTTTGCTACCATCACATCAAAACGCGTTTTTGCATCAAATTGAGTCAATGCAATGGTGGCTAACTCATCAAAAAGCTTGTTAAGAGAAATCTCTTTGCTCTTGGCATAGCTTTTTAATCGCTCATACTTACTATCAGGAATTCTTAGTGTTAATGTACTCATTTTCTATACCTCTCTATAAACTGTTTTGGGGTTAAAACCTCTATGTCAAACTTAAGCTCTCCACATTCAATATCTTTTATGTTATCGGTAACAATAACCGAACTGTTACTTGCCACAGCCAACTCTATTAAAAAATCATCTCCCTCATCATCAAGATTTGGTCGCCATAAATAGAAGATTTCATTCCATTTACAAGTTGAAAGAAAAGCTTGAAAAAGCTCCTCTTGCTCTTGAACGCTCAAAGAGCATAAGGTTTGAATCTTCTCTCTTTTCATCACATCTTCATACTCTAAAAAAAGAGTGGTGCTGATTTGAGGGGTAATTTTATCGAGCAATGCCCATCGAATAAGCTCACGACTTGCTCCATCTTTGCTAATAAGAGCAGAAATCCATACATTGGTGTCTATTACTACGTTCATAAATTATGATAGCATATATGATGTTAAAAATAGCTTTTTGCTAAAAGAGCTTAGGTTTTCTCAAAAAACAAAGTATAATCCCACCATGCAAAACCTACCCATAACCCAAGTCATACCCCAGATAAAAGAGAAACTTCAAACCAACCAAAGAGTTGTGCTTCAAGCACCTCCAGGGGCAGGAAAAACTACTGCCCTGCCCTTGGCACTGCTTAGTGAAGCTTGGCTTCAAGGCAAACAGATTATTATGCTTGAACCTCGTCGTTTGGCTGTTCGTGCATCGGCTTCTCGTATGGCTGAGCTTTTGGGTGAAAAGGTTGGGGAGCGTGTGGGGTATCAGATTAAGATGGAGTCGGTTCAGAGTAAAAAGACGCAGATACTCATTGTAACGGAGGGAATTTTGACGCGTAAACTCCAACATGACCCAAGCTTGGAAGAGGTGGCGCTGATTATCTTTGATGAGTTTCATGAGCGTTCCATTCATGCCGATTTATCTTTGGCGTTGGCTTTGGAGTCTCAGGCTGTTTTGCGTGAGGACTTAAAACTGCTCATTATGTCTGCGACGCTTAATACCTCGGCTATTTCAGAGCTTTTAGACCATGCACCTGTTGTTCAGAGTGAGGGTCGTGCTTTTCCTGTGGAGCGTTTTTACCTTGACCCAAATACGGCACAACCCAGCAAAAAAGAGCTTCCTTTCTATGTGCATAAACGACTGCTCAAACTGCTTGAGAGCGAAGAGGGAAACATTTTGGTATTTCTCTCAGGGGTACGTGAAATCAAAACGGTTGAGAAGCTTTTAAATGAGTCTAAACTTGCCAATGTTGACATTAGTCCTCTCTATGGAAACCTAAGCAAAGAGGCACAGGACAGAGCCATAAAAGCCCCTGCACAAGGGCGACGAAAGGTGGTGCTTTCTACCAACATTGCCCAGACCTCTTTGACCATTGAGGGCATTAAGATAGTGGTGGACTCGGGCATTCAAAATGTCTCTGTTTTCTCTCCACTCTCAGGCATGAACAAGCTAGAACGCCAATTCATCTCCCAAGACTCAGCCACCCAAAGAGCAGGAAGGGCTGGGCGTTTGTCAGCAGGTAAGGCGTACCACCTTTGGCATAAGTCGAAGATACTTCTAAAACACGATGTGCCTGAAATTTTACTCGCCGATTTAACGCAGTTGGTTTTAGACTTGGCACTTTGGGGCAACGACAACATTCATGAGTTTGCATGGATGGACACCCCACCTGCTTCTGCCATAAGTCATGCTAAAAAACTTCTACAACAGTTAGGAGCGTTGGATGCTAAAGGAGGCATCACTCAACATGGAAAAGCCATGAACCGTTTTGGGCTACACCCACGGCTGTCACACATGATGCTTAAAGCCAAAGAGCTAGAGCTAAGTTACGAAGCCTCTCTGCTTTGTGCTGTCTTGACAGAGAAAGATTTTATGCACAACCGTTCATCGGACATAAAAGAGCGTGTGACGCTTCTGCATGAGCTTAAAACGTCTCAAAAAATCCATCAAGCCTTTAACAACCGACAAGCACGGTATGTTCTAAAAATCGCCCAAAAACTTACCTCATCGGCGACCAAAAGCATCAATACCAATATGTTAGGTGTTCTTCTAGCCTTTGCCTACCCAGACAGAGTCGCCCAACTTCGCCACAACAACAAGGGAGTCTACCTACTAAGCAACGGAAAAGGGGCAAACCTACACCATGAAGATGAGCTTTTTAACGCTAGATTTTTAGTGGTAGCCGACCTAGATGGAAAAACCACCAACGCTACCATTTACAAAGCCATAGAGCTAAACTTAGCACACATAGAGGAGTATTTAACTGAACTGATAGAGACTCAAAATATCGTCTCATGGAATGACGAACAAGAGAGGGTTGAGGTACGACGTGTTGAGAAGCTAGGGGCAATAGTACTTAAAGAGATGCAGACCAACCAAGCCTCACAAGAGGAGATAACCGAAGTACTTGTAGAAGAGCTTGAAGCGTTGGGACTAGATGCCTTGACATGGGAGAAAGAGGCATTGGCTCTTAGAGAGCGATTGAACTTTGTATTTATGCATAAGCCTGATTTTTTTGAAAAGCTAGATAATGCTGAGAGTTTCGATGCCTATTTGTCTGAAAACATGGACGAATGGTTAGCCCCCTATTTAGAAGGAAAAAGTTCGCTTAGAGAGTGTAAGAGTTTAGATTTAAAAAACATCCTATTAGGACTGCTTGACTACCCAAAACAACAAGAGCTTGAAAAACTAGCCCCTGCCAAACTAAAAGTGGCTAGTGGCTCAAACATAAAGCTCGACTACTCAAACCCTGCCCAACCCATTTTAGCCGTACGACTCCAAGAGATGTTTGGAACACAAAAGACACCAAGCGTTCTAAATGGAAAAGTAAAACTGATGATTCACCTACTCTCCCCTGCCTCAAAACCCATGCAGATAACCCAAGACCTAGAGAGCTTTTGGGCAAACACCTATGCCGATGTGAAAAAAGACCTTAGAGGGAAATACAAAAAGCACTACTGGCCTGATGACCCTTTGAGTGCTGTGGCTACTAGTAAGACTAAGAAGAATATGTAAAGTCTCGATTTATTAAAACTTTAAATGCTTGGTACTGACAACTCCATCCCCTTAAACTTCCCAAGCTTCAACAACTCTTTATCATTAGTAACAAATATTGTACACTCAGCACGTACAGCTGAGTTTAAAATCATTAAATCTTCAAAGTCTTTAAATAATTCAGAGAAAAAATCACTCTTTGCATTAACAAAATCACTATGCAGTAAATAAAAAGGGTTTATCTCAAATGACAAAGCATCAATAGATTCTATAACTTTTGTATCATCATACTTTCTTTTTTGAGTTAAAATATAGTAAAACGTAGTAATAAAATCTGAAGAGAAGAAAAAGTTTAATGAAACATCATCTTTTTGCTTCATATACCAATCTACAGAAGCTTTTGAAGTTGGTCGTTTTGTATCAAGTAAATCTAAACAGATGTTGGCGTCCAAGAAGATATTCATTATTTATCTTCTTTACTTGAATGCTCTTGTTTCATCTCTTTAAATGTTGTATCTCCTATCTTACCATCAAGCATACCAATAAAACTACCTGTTCGCTTATTAGCACTCTTCTCAATAGTCTGCAAGATAGAAGGCTCTTTTACAATGGCTCTAAAATAAGTATTAAGAACCTCAGTTAAATTTTTGTGCTGTTCAATTAGAATAACTTGAGCTTTTTCAATAATCTCTTTGTCTAAAAGAAAATTTTTACGTACTTTTAATGCAGTCACAATAAACTCCTTTTTATATATGTATATTTTATATACATATACTAACAAAATTAGCTTAAAGTATCTAAAAAGCTAAACTCTCTTTATGATTTTAGCTTCTCTATTCTTCCAAATCTTTGCACTTTTCGTAGAGTGTCCTATATAGACTATTTTACAGTCTTCTTCCCAGCTTTAATCCAACCATTTTCAATACCACCTTTAAGTTCGTAAACATTTTCAAAGCCCATACTTACCAAACCTTCAGCTAATGCTTTTGAACGATTTGCATGAGCACAGTAGAGAAGAATTGGCTCTTTTTTATCTTTAACCAAATGCCCCACTTCAAAAAACCAATCAGCAATCAAAGGTTGCCCCTTTTCGTTAAAAAAAGTAATTTTATGGGCTCCCTCTATGATTCCAGTAGCATTCCACTCTTGAGGAGTACGAATATCTATAACAGGAACTCCATCTTTTTGAAGTTTTTCAAACTCTGCTACATCTATGGTTTTAAAGTCTGCAAAGAGACTCATGCTCAAAATTGCTAATGTTAATAATATTTTTTTCATCTATTATCCTTTATTTTTAGCGTATTTTAGCATAAACTTTATCTTTTACTTCTCTCCAAACATTACTATTGACAATTCCAGAATCAATATTAGCCTTCATCCACTCATCTAGTTCTTCTTCTGTAAAAGAGTCTCTGTTATTTTCTATCAATTGAATTTTTGCAATCATGTAAAAATAATCAATAACCTCTTCATCACTCATTTTTATAGCAATTGTAGCCGTTTTTAAATTTCTAATGAGCATCTGCAACTCTTTAGCTGTGACTTTATCTGTCTCATAAAAAGTAATATTATTATTCTTATCTCGAATCGTAAACCCAGCAAGGTCTCGTCCTTTTAGCTCACTTATGATTTCAGAATTATTTAAGTCATCTCCAGTATAAACTCTAATTAACTTATTGTTATAAATTCTAATATACATCAGTAAAACTCCAAAAATATTCTTAGCTTTTAACTATAGCTAAAAAAAGTAAAAATATCTCTATTTAGTGAAAAAACCACTTCCCATCATAAGGTAAAAATACATCTTTAAAATTTAACCATGCTTCTTGTGAAAAGAGAGCATTAACTATGAGGTCTGTATCGGGAGCCATCATAAAGAGACCAACCAGTGCAGCATAAATAATAGCTGTTTGAATCTTATCTGTATTTGTTTTTAGTTTATAAAACTTCAAAGCCGTTCCTAAAGACTTTTTAACCCGTCTGTTTCCTAAGTCAACACTGTAAATTTCATCTAATGTCAAATGCACCAAGTAACCAAAAGTCGTCATAAAACCATAAACCCATGAAACAAGAGAATTTAAGCCAAAGAAAAATTGCATTAAAATAGCGACACCCACACCCCATATTAACGCTACAGGAATAGAGTGAAACATTCCCCTATGTTTTGAGATTTTACGAAAAATTTCCAAAAAACCATAACGAATAAGTGAAAACACCAAAGTTGCCATAATGAACATCTCAACGATTGAGTAGGTAGAAGATTTAACAAAAATCATCATAATGGTTAAAAGTAAGGAGAGGACGTTAAACCCTACTTTTATGGACTTTGAGTGAGCAGAGTCTACATCGGGAAGAAGTCCTCCTAATGTTCCTATAAAAAATGCCACAACCCCTTGTTCTGGTGTTACAACTTCCATAGAGAGGAGTGTTCCTGAAACTAGAGCTGAAGCTGTAGCTGCCACGGTAAAATGTGTATTAAAATTTGCCATTTTATTTGTCTACTTTAACCAATAATTTATGGCTATTTCCCAAAATATCTTCTACTATCTGATTACCTGAGAAAAGTACCATATAAGGTCGTGGGGTCAAGAGACGACCTGAACGGTTTCTAGTTGCGATAGAGGTTTCAACAAGCCAACCTTTCCACTCTACCCCTCCACCATAAGCCAAGCCTTTTTTCTTATATGCACGTTTTGGTTGCGAAAACTTATATATGGCATCCTTAGCACGTGGTAGTTTACTAGAGAAATAGGTCTGAATAGACGATACATAATTAGAAGGTCGTAAGCCATATTCACCTGAACTAGCCTGACCTCCTACTGGTCTGCCAAGTATGCTTCCTGTTTGTGGTTTTGGTGCTGGAACACAGCCTGAAAAAAGTGCTGTAGCTGTCATAACAGCCATAAATTTTAATGTTTTATGCATAAGCTCTCCCTATTTGAGTTCTTATATAATAGACTTCTTTAGATTAAAACTTTTTTAATCGCCTCAACTAAAGCCTCTTTTTCTATAACTTTTATCTCTGCTTCATAGGTTTCAAAATCTTTAGAAGCTTTTTGAACAACTTTTTGTAAAATAATCTCACCACCATCAAGCTCAGAATTTACCCAATGAACTGAAACTCCACCCTCTTCATTTTCATCTTCATAGCTTCGCTCTATTGCCATCATACCTTTGTGTAAAGGGAGCAATGAAGGGTGTAGATTTATGGCTTTTATGTTGTTGGTAAAAACAGGCGTTAAAATACGCATAAACCCTGCCAACACAGTTAAGTCTGGTTTATAATAATGTAGAGCATGAACCAGTTCAGAGTCAAATGCTTCCCTACTTGAAAAAAGGCATGAATCTATAATTTCAAGAGGGATATTATGTTCTTTTGCAAAAGCAATTCCTCCTGCATCAGGTCGGTTGGTTAATGCAACTACAACCTCTACCTCTTTTCCATGCAAATTCTCTAAAATATACTTTAAGTTTGTACCTGTTCCACTAAATAATACGGCTATTTTTTTCATAGGCAGATTGTAGCAAAATTAATAAAAAAATTGGTTATACTTATATATGAAAAAAAAATTAAGCCTATTACTTACCCTTGTCACGCCTCTTTTGCTCATAAACTGTAGTGGAAAAAGTCAGCCACAACCAAGAGTTATTCAAAACCACCCTACCCAAACAACTACTAATAACCAAGAACTTTTAGGCAGACCTATTAACCCTATTCCACAAAGAGAGACGGTTACTCAACCCATAAAAGAGGTAAAAAGACCTGTTCCTCGTCAACACCCATCTGCTTATGGAACCAGCAATTTTTCTAAAAAGTTTAAACTACCTAATAGCATTAAAGAATCCTCTGCACTCATCAAACTAGATGGTAAACTTTGGACACTGAACGACAGTGGTGGAGAAGCTAAACTCTACCAAATAGACGAAAGAAATGGGCGTATAGTAAAAACGGTAACTATTCAGAATGCTCATAACAAAGATTGGGAATCTTTAGCGTTTGATGAAAACTATGTCTATATTGGCGATACAGGGAACAACAGAGGAAACCGAAGAGACCTAAAAATCTATAAGATACCTCGTGGAGATTTAAAAGCTAAAAGTAGCACACGTGCTGAGGCTATTTTCTTCTCTTACAGTGACCAAAAAGATTTTAGGTCAAAACCTCAAAAAAATAATTTTGACTGTGAAGCAATGGTGGTGAACAAGGGGAAAATCTATCTCTTTTCTAAAAACTGGCAAGACCATAAAACCCGTCTTTATGAACTCTCTACAACAGCAGGGAAACAGGTGGCAAAATACAAAAGTACATTTAATATCAATGGTTTAGTTACCGATGCCACGCTCAACAAAGAGCTTGATATTTTACTTCTATCAAGCTATTCACCTCTTTTAAGTGTTAATGTTTGGGCATTTACAAACTACACTAACGATAACTTTTTCAGTGGAGCATCCAAACAATTAACATTAAAAGCAACACAAGCTCAAATAGAAGGTATCACGTTTATAGACAACTACAAAGCTTATCTCTCTAGTGAGTCCTTCTCTAAATATATCTTCTCATTTGATGCCAGTCTCTACGACTTAGACTTTTCAAGAGAGTTTAATTAGGCTCTAGTAGAGCAATTTCCTCTATCAAATCAGTAGGCAACATAGCGTAAGAGCTACCTTTATAGTTTTTAGCTCCTACCGTTAGAGCCAGAGAGCCACTTATGGTAGCATCTAATGCAGAGTCACCTTGTGCCAACAACGCAGCAATAAGCCCACTTAAGACATCACCTGAACCACCTTTAGAGAGTTTAGAGCTTCCATGAGGGTTAACAAACAACTCTTCACCTTGTCCTATAATCATATTTGCACCCTTTAAAAGAATGGTCACATTAGGGTAAACAGAGCAAAACTCTCGAACTTTTTCAAAACGACTTGCTTGTAATATAGCAATGTTTAGTGGGCTATCTATAGTCATATTCCATAAATCTACAAACTCTTTTGGATGTGGGGTTAAGACTATCTCTCGGTCTCTTTGCTCTAAAAATTCTAAAATAATCTCATTGGAAAATACTCCAGCATCAAGAAGTAATGGAGCATCACAATCCAAAATATCTTCAACTATTTCATACTCAAAGTCATCTAAAAATCCCATACCTAAAGCTATGGCTGTTTTATTATAAGGTAGTTGAATATCTTGCATTAGCTCCAGTGGCAGTGGGGTCATCACCTCACCAACTACGGTAACTAATCCTGCTCCAAAACGTAGTCCTGCCAACCCAGCCATAATAGAAGCACCCTCTTTTTCCCCTGCTATCACAGCCAAATGACCAAAATTCCCTTTATGGGTATTGCGTCGTTTTCGTGTTGGAAGTTTTAAATCACTCTCTTCCAACAAGTAAGCATTGTTCTTAAAACCAATGGTATACTTCTCATGGCTTACTCCCAAGTCTACACAAACAACTTCACCCACATACTCTTTTGCCATGTCTGTATAAAGGCACTCTTTTAAAGCACCCATAGTAATAGTCACATCTGCAAATAGTGCCATAGGAAAAGGGTTACCATCCATATCTATTCCTGTTGGGACATCACAAGCTATTTTAAAACCATTGAGTTTCTCTAGTTGTACAATAAGCTTTCGTGTCTTCTCATCTAACTCACGACTAAGCCCTGCTCCAAAGATAGCATCTACAACAACATCTGCCTCTTCCACCTCATCTATAAACTCAATGTCTAAACACTCTACACGCTCTAGTTGCACCTCTGCCATAACAGAACGCACTCCAAAAGGCAAATAGAGCTTAACCTCATACTCACCTTGCAAAAGCCGAGCTAAGACAATACCGTCTGCTCCATTATTTCCTACACCACAAACAATAAGAACAGAACTCTGCTCATTAAAATTGGCTCTAATGTAGTTCGCCATACCCATAGCAGCATGTTCCATAAGTATATCTTCGGTTAGGGCGTAGTCATCGTAACAGCGTTGGTCTAGTGGGTAGGTGGATTTGTATAGGGGTTGCATATTTAGGCACTCAACTTTTTTAAAATATCTTTATTAGTAACTTCTGAACCAAATACCTTGGTCTCTAAAATTGCTTTACATAGTACTTCTATAACAGGAACAGAGACACTGTTTCCAATAAGCTTCATCCATCTTGCTCTTGACTCAGGGAGTTTAAAATCTTTTGGAAAACCTTGAATTAAACAAGCTTCCTCTTTTGTAATTTTTCTATAATTTTTAGCTTTAAACACTTCTTCTAAAAATTCCTCTTTATAACTCTCATCACAACTTGGTGTTATCTGTTTTAAAGTTACATAATCATTTGTATCACTTGCTACTAAGGTAGGAAATGTATCTGAAGTTGGAAGGAAAATTCTATTAATTCCAAATAAACCTGTACTTATTTTACTATTTTTAAACTCATACCTATGCTCTATAACTTTTAAGATATTTTTCTTTTTTAACTGCTCAATGGTTTTGGGAAGAGAGACTCTATTTACTTTTAAAGTTTTATTTACTTTTAACTCATCAAGTATCAATCTATTGTGATTACTCTGTTCTAAAACTAAAAGCTCATTGTCATCTAAATCTTTTTCTAGCTCTTTTACGGCATAGACATATTCTACTTTTTTTAAAATTTCTAACTCTACTAATTTGTCCAGTTCATCTTGCTCTATGGTCTCATCTAAAGAGTTAAAATGTTCTAAAGAGAGAGGGTTCCCATCTAACTTACCATAAGCACTTTTACGACGGTTTTTTAAAAGTAAATAACAGATATCTTTTTGTCTCTGCGTTGTCTCTATAATGTCCCATGAATGGATGGTTGTTTTTCCATTTCGTAAATCATTAAATAAAAAGTAATCATTATATCCATTTGTATTAGAGAGGCTCATGCTTGTTAGCTGTTCTGTATCTTCTTTAACTAAAGAATCATTTAACTCTACATTCAAAATATCGCAAAGCTTTACTTTTTTATCTACTGTTTTTGGTAGCTGAAACCTTTTAAAAAACTTCTCTTCTTTAAAGCCTATAATATAAATACGAACTCTATTTTGTGGTACACCATAATCATAGGAGTTGACCACATAATAATTAGCATGATAACCAGCCTCTTTAATTCTTTGCATAATATAGTTGAGTGCTTCTTTGTTACGAGGGTCAACCAAACCTTTTACATTTTCAAAAATAAATGCTTTAGGCTGAGACTGCTTTAAAAGATAAATTGTATCATTCCACAACTGCCCTCTATCATCATCAAAGCCTAAATTTTTACCTGCAATTGACCAACTTTGACAAGGGACACCTGCTGTTAACAAATCGTGAGATGGAAGAGCATCTATTTTTGTTATATCTCCAAGATTAGACTCTTTTTTTTCAGAAAAGTTTTCACAATACGTATCTATGGCATCTCTATTAATTTCACTGTACCCTTTACACACGCCACCATTGGAGACTAATGCCTGATGAAATCCTCCAATACCTGCAAAAAGGTCAATAAAAGTAAACTGTTTATCTGTCATCTATTTCAATACCTCATCATTTCGATAGTCAGGAACGTCTATGCCTAAAAACTCTTTATATATTCGATCTTTATACTCTTTTCCTAATAAATTTACTTCATCTATAAATATTTTGTAGGTTCCCTCTCCACCAATCAAATCCCAAAACTCATCACCTATTAAAACAGAAGCATCATTTTTCATATCAAACCAGCGTTTTGGAAAAGCCCAATTATAATCTTTTTTCTTTCCATAAGGGTTATAGACCAGAGCATAATAGGCAAAATCTATTTGTGGAGGTTGCATTGCCATTAACTTAAACAATTTCTCTTTACTTACTTTTGTTTGGTCACTGTTAGGAAGAGGACCTTTTAACTCAAAAGCATACTTTTTGCCTGTTGTTTTACTGTCAATAAATATGTCACAAACCACAGAGGCTGGAATAAGTTCTCCTCCTCCTTCTAAAACATATTCTAGTTCACTTTTCCAATTTGGTTGTATACGCTCTTTACCTTTCTCTTTATGCTCTAATCTATTTAAAACTTCTTGAATTCTTCGTAAACGTTCACTTCCTACTTCACCAACAATCGTATGTCCCTTAGAACAGTCACCGTGATACTCTTTAGCCACAACCTCAGCCAACTTTTCCCAAACCCCACCAAAAGGAGTCACAAATCTTCTTTCGAAATGTGACCCCTTAAATATTTCATCAGGAACTAAAGCAGCATATAAAGGTTTTGAAGAATGATGTTTCTCTTTAATAAAAGGGTCAGTGATAAGAACTCTATTCATGACACGTTCCATTAATTCAGTAATAACATCTTTAATTCTATCTTTTTTACTGCTCATAGATTATTATCCTAACGATTTAAAATTTCTTTATTATACAAAACAAAACCATTAAAGAAGCAGTAATATGTCAAATTGTCATACTTTCTATAATAATAAAAAATCATCTGAAACTTAATATTAATTATATTATGTTAGAATTTGTGTTTTAACATAATAATAAAAGAACAAACAATGTTTTCAGAATTTAAAAAGTTTCTAATACAAGGTAATATAGTCGATTTGGCTTTGGCATACCCTATGCCTATAGAGCCAAATCAAAAACAACCTCATTAAAAACTTGACCATTAATCTGTAAGACCAATTTATGCTCTCCACTATAGAGTTTACGTGTACTCATATTGGCTTTAAAGAGATGTTTTTTACTTATCGTTTTCAACTCACCTTTTTTCAAATTTAACTTTTTAATTTTATGCACTTTTGGAGTTAATTTTCCTACTTTGGTCTGAAAATATAAAATATAGTCAACCATCAAAGCCTCCTCTTTTTTTGCTTCTATGTCAAAAGAAAAAATCAAGCTCTCCCCTACTTTAAGAGCCAGACTTTCTACATGAAAATTTTTTACTTCTATCGCAGGATTTGCATGATAACCCAGCAGAGCCAAAGCCTCTTTGTTCCCATCTTTTACTAAGGTTCTAAGTGAGTGAGAAAGTATAAACTCCATCTCTTTTTCATCTTGCTTTTTAGAATCTCTCCAACGCTTAAGTGTCTCAACCACTAAAGGAGCATCTATTTTAGCTATATCATTCAAATGGTTCGCCACAGAACGGGTAACAAAACGTGTTTTGTCCATATATAAATTATCTAAAATAGTTATGGGCTTAGTATATTCACTATTTAGTCTCTTCCCCCAAGGCAACTTAGGACGACACCCCTCAGATGCCAAACGCCGTTCATGGTAGTTTGCTGACAAAGAACAAGCTTCTAACATCTTAAAACTCTGTTCTGGAAATTCATTTATAAAGTCACGAATAGCATACTCAACCGTAAACCGTTTTGTCATCTCAGCTAGGGCTTGTAACGAAAAATCCAAATGCTCTTTAGAACACCCAAATGACGCAACAAAATCAGAATAAGGAGCATATATAAACTCACCAAAATCATCATCTGTTTTTTTCGGGTCAAGTTCTGCTGGAAGTGCTTTAAGTAAAATCTTCACAGCTTCTACATAATCTTTAGGAAGATACTTAGCCAACACATTACGTATATGTACTATTCTCTCTTTTAATTCAAGCTCATCAAACTTAGTAGTTACCTCTTTTTCAAATGCTTCTTGTTCAAAAGGAGCATAAACATTTTTAATTTCAGAGGATATTTGATGTACTTTTTTGGGGTTAAATAGTTCATCTTTTAGTGAAAATTTTTCTGACATTAGTTATTCTTTACCATCACACTCAAGCACCTCACCCAACTGACTCCCAACATCATTTCCCCACTCTGACATCATCTCAAAGATAGGAATGAGTTTCTTTCCATGTTCTGTAATGGTGTACTCTACCTTTGGAGGGACAACAGGATAGACTTTTCTAGTGATAAGCTGATGCTTTTCCAACTCTCGAAGGGTTTGTGTTAGCATCTTTTGGGTGATTTTTCCCAATACTTTTTTAAGCTCTCCATAACGCATGGTCTCATCTTTTAAGTACCATAAGATAAGAGCTTTCCACTTCCCAGAGAACATATCTAGGGCAAATTCAAAAGAACAAGCATAAGTTTTTTCATTGTAAATCAGCTTCATTAGTATCCTTTTAGTATGTATATACCTTTTTAGGTAGTTCTTGACATTATAGCATACATATGATAATCTTTCAAAAAACCTAAGGATGCAAAATGAAAAACCAATTCACAGAAGCAATGGCATTTAGACATGCTTGTAAACTCTTTGATGAGAGTAAAAAAATATCAGATGAGAACATACGCTATATCTTAGAAGCAGGACGCACATCTCCTTCTTCATTTGGTATGGAAGCGTGGAAGTTTTTAGTCATTACGAACGAAGAGCTAAAAGCAAAACTACGCCCTCTATGTTGGAATCAAGTTCAAATTACCTCATGTTCTCATTTGGTTGTGGTATTGGCAGGAATAGAAAATGCCAAACCAAGTTCAGGCGAACCTCAAAAACGCTTTGGAAGACGACCACTAAGCCCTGAGCAGATAGAGGGATACATTGACCTCTACTCTAAGCACTTAACAAACACATTAAGTTCGGATGAAAATATCTATAATTGGACAGCTAGACAAACCTACATAGCAGCAGGAAACATGATGACAGCTGCAGCATTTATAGGCATAGACTCTTGCCCCATCGAAGGCTTTGAAAAAAGTGCTGTTGAAGAGGCTTTAGAGTTAGACACAACACAGTATCAAGTAGCTATGTTACTTCCATTTGGCTACCGAATTAATGAGCAGTCAACTCAGTTGCGATTGCCGTTTGATGATGTAGTGGAGTTTATTGATTAGAGAAGATTTTCAATTTTAGATACCAATAATCAGCATTGAAAAATTTCTTATCGTAAGAGCCTAAGAGTATCTAAACTATTGGGCTTTTATTTTAGATTAGGTAGCTTATTCTAAGTATGCTCGTTGTTAACCATTAAAATATATCCTGCTCTAATCCCCTTAAAACCAACACAAACTCCTCATCTTGTCGGTTCAAATGATAAATCATCAAAGCCCCCTCATAAGTAGCAATAATCTGCTTAGCTTTCAACTCACTACTCTCTACCCCATCTCGCTCTAAAATCATTTGAACTAAAGTTTCAAATTTACCATAAGTAGTAGAGAGCAACTTTTGAAAATCAGTGTCAATATAAATCATCTCTTGACTCATTTTATTAAGAGGACAACCATAAGCAAGAGTTTTAGGAGCAGAACAGAGAACATCAAAAAGCTCTTCAACACTTTTTATAGAAGCATATTTATTAACCAAGTTACGCTCTATCCTCTCCTCAATCACAGCCAAGCCTAAAGCCTTTTTAGACTTAAAGAAGTGGTACATTGAACCTTTGTTAATGCCCACATCATTTAAAATGGTCGCAATATTTGCCCCTTGAAACCCCTGTTTATAAAAGGTATTAAATGCTGAATCTAGTAGTGCTTCTCTTGTATCTTTTTTCATAAAGTGATTATAGCTAAAACTCAGGTTATAAGTTAACCATAAGGTCAAATAAGCTATCTTTTCACTTGACTAAAAGGTCAAGAAAGGAGAAATAATGACCCCAATCCAAACCCCAATCACAGGTGAAGAGAAACAATACAACAACAAAATGCACGAAGCTTTAGCAGAGTTTTACAAAGCTTTCAACCAAAGAGATTTTGACCTCATGCAGAAAAATTGGCTCAACAACGAAGAGATAGCCATGGACAACCCACTAGGTGGCATCAAAAGAGGATGGGAAGAGATTAAAACCATCTACAGCCGTATCTTCTCAGGTCAAGCCAAAGTCTATGTAGAGTTTTACGACTACACCATTGTAGCCTTAGATGGTGGTTTTGTAGCCATCGGTCGAGAGCGTGGGTGGGTAGAGACCAAAGGTGAAAAGCTAGATTTAGCCATTCGTACCAGTCGGGTTTATAAGTTGGTGGATGGAGAGTACAAACAGGTTCACCATCATGGGTCTATTGAGAGTCCTGACTTGTTGAAGAGGTATCAGGAGTTGGTGAAGTGATGAGAAAAGATTACATTATACGCATGAAATCTTTATTCATTAAATCCTTCTAATTTCATTAACTCTTTAAGCTCATTGGTAGGTTTTTGAGGAGTGTTTATAATCTCTTGAAAGTTCTTCCACTCTTTATTTGAAAGCATCAAAACTCTCTCTTCTTTTTGTATCTCTTTGGCTCTTTGTACTGCTGTAGAGATTAAAAAATTGCTTAAATCCATACCTAATGAGTTTGCTACCTCTTGTAATAATAGTTTTATATCTTTAGATGTTTTAAACTCTATTCTTGCATCTTTTAAATCATTAGGTCTGCTCATCTTAAATCCTTATACGGTTTATATACGGATATTTTAGCATAATTTTATTAAAAACTCTCTATACTTTTACTGATTAAATCAAATAAAAAGAATTTATAATGTCTAATTTAAAACTAGAAAAGTTCGACTCTTCCAAAACATATAAAGGTCAAAAAGAGTTTGATTGTAACAATGAGATGATAAACAGATTTGTCCAAAAAAATCTAAAAAAAAGAGTTAAAAAACATTTGAGTCAAGCCTATGTTCTGTTAGATGAGAGTGAACGCTTTGTTGGATTTTATACACTAGATAGTTTTTCTATAGCAAAAAATAATTTTGAGTTAGAAGAGCATAAACCCTCAGGATTACCTCCTATTGTTCCCCTTATTAAACTAAGTATGTTAGGTGTAGACAAATCCTTACAAGGCAAAGGTATAGGGAAAAGACTTTTGAGAGATGTCTTTTTAAAAGTCTATCAAATCTCTAAATTAGCAGGGTGCATTGGTATCTATCTTTTAGCTGAGAAAGAGGCTATATCTTTTTATGAAAAACTAGGTTTTGTTGCCATAAAAGATGATGAACCTTTACCTATGTTTTTGACATTAGATGTTATTTTAAAACTGTTTTCAGATAAATAGTATATGATTTTATCGTATACTCAAAACATAGTCTATTCAATAATATTGAGTTGTTATTTCAACATATTTTACTTCAACAAATCAAGATAAATATAATACTTAAATACAATACAAATTCGCCGAAGTTTAAGAAGAGTAGATAGAGGGACATCATAGCTGAGTTTATATTGAGATAACAATAAATTCTCTATATATGTTTCCGAAGCTCTCTCATCTCAAACCCCTCAATATTAAGAAGCAAACTCTCCTCAATCATCGCTCTTAACAACACTTCATCGACACTATCTTCCTCTTTAAAATACAAATGCCTTACAATCTTACCACTACCCTCCAACTGTGGAAACTTCTCTTGAAGCTTATACCCTTTCCCAAAAGCCACCACTAAAACATCGCCTTTGGTTCGCATCATCACAACAACTCCATAGCTATCACGATAAGAGGTCTGCTTGGTATTTTTTAGCTCTGTTATCTCATCATAAGAGAGCAGTAGTTTGCGTATGGCTTTAAAGTTTTTAGCATGTTGGCTTTTTAGGTCTAGGTCATACTGCGTCACCCCAACTCCTCACGCTTCTTCTTGGTTAAGCTTTTATAGACCAATTCATAAGAGTGGTCTATGAGTTCTTTAACAGTCTCATCATCGACATCTGACGCTTCTAAAGTAAGGGTATTCCAATGCTTTTTGTTCATATGATACCCTCCACGAATACCCTCATAGATACTCCGAAGCTCCAAAGAGTAAATAGGGTCACACTTTAGGTTTACCTCTAGGGGATGTTTCTCTGAAGTTAAGGCAAATATCTTTTGAGCTATACGATAGACACGTACTTTTTCATCAAACGGATAGTCAAAAGTTGCCCCTTGTTTCGATAGTAAATAGCTGTCTAGTTCTTTAAAAGTCATCTGAATCCTTTATGTTCTATCTAAATTTATTCCAATGCTAACCCCTACAATAAAAAGCATTATAAGCATTAGTTTTAAAACTCTGTATTGAAAAAAATATTTTCTAAGGCTAGGAACAAAAGTGACTAAAATAGGCAAAAAAATAGCAATCTCTATAAACATATTACGCCAAAAATAGAAGTTATGAATGTTAATTCTTCCCGAACTTGGCAAAATGCCAAAAGGAAAAACAAACTCATGGGAACTCAATGGAAAAAAGTAAGGATTGCCATGAACCCCAACCAAAGCATCTAAAACAAGATGTGAAAGTGGTGCTAAAAAAAAGAGAATAACAGGTGTCTCATGGAGATACTTTTTAAGGAGAATGTTTCTAAAAAGAAGAGAAAAAATGCCCACTAAAAAAACAAAACCGATAGAGTGTGTGTATCGTATAGGCATCCCCTCTCCCCTAATATAGTTAATGAGATAGTCAATATCAGGAGTTGAAGCCAAGACTATAAAGAAGAGCATAAGAACAATACTCTGTCTTAAACTCTTTTTATTTTTTTGTGAACCAATGGTAATACCTATGATGGAGTGAGCTAAAAATGAGTACATGGTTTTAAATATCTACTTCCCCAACCCAAACACATTAGAAAGCGTATTGATATAGTTAAAATACCCAGTAATCGCAATCGCCTCTAAAATCTCTAGCTCTGAGTACCCAACATTTTTCACTTCATCTATATCTTCTTGAACCGTTTTGTAGTTCTCTTTTGACCCAGCTTTTAGACAGAGACGAAGCAGTACCTTTTCAGACTCATCACAATCAATCGCATCAACACCTTGAAGCGTCTCTTCTACTTGCTCTTCACTCATACCAAGCATTTTGGCAATATTTTTATGCACATCAACACACATGGTACAGTTGTTCTCTAGTGAGATAAGCAGAGCAATTCTCTCTTTTGTAGCGTAAGGTAGACGTGTCTCTTGGAGTAGGTAGCTCTGTACCATATTGTCGGTAGCTGTGTAGATTTTTTCATCGAGGGCTAAGAGTTCAAATATCTCTCCTAATTTACCTGTCTTTTCTAAAATCGGTTTTGCTTTCGCTTGAATGTTTGGGGTCATCTCTTCGTATTTACAGAGTTTTATGTATGCCATTGTTTATCCTTTTTGTTTAATTTCTTCTTTAACTCTCTCCATCTCACGACGAAAAAAGTCACTATCTTTAAATGCATGGGTTACCATAGCAACGCCTTGAACTCTACCTAAAAGGGACATTGCCTCTTCATCATAAGCCTTAAACCCAAGCTCTTTAAACTGTTCTCCAAGCCATGCTCTATAAGCATTGAACATTGGGAGTGTTAAGGTGTATAGTTCAGGTTCATTTTTGGAGAATTCAGCTGTGAGTGTTCCCATAGGACAGCCAAATGACTCAATAGCTCCTTGTTGTTCAACTATCATCTCACAAAAAAGAGCCAATCTTTCAGTAGGGGTGTGGGTTTTCTCTTCCCACGCTTTAAATGAAGCCTCTATCTCACTCATTCGTTGAGCAACAATGCCCTCTAAGATGGCTCTTTTGTTCTTAAAATGGTAAGTAATGTTACCCTTACTCAAACCTGTAGCATTCATAATATCGGTAAATGAGCTATGAGCATAACCATGCTCATAAAACAGCTTGTCGCTCTGCTCTAAAATATGTCGTTTTGTCTTTTCGCCTTGTTTCATGAAGTAAGTATAACATTTTTGTCTAATTTTCTACCATAGGCTTCAAGCTCTTCAAGTGGCAAATGGTCGCCAATATCTTTCCCATAAAATGCCTTTAAAATCATGTTGTCTCGGTCAATCACAAAATCAGCAGGAATACGGTGAATCTCTCCCTCAACAGACCCAGGAAGATAACGATTTTGTAAAACAGCCACAAAAACCTGTTTTATCTTTACCGTCCACGCTTTGGCAAAACCTAACCAAGAGTTCTCTACCCCATAAAGGTGGTAGAGTGTTTTACTAGGGTTGGGCAAGACTCTATAGGGAATATCCTGTTTTCCTACATACTGCTCTATCTTCTCTTTGGGTGATTGGAAGATGAGAACTATCTCTATTTTATCTTTAAGTCGCTCATAATTTTCAATCAGTTCATGCACACGCAAGTTACATAAAGGGCAAGAGGCATAACGAAAAAAAGCGATAAGCAGAGGTTTCTCTCGTGGTGTTTCTAAGTCAAATGTTTGACCACTCATATCTATGGTTTTAAAAGTTGGGGCTGTTTCATTTTCGTTAAGTCTCATTTTTTGTTCATCCTCATGTTGGTTTTTTGTTCTCTTTTCATCTGTGCTATTTGCATCTCTATACTCTCTCGCCAATCAACCCTTGGTCTGTAACCCAAAAGTTTTTCAGCCTTGTCATTGTTTGAATTGGTCTCTTCGAGTAGCAGTACAATCGAGGGGACAATCAGTGGGTCAAAGGGCAAGAGCCTATCTGTCCATCGCATAAAACGAGCAAACAGATAGGCAAACCCAAAAGGTACGGAAAAGTGTGGTAAAGGGTAGTTGTGTTTTGTGTGTAGATAGTTCAAAACCTCTTTAACGGTAGGTATCTCTTTGCCCACAATATCAATGACCTCATAATGTTTATCGAGTGTCACTTCAGAAGCCAACTTGAACGCTTGGGCAATATCTTCTCCATCTATCAGAGGTAGAGAGGTTGTTCCTTTTTCAAGATAGGGGACAAGATGGGTTTTAAGCCGTGGAAGCAGTATGGGTAAGAGACCAAGAGAGTAATTCTTCCCTGTAAAGAGACCCACACGCAGTATAATTATCTCCATACCTTGTTGACTCACCTCTTTCAAATGTTTTTCAATCGCTACAATACTCGCATAGTGAGCCCAAATCTTCTCAAGAGAGAGCGAAGTGTGCAGACGCTTCTCTTCAATAGGTTTAGAGGTAGTAGAGGAGAGAAAGATAAACCG